>CAZKAA010000027.1:0-25671 GCA_964550575.1 uncultured Candidatus Cloacimonadota bacterium
ACACCCTATCCTACACTCTTTCCCTACACGACGCTCTTCCGATCTATGAAGCCAACGTTGAACACGAGCACGAAGTCCGCGACCAATCCCGAAACCTTGTAATAGAACAGCATGAACAGAATCACGGCGATGATGCCGATCAGACCGGCTGTGACTCCGCTGCGGATGCTATCGGCTCCCAATGACGCGGAGATCTGGCTGGTGGATTTGGTTTCCAGCGGCTTGGAGAGGCTCTTGTTGTTGAGCAAAATTGAGAGGAATCTGGCTTCGTCGCGGCTGAACATGCCGGTGATCATCGCCTGTCCTTCCGTGATCGCGTCATTGATGCGCGGCGCGGAATAGACCACGTTGTCGATCGCGATGGCAAGCGACCTGCCAATGTTGTTGGTGGTGGTGTTGGCAAACTGGGCTGCCCCGTCGCGGGTGAAGACGAGGCTGATGTATGGCTTGCCGCGGATCTCCATCATATCGGAGTCCGAGGATCCGATCTGCATCTTGGCGCTTTCCAGAACCCCGCCTTCCATTTCCGCCGTGTGGCGCAGGACATACATCGAGGGCTTCTCGCCCTGGGCGCGCCCTTCGGCGTCCACAAACTTCATCGCGAAGTCATATTCCGGAGGTTTGATCCGCGCGAAAACCGAATCCCGCAGCACGTCCTGGAAGATGTCCAGTTCGTTTGCGCGCACGAATTCGTAGGCGATCTCGTCCTCGGTCAGCGGCTTGGCGGTGATCATCGTGCGGAACACGCCGATCGAGTCGGTCTTGGCGGCGCCGGGCTTGATCAGGTTCTTCAGAGTGGGAAACTTGTCCAGGTTCGCCTGGATGCCCGCGTTGACCTGGTCAACAAAGGCTTCCGCCTCGACTCTGGGCGCGACCATCTTGAATTGCAAAACAGCCTGCTGGCCAACCAGATTCGTTGCCATCGAACCGCTCACGCCGGGTAATTGGACCAGAATGTCCGTTTCGTCTCCGGACTGGATCTTGGTGATGGTCGGCTCCGCGACTCCGTATTGGTCGATGCGGTTGCGGAGGATCTCGATGCTCGGGTCAACGGCGTCCAGTTGATCCTGCTGGGAAACCGAATCCGGGAAGGTCAGAACGATCTGCGTTCCACCTTTGAGGTCCAGGCCGAGGTTCAGTTTCTGCTTGATGGGCCACTTGTCGTTTTTGCCCACGGCCAGCGGGGAAAGGAAGATGACGGTAAACAGCACGAATATCAATATCGATGCCGGTACCAACCAGGAGAATTTCTTCATGGGTTCTCGCTCCCTATATTATTAGATTACTTCTCGTATTTAGCAGTATCAAACCAAACATTTATTGAAGCACAAAACGTCAAGGTTTTTTGTCAACTACGTTCTTTGCTTCATCTGCCGGTCGTTCCCATCCTCTTATGCAACCACTATGCCCAGTGGGAAATCAATCAGGTTTTAGCGCTGCCCTCAACGCATACAGTAAACTTATTCATGGATTTGTGGTTGAGCAGAGCATATCTGCCAAAGATACATCGGACAAATTCACAAATACACAACAAATAAACAAGCCTTGTTTAATCGTATCACATATATATTTCAGACATTTATCCCACGAATTCACAAATTCACAAAAGTTCTGCCCCAGCCGGCTGAAAGATCAGCCAATATCATGTATCCTGATTTTATTATCTTCTATTATATATATTTTATATATATCATATATTTAATATTTATATTTCTTTATATTACTATTTTTAAAGCAGCACTTGCTCTTTCAGCAGGTATTGCTGTGGGTGGTGCAGTTTATTTGTGAATTTGTGTATTTGTAGCCTATATCGTTGCCTATCATCCTGTTACGAATTCACAACCGCTTGTGTAATCGTGATATTTTGCATATTGGGCTATCCATTAGATCCGCATTCTGAACCGTTAACCAATACATATGGAGGCATCATAACGCGGGATTATGGTCAAGTCTTGGCACTATCCCGCCTAACAGCCATAATTGGCTGTTGGGCTAAGGGATGCGGCGCTTGCCTTTGCTTCGCCTGTTCGGGGGCCAGAATTCAGTCCAGGATACAGGTTGTGGGAAACACGGAGGCACGGAGAAGGGACTTTGACACAGAGAAAAGCAGAGGAGTAATGGGAAAAGCGGAGAAGGGAAGGGAAAAGATTGTCCACGAATGGCACGAATGGACACGAATTGTGTATAACCGTCAGTCTCCCAGACCAAAGCGTACGTCATCCTCTGGCTTGACCCGAGGATCTTGTTTTAAAAGACTGGATTCCCGGTCGAACCACCCCAACGGCCAACAAGTTGTCCGTCGGGGACCCCGGCGCGGGAATGACAGCGGGTTGGAGCGCTGAAATGACAACTCGCTTGGTCTGGATGAAATGGCTGGGATCTCTGTCTCTGCTATCAGCCCTCAGTCTTGAAGCCGACGGGCTTGTTCTCCGGCATGCCCTGAACTTTAATCTCGCCAAACTGGTTTTCATAGCCTTCGATGTTCTTTTCCAGCAGGTTGAGGAACTGCTTGGCGTGTTGGGGGGTGCAGACCACGCGGGTGTAGATGCGGGCGTCCGGGATGCCAGGAAGGATGCGTCCGAAATCGATGATAAACTCAGAAGGGGAATTGGTGATCACGAAGAAATTGGCGTAGGTGCCCTCCCCCACTTTCTCGTCGATCTTGATGTTGATCTGATTGGGCTGATTGGGTTTATTCATGGTAACTCCTCAATGATTTCACGATAAGGGATCACTTTGCCCGAAGCGCTAATCTTGTCCAACAATAAATCGTAGAACCGCGATCTGCGGCAGATCTCCGAGCATCCAAGCACGATCAGGCGTTCCTGGGCTCGGCTCACCGCGACGTTCAGCTTGCGGTCGACCGAGCCTACGCTGTTCAAAGCTTCGATGTTGCGAAGGACGGAGACGGAGTGGAGGGGCAGGCAAAGGATGATATGCTTGCGTTCTGAGCCCTGGAAGCGCTCCACGGTATCGATGGTGACGGAGGCGAATTCCGCGGGAAGGGCGTCATGCAGGGCGTGGATCATCGCCCGGAACGGGGCAACGATGCCGACATCCTTCTCCGGATCGGCAACAATACCGAACTGGACGAAGGTATTTAGAACGCATAGTACAGCCTTGACCTGCTGAAGGTCGTAATAGGCGTTCCGGGAGGGGGGAAACTCAATCCAGGCGAGCCGGGCAGAGAGAAGCGGATGGCTGAGCTCGGGCAAAGGGGCGCGCTGCCTTTCGGAATGGGATACAAGCTGGTCGCCGTAATAGGGTTGGATGGCGTCGGCGATGTCTTCGTGCATTCTGAAGTGGCGGCGCAGCGTGGTGAAGGAATCCGTCCAGCCTTTATCCCGGCAGACCCGGAACAATCTCTCCATCAGGGATTGGCAATACCAGTCGTAGTCAAGCCCGTCAAGTTCGCCGCCGCTGAGATTGAATCTGCTTTGGTTGAGCCTGCTGATCGGAGGAAGCTGGTTCTGGTCGCCGATGAGAACGGTTTTGGGCGCTTTGGCGATGATCCCCAGGATGCTGTTTTCCAGGATCTGCGAGGCTTCGTCGATGATGATCTCGTCGATACTCTGCAGGCGGAGCAGATCGTTCAGCCAGGCGTTGCAGCTCTGGACGGTTGCAACCCAGACGCGGTTCGCGCGGAGCAGAGCGCTGATTTCTTTATATTGCTTGCCGAGGATGAGGTTATCCATCAATTCATCCGCGATCTCTTCCGAGTGTCCGGTGCGGATGAAGGGGATTTCCTTCTTGCGCAGGTTCAGGCAGATTTCGTCCACAGCGCGGTTGGTGAAGCTGAGGATGAGGATCTTGCGGTCGGTTTCCCCGTAGAGCCGTTTCAGGTATCCGGAAAGCAGGCCTGAGGTCTTACCCGTGCCGGGAGGCCCCTGTACGATGTGGTAATCCCGCGAAGCGAGGATCCTGGCGATCACGGTTTCCAACTCGGAGTCGTCAACCGGTTCCGGGACATCTGTCTCCGGCTTGCGCACTCCCAAAAAAAGCTCCCTGGTCTTCAAAGGAGCCTGCAGAAAAGAGAAGAGAGACGAGACAGGGCTGTAGAGCGAAGTCTCCAGAATGTCGTGCTCCAGGCACCACAGGCTGTCGCGCAGTTCCCCCTCAACCTGGTTGAGCCCGCCCCTGATGCGGATGGTGAGATTGTCCGAATCCATGGCCGCGATCTGGCCGCGCAGGTTTGCCTGCCGGTTGACGGGCCTGCTTTTGCGGTAGAGAACCACGATGTCGCCCACGCGGAAGTCGTTGACAGGCTCCGTGCCGTCAAGAACGAATCTGATTTCGCTGAAGCCGGCGCTATCCACCCGCAGCGAATCCAGCAGGCGGTAGCGTTCTTTCTTGGCGGCGCTGCTTTCCTGCCAAAGGGAATTGTGGCCATAGATGCCTTCCCTGCCGAGCCCGCCGCTCTTCTCCATCCAGATTTCAAGGAAAAGCAGGCGAATCTGCTCCAGGAACCACTGATACTGGTATGCGGGCAAGCCGTTAAGGGTGTTTGAGATCCCCTGCATTTTGCTCTGCATGAATGGGGTATCGGTTATGTGCTCCGCGGTTTTGAGCCAGCCAAAGAATGTTTCGGGAGCGAAAGCGAGTGAGTGCAGAATGCCCACCACGCGGTTGCGGCAAGCCATCAGTTCCTGTTCGAGCTGGCGGGTATTCACGACATGGCGCAACCCATCCTCGCTCGCTGCCGAATAAAGAATTCCGCTGCTGCCGATTGAGTTTCTCGCGTAGCATTCACGGATAAGCATGTTGTATGCCACAACCTGCATCTGGTGCTGCTTCCAGACTTCGCGCCAGGGAGGCCTGCCGCTTTTGAGTTCCACAATGTGGTACTTCCCGTTGCTGCGGCGGAGGATGTCCAGACGTCCCTGGAGACCGTATTTAGGGCTGATGTAGCTGGGTTCGAGCTGGATGGAATCGCCCCTGATCTGGTCGGCAAATGCGCAGATGTTTGCGTAATGGCTGTCTTTGATCGTATTGAAAATCCGGAGCGCGGTCTCCAAACCCTGCGCGGCAAGGGAAATCGGCTGGCGGGCAAGGGATTTTTGGAACAGGCTGGTATAATCTGACCCGGGGGACGAGACCAACTCGTCGAGGATGTTGTTGATCATGTTTCCCTGCAAGGCTCTTTCCCCCGCCGCATCGCGGAGGAGGCGGTTGACAACGAAGTATTCAGGCCTGACGCCCTCACTCGTGAAGCACTCCGCGAGGGAGGTCGAATCAAGCAGGAAATCAGGTTCCAGAACGATGATGGTTGCCGGATTGCTCTGATAGCAGCGCTCCCTGCCGGTTATCTCAGTCAGGTTGAGGCAATTCAGGGTGCAATACTGCCACAGGGTTTTACCCAGCGCGCTCCAATGCCTTGCATCGCCTTCCGCGTCGTTGAGGCTGAGAGAGCACTCGAAGCCTTCATCATCGCACACCCTGATCTCGATTCCCCCGCCGCTTTCATCGTTTATGGCTTTCCAGCCCAGAACCACGCAGAGGAAACTGCGCTTGGGGCGGGTTTCAAAGCCGGGGAAGGGTTGAGCGGATACTTGTTCCAGAAAGGCATCCAACTTTGGAGCCTCGAGTTCTGAATCAAGATAGCGGAGCAGATCCCGCAACGCGAGAAGCCCGCTGTGAAGCGCGCTATCCTCCGCCGTAAAGCCAGCTTCGTGGGCAACCTTATTCGCCAGGATGCGCAACTGGTTGACCTGTGTCACGATAGAGGCGGGAAAAGAGAATTCCGCGTGCACATACTGCATCCGGGAAAAGAGATTGCCGAAACTCGTCTTGCTGCCTTCGCTGAGGCTTTTATAGACGGTTTCCAGGATCTGCCGGAGGGTGAGGATGCCGCTTGACGGGTTGGCTTCCCCCGCTACTTCACCGAGGCGCAGAGAGGCCTGTTCGCCCTGCTCCTTAGGCAGCAGCATCGGTTATTTCTTCTTTTTGAGGAAGTTAGCCCGCACCCAGCCCCAGTTGAAAAGCAGATGGATCAGCCCCAGAATGAAGAAAACGATCCCGGACCATCTGTGGATGTGCCACATGGCATAGCTTTCGCTGCCCAAAGTGTAGAACAGCATCGAGATCAGGGTCATGAGAAACAGAACTAACAGGATGGGATTGATGATTTTCAAGGCTTTGACTTTCATGATGTCTCCTCGCTTGTTTCCCCAGTTGTGAAGAATGCTCCGATAAAGTTGTTCATGTCAAAGGGCTCCAGATCCCCAATGCCCTCTCCCACGCCAAGCATCCGCACCGGAAGCCCCAGCTTGTGCTTGAGGTTGAAAATGATGCCGCCTTTGGAGGTGCCGTCATACTTGGTGAGGACTATGCCGGTCAGCGCCATGGACTTGTTGAAGTTGTCAGCCTGGGAAACGGCGTTTTGGCCCGTGGTTGCGTCGATGACCAATAAGGCCTGGTGCGGCGCTTCCGGAATTAGTTTCTTGATCGTGCGGTCGATCTTGCCGAGTTCCTTCATCAGATTTTCGCGGGTATGCTGGCGTCCGGCGGTGTCGATCAGCACCACGTCGTATCCGCGGGCCTGGGCTGAGGATATCCCGTCATAGATAACCGAGGAGGGATCGGCGTCCTGATGTGACCTGACCATCGCGACGCCGGCTCTTTCCGCCCAGATCGCGAGTTGCTCGATCGCCGCAGCCCGATAGGTGTCTCCCGCGATGATCATGACCTTTTTCCCACGCTGGGCAAGGCTGTGGGCAATCTTGCCGATGCTGGTGGTCTTCCCCACTCCGTTCACACCGACAAATGCCATCACATAAGGCTTGGCGTCTATGTCTTCGAAGAGACCGCCCACTTCCGCGTAGTCCTGAACCAGGATATTCTGCATGATCTCCTGCAAGACGGTCTGGACTTCCGCCGCGTCAGTGATGCGATCGACCCTGACGCGTTCCGTCAGATGGTCCATGATGACCTGAGTCATTTCCACGCCGGTGTCGCAACGAAGCAGAATTTCCTCGATCTCCTCCATAAGTTCTTCGTCAACCTTGCCCCGCAGGCTGACTGCTTCCGCTATTCTGCCCAGGAATCCGCTCTTGGTCCGCGCGAGTTTGCTCCGCAAATTGCGTACTATATTCAGCATCAATGCTCCAGAAAATCATCGAGATTCGTGTCCATGCCGCCTGTCCCCCCGCGCTTGTTGATCCAAGGCAGCGGAGACTTTTGCTATTGACACTTTGATGACTTTCCATAAAATGGACTTACTTGTAAACGTCAATAAAAATCTAACGAGGTGCTAATGAACGGCAGACCTTTCAAAGCTATTACGCTGATCGCGATCGCCCTTCCGATCCTGACCGCGCTATTGGGCTTTCTCCTGATGGGAAGCGGCGCGGACAAACTCAACACACCTGCGGGGCAGAGCAGTACCGTGCAGATGATCTACGGACCGGACGGGGTTTCAGCCCCGCAAACGGCGAAAGCCCCTCAGCTCGGATTCCGCGAATGGATTCTTTATATCGGCGTCCTGGCTGGCGTGTCCGCCTTTTTTCTGCATTACCTGAATACGAGCCTGGGCTGGATCGCCTCAATACTTCTGCCCTTGTTGTTCGCGTGGCTGATGCATGAGGCGGCGGGGATGTCCCTGACCTTCTTTTATCTGCCCAACCTCGTGTTCGCGGGTTTGCTCGCGCTGATGATCCAGCGTTTGTTCTATCTCCGCGCCATTATGCGCTATCGGATGGTGATTTGCTCCCTGATCGGAGCGGCGCTGTTGACTCTGAACATCCATCTGATGATCTGGCTCGCCAAGCCCGAAACGCAAATCCCTTCTTTTTCCGCTACCTTCATTTCCGCGCTGATGATCTTCGTGTTTGTGACCTTCGGACTCTCCATGGCAGACATGGTGGTGCTGAGATTCGATTACCGGAAAGCACAGTCAACAGAGGCAGAGGACGAGCAGGAAGATGATTGAAGACCGCGATTACTTTGTGATCGACGATCCCAAGACGCGGCTTGATCCAGCGGGATTATTCGGGGTCGAAAAACCTCTGTATGTGGAGATCGGTTCAGGCAAGGGGGAGTTCATTTCGCAATACTCGCTCCAGCATCCGGAGTGGAACTTTCTGGGATTTGAAGCGCGGGAGAAACGCATCCGCAACATTCTCAAGAAGATATCCCCCGATAGGCACCCTAACGTGAGGATCGTCCGCATGATGGTGGGCGCGGACATCAGCGAGGTGCTCGCTCCAGTATCCGTGGCGGGAGTGTTCATCCAGCATCCCGATCCCTGGCCCAAAAAGAAGCATAACAAGCGCAGGCTATTTCAGCAGGACTTTCTGAACGCCCTTGCCTCCGTCATGCGAACGGACGCCGAAGTGCACGTTTCCACAGACCACGCGGAGTACGCGGAATGGATCGCGCGGGAATTCGCGGCTAACAGCAATTTCACTTCCCTGCAGCAGCAAGCGATACAAACTGAACCCAGCCTCAACGACCATGTCATCACCTGGTATGAGGCGGAACAACGCCGCCTGGGTTATAGCCCGAACTTCATGCTCTACCGCAGATTATGAGATCAGGCGGTAAACTGGCGACAGCGAGTGACAAACTGGTCATCATATTTCCGTATGAATAACATAATAAAATATAACAGCATATTAAATAATGTTATGTCATCCTATACATTAATATAATGGATATTTCCAACATAATAGACAAGAAGATATGGCTTGCGCCACTTGCCGGTTACACTGACCGTGCCTACCGCCAGCTTTGCAAGATCCATGGGGCTGATGTCCTTGTCAGCGAAATGGTTAGCGCCGATGGACTGGTGCGTGATTCCAAGAAGACTGTGCAGTACATCCTCTTCGATGAAGCGGAAAAGCCTTTTGGTATCCAGATCTTTGGTTCCGACCCCTATGTGATGGCGAAGGCGGCAGAGTTCTGCCTGCCCTGGAATCCTGATTTTATCGATATCAATATGGGCTGCCCGGTGAAGAAGGTGTTTCGCCGGGGAGCCGGTTCAGCGCTGATGTTGGATCAGACGCTGGCGTCCGAGATCGTTTCCCGAGTTGTGGAATTCGTGGGCGGCAGTTGCCCCGTGGGGGTCAAGTTCCGCAGCGGAATCAACAGCCAAAGCCTCAACTATATTGAGTTCGGCATGGCCATGCAAGCGGCTGGAGCCGATTTTATCTGTCTGCATCCCCGCACGCAGACCCAGATGTTTTCCGGCAAGTCTGCCTGGGAACACATCAAAGGCTTGAAAGCGGCCCTTGATATTCCCTTGATCGGCAATGGGGACATCTTGAATCCCGAACTGGCACAACAGATGTTTTTTGACACGGGATGCGATTCTGTGATGATCGGACGGGGCTCTTTGGGGCGTCCGTGGATATTTCGCCAAGCGAAGGAGCTGATGGCCACCGGAGACTATGCTCCAATCCGGAGAGAGGAAATCCTGGAGGCGATTATGACGCATATAGACCTGGCATTGAAATATAAGCCGGAAAGGATCGTCACCAAGGAGCTCCGTTCCCAGCTTTGCCATTATACAAAAGGCATTCCGGGCGGAGCGGAGCTTCGCCAACAGATCAATCACGCGGAAAACACTGCCCTGATCCGAGAACTGGTCAGAAACAGCCCTGCGTTTAAAATCTGATCACGTAAGATCACGTGCAGGATATCATGGTTTTGTGAGTCTCCATAGCAGAATGCAGATGATCAAGCAGAACAAAACCGATTCAGCTTGGAGATGCTAAGAAGAAGTTTATTGACATCAAGAGCGGTGTCAGTTATTCTTGAAACAATTAAAAACTAAACAAGGAGTGATGACATGAGACGCTATTTACTTGGCTTAATTCTGTTGCTCATCGCGGCAAGTATGTTCCTGACTGCTTGCAAGGACGAAAACAATCCCACCGATCCCGAAGACGCTCTCTGGGCAGTGATTCTCACCAAGAACGACGATGTCAAGGACGACGTTTACGACATTATGATCTCTTGGGTTGGCACAGGGACTTACGAAGAACCGGAATCCCTCGAACTTGAGATCGAAGGCGAAGATATCGCGCTGGAAAGCTGGCAGGATATTTGGTTCGGGTCGGCAAACCTTCTGGCTGGCCAGCAGTACAACATCAAACTCATGATTGACGGCGATGTGCAATGCGACGCCAACCTGAGAATCGTTTACCCAGTTACCGGCAGTTTCCCGGAGTTCTATAATCCCACGATGTCCTCAACCATGACCTGGTCTCTCTACGACGACAACGAGGAACAGGTTGCGTCGCTGAGCTCCGTAAATATGGAAAACATCTGGGAAGACGACGACTATTATGAAACAAGCCAGCTCTCCCCCTCCGCCAGGAGCTTCACATTCCCCGCGAACGCTGTTGACGATTTTGGCACCGCGACCCAGTTCACCATGGATATCACGCAGTTGAACGTGAATACCGTGAACGATGTGATGCTGATGTCAGGACATTCAGCTTATCAGAGCTATGGTTACGGCAGCAAGCAGGAGCGCGGCAGAACGCAGATTCTGAACCATTACAGGAAGTTGATAAACCAGTACAGATAACATACTGAAAACTATGATCAAAGCCGGATGCAAGTCCGGCTTTTTTTATACGGCTTGGTGATGAATTATCGGGTAACTACTGATATACCAGTAACAAAGCGTATCGGGGCTATGGAGCCACGAGCCTCACAAAGATCCCCGGACATCAATCAGGTAGAGCGTCCGAGAGCTTCTGCCAAAGCCGTTTCCGCGATTTCGAAATCTGCTTTGGCGTTGACCGCGATGGGATCCCCGTAAAGCACCCTGACTTTCGAGAATGGTTTGGGCATGCGCAAACGGTCCCACGAGTTGAACACCCATTCGCGGGCACACTCGACGTTGATCGGAATGATGGGAATCCTGCCCATCAGGGCTAGCTGCATAATGCCTGGCTTGATCTCGAAGGCGGGGCCTTTGGGGCCGTCTGGGGTAATGGCAAGCGGGTGAATCCTGCTCAGCCTGATCATTTCTTTCAGCGCTTGAGACCCCTGCCGTGAACTGGATCCGCGAATCAGGTGGTAGCCTAATTCAGCCAGCGGGCCTGCGATAAGCTCCCCGTCTTTGGAGGGGGATACCAGCACCGCGACTCCCGTGAACATCCGCTGGATGGTCATACATAGCAGGTTGCGGTGCCAAAAGGCGTAAACGCATAGAAAATCGAGTGCCGGCTGATTCACAACTTCAAGTTTCAATGTCTTTTTCAGCAGGCGCAGAAACCAAGCGGCGCACTTTCTTTCAATCAGCAGCCAGATTCTATCCATAAACGCTCAGCATTTCTCCGACCACTTTGAGCATCTCGTCACTGGTTTTTTTGTGACCCAAAACCTGCTTCAGCGAGTGCAGTTCATCCCGGATTCCCGACAACCGCACAGGCTCGGTCAGTAGCTCCATCGTTTTATTGTAAAGGTTGTCCGGTGTCGCGTCGTTCTGGATAAACTCAGGCAGCAGGTCTTTGTCCAAAACTATGTTCGGCAGCCCGATCCGCTTGATGCGCACCAACCTCTTTCCGATGGCATATGATAGAGGTGAAGTTTTATATGTTATCAGAGTAGGTGTACCGATATATGCCGCTTCCAGGGTCGCTGTTCCGGAAGTGCTGATCAGGATAGAGGAATACTTCATCATTTCATAGCGATAACCGTCGATAATTCTCAGATTCTCCAGTCCGGCGCTATCGATCAAGTCCATGAACAGAGCATGGCTGACCGTGAGAGCCTTGGATATGAGAATCTCATAGCAATCCTGGTCGAAGCGCCTGGCTGTTTCAAGAAACACCGGCAGCATACGGCGTATCTCGCTGTCGCGGCTGCCAGGAATGAATCCAATCCACTGCTTTGCGGAATCCAGCCCATAGAATTTGGCGAACTCCGACTTATCAAGCTCAAAACTGATTTCTTCGGCTATGGGGTGCCCGACATAGCTGGAACGGATGTTGTGGATCTCCAGCAATTCCTGCTCGAAAGGCAATATACACGCCACATGCCTGACGCTGGAGCGGAGTTTGTGCACCCGTTCGTGATGCCATGCCCAAAACTGGGGGCAGATATAGTAAAGGACTGGAATCCGGTGATTATCAGCCAGGTTCGCAATGCGCAGGTTCATTCCGGGGTAATCTACCAGGATGGCCAGATCGGGTCGTTCTTTGCGGAAAAGCTCTTTGATGCGCTTCTCTACCTTGGCAAAAAAACCGAGGTGCCTGATCACTTCAGTGAAGCCCATAACGTTGAATTTTGCAAAGGGAAACAGCGGGATCAAACCTTCCGCCTGCATCCTGCTCCCCCCGATACCGATGTGGCGGATTCCCGGATAGGCAATATTAAGTTTTTCCATCACCAGGCTGGCATGCAAATCACCTGAGTTTTCACCTACCAGCCAGAAAAAAGTACGGGAGGATTTGCTCATTGCCTAGCCCAGGATGGCGGGGATCCCAACTGAGATTAAGGTGACCAATACTGCCGCAAGAATAACTCCCAGAAAAGCGCAGAGCAGTGATTTCCAGAACGACAGGCCGAATATCTTGGCGGCAAGCGCGCCTGTCCAAGCCCCGGTCCCAGGCAAAGGAATACCCACAAAGACGATCAACCCGAGCTCCTCGTACCGTTCGACGACTTTGCCCTTGTTGCGTGTCCGGGCAAACAGCCAATCAGTGAATCTCATGCCCCACTTGAATCTACGAACCAGAGCAATGCCCCAGTCCAAAAGTAAAAGCACCAGCGGGATAGGCAATATGTTGCCCGCAACTGATAAGAGAACTGCTTCCGGCCAATCAAACCCCAATACCCAGATAGCTACCGGAATCGCGCCACGCAATTCCACTATTGGCAGCATGGAGATCAGCAAGACTATGATCCAGGGACTGATCCCAAACTCGCGGAGCTGATTCGCCGTCCGTTCGCCAAAAGACTCTCCCAATAGCGCTGTTCCGCATAAAAGCAGAATCAATATCAATATGAGTGATCGCAAGTTGAGCTTCAATCCAACATCCTTGCTTACTTAGTTTATCTTAGCCAGAATTCGCAATCCCGTTATTTTGACAAGTAAAATCAGGATCTATGAATTGGGGATGCGCAATTGGAGATGCCGGTTATAATATCGGCAAAAGAATATAAAGGGACAAGGTATGATGCATAAGGATAAAATACTGAACGCCATGAAGAAAGCTCTGCAAGGCGAAAAAGACAGCTATGCTATTTATTCAAGGGCTGCTGAGAGCTCGCAGGACCCGCAAGTGCGCGATTTCTTTACTGGCCGGGCTGAAGAGGAGAAGCGCCATTACAATTATCTTTTGAAATATCACGCCCAAGTGTCTGGAGACCAACCGGCAGGCGAAGTACCCTCGGAGCTATCCAAACTTAATGAACTGCCCCAGTTTTTTGGCAAAGACTTCATCCAGAGGATCGGGGCTGACCAGTATCTGTTTTCCGCGATTTCAACCGCATTACTGCTTGAGAAAGACGCTTTCGAGCACTACCGGCAACTTGAGGATATGGCTGATTCCCTCACGCTGAAATCATTTTTCGGACTCCTTGCTGCATGGGAGGTCAGGCATTATGATGAACTTTTGGCCATTCAGAAGGAAGCTGAGCTGTATTACTGGGAAGTAAACGATTTCGAACCGATGTAGGTTCGCTTAGCTCAACATCATCCCTGACGGGCTTCTGCTTTAAGATAGAACTGCTCGAGAACAGCCATACTCTTGAGCTTGAGGGGTTTGTGAAAGCATACCTGGTAATGCGCCGCGAATATTCTATTAAGCTGCTGGGCGGATTCCCTCGCTACCACAACAGACTGGATGTGGTTTCCAATCTCCTGAAGCAGCGATAGTATCCTGGAAGCCCCCGGCAGCAAGCGCTCATGGCGCTGAGGATCAAAATCCTCGTTCCAACAAGCCTCGCAGATCAATCCTCCCGTATCCACAACCTGCGCTCGGAGTTCTTGCTGCCTGGCCTGGCATACCGAACAGAGGTCAGTTTGAAACGGGATACCCAGATATATAAAAACCCTGAGCAGAAATCTCCACCAGATGAGAATTCCATTCTGAGGTTGCTTCTCAAGATAATCCAGAAAGACTTCCAACAACGCGTAGTAATGCGGTGTTTCTTCAACAGGGATCAGTATTTGCCCGAATAGTTCAAGAGCGCATTCCGCCGTTGCCCAGCACTCCATTCTTGAGGAGAAGTCGTGAGTGTTTCGCGGCGAAAACTCGCTCAGCAAGTAGATCTCGCCTTCGCCTGGTTCGTAGAGAGTCAGGTCAAATGAACCCAATGATGTGAGCATGCTGGCTTCCGGCTTTTGGCGGATGCCTTTGGCGATGACAGAGATCATACCATGTTCCTGGGTGAAGCACTTGATGATCAGGCTGCTTTCACCATAGGGATAAGTCTTTACTATGATTCCCCGGTCCTTGACCTTGGACTTCATTTTTGCAGCCTCTCCCTCACCGCCCTAAGATCCAGGGGATCGGCAAAAACCGTTTGGTGTTTGGTATAGACTACGTAGCCAGGTGCGCTTTTTCTGGGTTTGCGCACAAAGCGTATCTGGGTATAATCCACCGGCACGTTTTGAGAAAACCGTGCCTTGCTATACCAGGCCGCCAAACTGCAGCAGAGGTTGACCAGTTCCTGGCCGGGTGCGGTTTTTTTGAAGCACCTCAGCAGGATATGCGATCCCCGGTAGATCCGTGTGTGGAACCACCAGTCATGAGGTTGGGCAAGCTGTGTGGTGATGAAATCGTTTTCCTTGGCCTTGCGTCCGACCACAATCTCAAAATCATCGCTGATTCTGAGTTTCAGCAGTTTATCCAGGATGTTTAGCTTGTGCCCCACAGACGCAAGCGACCGATCATGAATGTAGTCCACAAACTCGCCCCGTTCGAGTCTTTGGAGGATGCTTTCCAGACTGGTGATTGTTCGTTCGGTTTCTTCAATATTCGCCCGGATGATTTCTCCCCCTCTCACCGCTTTTTGGTACTTGCGAACATAATCCTGCAAGTTCTGGCGGGGAGATCTGTCTACTTTCAGCGGTATCTCAATCAGTTTTAACTCTGGATCATAGTAGTTTGTTACCTTGATTGCTGCTTGACCAGGCACGATATCCCGGAGATTTATCTTCATCAGTTCCACACATGTTTTCCAATGCTCCGCTTGTTCTGCCACAGACAATTCTTCGATTTGCTTGCTCAGCTTCTTGTGGGCTTTGGCAAGTTCCTTTCGCCAATGGATTTCAGCTTTATCATGCGCTTCGCGCTCCTGCTTTGCCTTATACACGAGACTATAGTAGTTGATAAAATACTCGTTCGCGTTAGCGCAAACGATGGGAGCGGAGCCGTCCGGCGGCTCGATTACCAGAGGAAAAGCAATCTGCTCCAACTGAGGTTTGAAACTCGTTTTTGCAGGTTGATAAGGTAGTTTCGGCAATATCTGGCGTTGCGGATTGTCCGCGTAGCTGTATTTGTGGATAGCGTCAAGCACCACCAATCCTTCTGTGCCGGCAGCGAAAATGACGTTGGGCTTGGGCGGGGTGAATTCAGCTATCAAATGATAAACCTGGCTTTGCTGGTAAATATCGATCTGCCGGAAGATGAAAGATATCACCCTATCGGTGGAAGAGATAACGGTACTAACCAATTCAGAATGTGTGAGTTGTTGCCAGATGTGGGTGTTAGCATCCGGCAGAGGACTCCTTTGGCGCAAGAAGGGAAACCCGTTGCCCGCTGAGAGTATAAGGCATAACTCCATACCGTTTTTAAACGATATTGTAAGGCCGTCCGAATGTGTGTACACGCTCTCGACTTTAAGTCCGTAAGAGACAAATTCCTTTGCCCAGGCAGCGAGGTATGAGTAGGTCACTTCTTCTATTTATCCTTGACAGATAAACTCCATTTTTTAATTCTGTGCCATGATAATCAAAACTCACTGGGAGTCAAGCATGAAAGCTACCTCTACGATAATAGCCATTATCTGCGCGATATTGGCCATAGTATTTGGAGCGTTGTGGATCAGCGCATCTGGCAAGGCCAAGAGCCTGACCAAAACAAACGCCGAATTCCAAAAAACCGACGAAGCGAAATCATCCGCGGTGGACGACCTGATGCCTCTTGCTGGTTTGCTCAACAGCGAAACGGGAACGATTGACGCCGGCAGCGAACTTCCAGCCGGAACTCCCGAAGAGAAATTGCAATATCTTAAAAACTCCATTACATCAGCGACGAATCAAATCGCCCAGCTAAAGAAGGAACGTGACAAGCTGCAGCAGGAAAAAGACGCCAGCAGGAGCGAAAACTCAAATCTCCAAAGCATGATTAAGAAGCTTAACGCGTCCATCGCTGAAAAGGAGCGCTGGGTGTCAGAGTTGCAGGGAAAACTTGCCAACGCGCAAAGCGAGCTTGATTCCGAACGCCAGCTTTCGCAGGCAGAGATCAGCAAGCGCGATGCCCAAATCAAAGACAAGGAAACTATCATCAACAACCAAAACGTGGACAACAACCGCCTTTACTATGTGGTGGGTACACGGAAACAGCTGATCGAAAAGGGCATTATTGACCGCAAGGGTGGAATCCTCGGCATCGGCAAAGTATCGACGGTCAAGGACGCCGATCTCGACAAGTTCACAGAGTTCAATCTTTTGGAGACTCAGCAGATCACTTTCCCGGCAACCAAGAAAGGCTATTCTGTCCTTTCCAACCACGTTGCGGCGTCATACCGGGTCGAGAGGAAAGACGACCAATACACGCTCACCGTGACTGATCAAAATCAGTTCAGGAAACAGAAGATCCTGGTTATCGAACTTAAATAGGAGTATCGCTCAGTTGCATTTCAAGCCATCCTCCGTGGATGGCTTTTTCTTTATCCCGATCTCAGCTAGATATTTTGCCCTATTTCCTAGCATCCTATCCTCCCGGTTGCTTTCTGCTTACCTCGCGGTTGTCAGCCGCGTGGCAAAAGAATGGATGATGAGGCATAACAGACTCTGGCACAAGGAAAACCTGTCTCCGTGTCAGGTAATAAACGAAAGTATCTTTAACGGATAATTGGAGTCTAAAGGTCCAGGTACCTGGCAGCCTCGAATAATGCCCTGCCTCCAAAGAACCCTACTAAAGCCTGCACGATATTGGCGGGAAGATCCGCCACAGCCACCGTCAAACCAAACTGAGGCATCAGCAGTTCACCCAAAAAGTAACCACTGATCAACACCAATGCCCCGGCCAGGGGAAAGAGGAAAGTGAAGAGCCCGCTCTTTCTATGGGCTAAGCCGCAGATGAAACCCTCCAGGCCTTTTACGACAAGCGTTATTGGCGTAAAAAGAGGAAAAAGCATCAGATCCGCGATCGCACTGCCAATCCCTCCGGCAATCGCCCCAGCTTTGCTGCCCGCGTAAAGGCCGATGAACACGATTAAAACGTCCCCGAAATTGAAGAATCCCCCGCCTGGTACCGGTATGGGAATGATCACGGTTGCCACGGTGACCAGCACCGTGAATCCCACGGTCAAAAACCAAACACTCGCGTGTCGGGTCTTTTGACCATGACATGCTGCCAGACGGTTGTCAATCGCCTCGCCCTTGATCCTGGCATCGTTGAGCAGGGCTTGGAACATCGCCAATACAGAAGCCAGCCTGCCCAGGAATCTGTGCTTGAGAGACTTCTGGCTTCTTTGCTCGCGGGGAATCGTTGCTTGCAGCATATTCATGGAGTTATATGAGGAAAATGCGTTTGCGTATAGGGTTTTACCCAAGATCAGGTACTTTCTGAAGCCGATTCCGAAAGGCAGCCTGAGTAGATCGTCAAAGCCAATCCAAGCGAAGAAATTCTGGAATATCAGGATTGAGTTTGCAAACAGGAGAATTCTTCTAATGCCAAAACCAAGCCAGTAAAAGAGCGATCCGGCGTCCCCGCTCGACGACCTCACGTCAAGGATCCCAAACAGAACATATACGACAGCAAGAGTGATGAAAAAAGGCAGAACAACCTTCTGGCCGGAGATTGCTTTTTGCCACCCGCGCTTAATGATCAGCAGCGCTCCCAACACAAGGAAGCCGGCTATCTGGAATTCCAGGCTATCCAGAAACATTATGCACAGCAAAATCAGAAACAAGGCCAGCAGTATAGTAAAAGCAGCTGTTTTAACTATAAGTCGCATGAATCTCGCTCAAGTCTGTGCTTTGGGTAATGAAATCAACAACTCTGTCCCCGGCATCGTCAGTTTCGTGGGAAGTATAGATCAGGCAAACGATCTCTGGATGTTGAAAGGCAAAATCCCTGACCTGTGCTTCGCAGAACGATTCGTCCATCAAAATGTAAGCAGGTCTGGGTTCAACAAGCAAGGTCTGTTGCAGGTTATCGAGAAGATAAGCTACGGTTTCCCGTTCGTTTCTGACTCTCCTCCGCGGTTTCATAATCCCCGCATAGGCTTTCACGCATTGAATTTGCAGGTTCATCTGTTGCTGGAAATAGAGAGCGTACACATCCGCCCGGGAGAGTAAGTTGGGCAGGACAAGCTTTTTCAGGAAGGAGCTTTTTCCGCTGCCGTTTGGACCGGTCAGATGATATGTGTTGCCGGGGATAAACTCCAACTTTTGCTTCAGGATAACCGAAAACTTCTCCCAAAGATCATATTTGCCAGCTTCAACCGTCAACATCTTCAGCATCCTCGAGAATTATCTCCTTTTCCGGCTTCGCAGATTCGATCATCTGGTTTATCAGGATTCTGGTCGCCGCATCCAAAGACCTCATAAGATCGATGAAAACTATGTTTCGCGCGGGAGATAGCATCGCCAGTAAAAACATCAATACTACTTTCTGCCCTCCGGAGAGATTGGCTGTTTCACAATCTGCATCGATGCTCTTGCCGGTGAGTTGTAAAAACCTTCCGCATAGATCGCATGCTTCCTCTGATTTCAGATTGTAGAGGACTAACTCCTCGCGCAGCTTGCCATCAGAGATCAGTGGCAGGCGGGCGTCGCAGATCAAAGGTGGCAATAGGTGTTTTCTATTCATCTGAAGCTATGGCGGAGAGTCAGGGATTCGAACCCTGGGTACCCGTGAGGATACAACGGTTTTCGAGACCGTCCCGTTCAACCGCTCCGGCAACTCTCCGCTTCATCTTTTACTTCTGAAATAGTCTTTTAACAGCGCGGAACACTCCTGCTCCCTCACACCCCTCACAATCTGTGGGTGGTGGTTAAAGCTTTTGTCCGCCAACACGTTGTATATGGACCCGGCTGCCCCCGCCTTAGAGTCCGATGCGCCAAACACCAGTTTGCCCAGCCTGCTCCAGATAAGCATTCCGGCACACATCAGACAAGGTTCGAGCGTCACATACAGCGTGTATTCCTGTAAGTACTTGATTTTGGCGGCCATTATTTTGTCAATGATCAATTTCTCAGCATGCGCCAACGGATTATGGAACTGCCGGGTCCGGTTGTGATCCGAAAACATTATTTGTTCATTGTGTACGATGACAGCCCCGACGGGAATCTCGTCCTCAGCCGCAGCGAGTTTCGCTTCCCGAATGGCTTGTTCCATCCAGTGATTATGCATGGACGAAAGCTGAGGGGTTTGGGTGGCCATGGTAAGAGCAGGCGACATCAAAACCCCGCTCTGAGGTTGATAGTTGTGCGCCAGTCCAGACTGCGAATGGCGTCACCCTTGGGGTTGATTGAAACCTCGAACATACTGCTGTCAGATATCTTCCATGCCAGCCCGAGTAGCAGTTCGTACTCCTTCCAGGTTCCCCAGGAATACTTGGGCTGCAAAATATAATACAAATCGCGTATGTCATGCTTGAGAGTCATGGAAGCTGAGTACTTCGTGTTCTTAAAGTCTATGAGATAAGCTGAACCGTCATAATCAGCATATTCGTTGTGCTCATAACCAAACTGCCAATCCACCATAAAAGCGCTTGCGCCTGGGTTGCGGTAAGGAATCAGCATCCATCGCTGATCCTGCGATCTGGCGATGTAAGGATAGCTGTCGAAAACGACATCGAAGATCATGCTCAACTGACGGTAGAAGCCTTTGTTTGAGGTGTCGTAAACGTAATCAGTATAGTCCGCCCTCAATTGGTAGTCCTGGTTGAACATCAGTCTGTCGCCGATCAGGATGGCGCAGGACGGATTGTAAATCAGGCTTGACGTACGCTTGTTATTGCTCGACAAAACACCGTCGGTGTAGATATCGTCGGCGATATTCGCGAAGACCCTGTTGGAAAGTTTAATCCTGTCACGCCAATAATGGATGTTTGCGACATTAAATCTGATATTGCGCAGATCGTTGTCCCATTTGTTTCCGTCATCCGGGAAAGAGGTTCTCTGCAGATCAACCGAAGCTCCCATGGAAAGAGTGTCTCCGGGCGTGTATTCCCACAGCGCCGACCCATTGAGTCCGCGTGTTTCTGTATGGCGGGAACTCCTGGCGTAGGTGAAATCCTTGACTGTATATACATGGCTGGCGTTCAGATTTATCTGCAATCCTGAAAGAGGTTGTACTCCCGCTTCCAACTCAATTTGGTTCATCAGGTCAGTATTGCTGCGTACTTCGTTCTGCTGAAGTGTGTTGCTGCCATGGGAGTAAACTTCGCCGAGTTGAATGCTGAACAGCCCGTTTGGATTGTAATCCACAAAGCCCGCATAAGTCAATCCGCTCCGCACCTGGTTATCGTAGAGCGAGTAGAAGCCTCTTCCTGTCAACTCATTCTCCGCAAGGACGAAGAGGTCGTCCGCGCGCTTGCTGGCAGTTATCGAGTTAAAAACCGATATAGTTTCGCCCGGATGATTCATATAAGCGCGGAGCGTGGCAGAACGAAAGCGCTCCCAATCAAGTGAACGCTGGGAAAATGCTCCGCTTATTCCGATATCAGAACCGAACGCTGACGTACCCGCTCTAGCTTCGCCTGATAGTTCGTAGCCCTTGCTGTCCAGAACATTACCCATCAAATAACGGTCTTCTTCCGCGCGGAGCAATCCTTTGGCCTTGAACGCGACCTGCATGCTGTCTGCGGGGGCATAGGCAATCCCATAGCCAAGAAAACCGGTTTTATTCTTGTACGGATGCAGGTCGTTTTCTAATTCGCTGGAGTCAAAAAGGTATTCATAGCCCGCTGTTATCGAGTTGACAAAGCTAGTGCCGGATAAATCGAGATTTGCTTCCAGTAAAGAACGCCTGCTTTTCTGCGCAAAGCTCAGCCGCTGCTCGTTGGTGTTTTGCCCGACGATATTCAGGATGCCGTTCCTCATAGGTTGAGCGTTGAAGTTAAGATTGCTTGCCAGGCTTCGAAGATAGTCGTTATTGGTGAATGTCAGTTCCAATTCACTGCTCTGGGCATGAAAGACTGAGGTAAGCAAGCTAAACAAAGCGATACAGATGTATAAACTCTTCTTCACTGAGAGATTCTCCGCGGCGATCGAGATCGATGCCGCTTTGCGCTTGCAGTTGATCCAGTCTCTTTCTGTCGCCCAGATACCCAAGATTGTTGCGCAGTGTTTTTCTGCGGTGAGCGAATGCTGCAGTTATCAGACTAAGATACGCTTTGGGGTCTGGCAATTGGGGGAAGTCCGATCTGGGAGCCATGCCAATCACTGCCGAATCCACCTTGGGTATGGGATCGAAGTGTTCTTTCCCTACGTTCAGCAGGATTCTTGAGTTAAACACACGCTTGAGTTTCAAAGTCATCAACCCATAAGCCTTGGTGCCTGGGTTGGCGCAGATCCTTTCCGCTACTTCTTTCTGCACCATCATAGTAATACTTGCGAAATGGGCATGATGCTCTTCCAGCTTGGCCAGAATCGGCGAAGTAATATTATAAGGGATGTTTGAGACAAGCTTGATGGGACTAGCATGCTCACCAATTTGCGCATTCCAGTCGGTTTTCAGGATATCTGCGCCTATAAGCCTTATTGAACTGCCAAACTCCTTTGTCAGAGGTTCATGCAATCTTGCATCGAGTTCGAACGCAACAAGCCGGCATCCGGTTTTGACAAGTTCCCTGGTCAGAATTCCCTTACCAGGCCCAATCTCCCACACCAGATCCTGACTCTCGACCTTTGCCTGATTAACAATTTCCGCTGCGACATCTTCCCGCGTTAGGAAGTTTTGACCCAGGGACTTGATTGCTTTCACTTCAAAAAAAACAGATTACCCTAAGCTATAAGATTCAGGGTAATCTGAAAACAAGAGCCGGGAAACATGGCCTGTTAGGCGCTAAGTCTCTCAGCGGCAATTTTTTTGCAGTTTTTGCAGACTTTGTGGGTCTTCTCCCCCACCTTAACCTCGTGAAGTACCTTTATGCCTGTGTGGTGGCATACGGGACACTCCCCACGACCATGGTTGGGCAGGTTCTTTATACCTTTACCGCGATGGTTCTTCGCCATTATCTTGCTCCTTGATGAATTAACCGTAACTGGCACGGAATGTAACCATCATTTTTAACATAGGTATTGCGTCAACTCATATTTGTCTGGCGAGTCTTGAATTCACATGCTATGTTCGTTCCATTGCTGGTTTGCCTGGCTCAGCAGTTGTTTGCGACTCCCTCCGCGAAAGGATTGATAGTTTTCTTGGGAACAGGATTTTCATGAGGGACTATGCAAAGAAACTTCATGATACCCGAGCCCGTATTCTTAAACGCATGGCGCATCTCGGGATCAACATAGATCACGTCATTGGCAGCAAACGGCAGTTCCCCCCTTTCGGTCTGCAATACTCCTTCTCCCTCCAAGACATAGACCTCATGCTCCCAAGCATGGTCATGGAACGGTGTATGTCCGCCTGGCTGAACTTCGAACATGCGCAGCGCGAAGTTGGGCGCGCCGTCCTTCTGCGATATCAACCAGCGAATCATTGTTCCGGCAGCGCCTTCCGCATTCACCGGTTCATTAACTACCTGATCAAAGTGCACTATCTTCATTTATCTCTCCTATTATGATTAAAGACAAGCATTAAGGATATGCTTATATGTTAATCGATCCCGCAAAGCTTACAAATGATAATCAGGATAGGCTACAATGTGGACGTCTTGCCCGACCTGCCTGCATTTGGCAATCCTGAGTCCGATCGCATCAGAGATCGAAGTCAATTCCAGGTCTCCCAGGATGGCTTTGTTACCGCCTAAGATCATTGCTCCGTAAAAGATATGGGCTTTGTCAATCAGCCGTTTTTCCCAAAATGAAGCCGCCAATGCGCTCCCGCATTCAAGCAGTACGCTGTATTTACCTTGATTGTGCAAATAGTTCAATATTTCACTCAGATCAAGCTTATCTCCCATTGTGCTTACCGGTACGACATTTATCCCCCCGTCCCGCAAAAGGCTTGCTTTTTCTGATCTATCTGATTCTTTGTCGCAAAAAACCGCGGTTGGAAAAGCATCTCCAGTTTTACAGAGCTTGGACTCCAATGGAAGTTGAAGCCGGGCATCGAGAATGGCCCGCAGGGGATGCTTCTTGACTCGGGGCAAGCGAACATTGAGCATGGGATCATCGCAGAGCACAGTGCCTATGCCCGTTAACACGACGTCAGACTCCTGCCTTAGCTGGTGAGCTAGTTTTCGAGAACTTACACCGCTGATCCATTGCGAACTGCCATCATTAGCCGCGTATTTTCCATCCAGCGAGAGTGCCGCCTTCCATGTTACAAAAGGTCTTTTATTGTTAATGCGGCACAAGTAGTATTCCAACTGCCTTTCGATATCACTTGCGCATACTCCGGATCTCACTTCGATCCCCGCTTCTTCCAACTGGCGGCAACCGTTTCCGTTCACCAAAGGATTGGGATCCGTTATCCCATAGAATACGCGACTGACTCCCGCGCTTATGATCGAGAGCGTGCAGGGTGGGGTTTTGCCATAATGCGAACAGGGCTCCAAGGTAACATAGAGGTCGGAACCTGTTGCCTCCGATCCCGCTTTCATAAGGGCCTGAACTTCTGCGTGGTCTCCCCCATAGGGCTGGGTCCATCCTGTCGCAATCACTTTCCCTTTGTTCACCAGCACGGCACCCACAAAAGGATTGGGGGAACAGGTACCCCTTGCTTTTTCTGCGGCTTTCATCGCAAGCCGCATGAAGGCGTAATGATCATTTTTCATAGCGTTCAAGGTTCTTCTGCGCTGGTTCATAGTCCGGGTTTTCACATAGAAGGCTCTTCCAGATATCTTTAGCTTTGTTCAGGTTGCCCATGCCAGCCTCGCATGCGGCAAGATTGTTCATAACATTCAGATCCTCCGGCCTGTCTTCATGCAGCCATCCCAGGATTTGGCGTGCCTGTTCAAGTTCTTTATCCATCAGATGAAGCGCGGATAGCGTTATGCCAGCTTCAAAGAAGTGATTGTCCAGGGCCATGGCGTTCCAGAGGTCTTTCTTTGCGTTGGCTGGCTGTTTGGCAATTTGCCAATACAGACCTCGATAATAATACAGATCAGCGCAATCCGGATAAGAGGGAAGATTTGTGCCCAATAGCCTCCAGCTTTCCTGCTCGTCCCCATTGCCCAACGACTCCGCAAGATTGCGGAACAGCGCGTTTTGCGCGTAATATAACTGGGGGCTGCCACCAAAGTTCTGTCGCACTTTCCAAACCCCTGAAACCGCGCTTAGCAATATCGTCCAAACTGACTTGCGATTGAGTTCAAGGACCACGATTGCGCTAACTCCGTCATCCGCTGCTCCCGCATGCAGGATTTCGTAGGATTTGGTTTTCCGCAGTCCCGGGATCGCCGCCATTATCTTCTCATACATCATCGCCAATTCTGATGAGTCAACATCATTGACCGTCAATGGGCGAAGTTTGTCCCAGTCCAGCGCGATTACCGCATCCATAAACTCAAAAGCGACCGATTCTGGAGTGATCGGTTCCCCTAACATTTCGTGCTTTATGCCCAACCTGTCCAGTAGCACGCCAACTGGGAAGTTGGCCGGATATTGGAATTTCTCGAGCCAACCCATAACCGTATCGGGATCACTGGAAGCCGTTTCGACGGGACTTATACCGTCCAAAGCGGCGTTTGGCTGGAATTTCCAGACATCTATGAAACGGGACGCGACATGCATGTATTCGGTGTTCGAATCTGCCCTGAAAGCGGGAAACGGGCTGTCTTTGCTCTGGTCAAACCTGCCCGCGTAAGCGCAGGATTCTGGGCATTTCATATCTATCCTGTACGCATTGCAGCATTTCCATCCTATGTGTTTGCTCCCGATGCGCGGACAAATGCGCACCCCCCTTTCTGACTTGCATTTGGAACATCGATCTTTACCAAGCAGCATTTCATTCTCCGGGGATGGGCGGCAGGGAACGCTTGAACGCGCTGCTGCGAACCATCCTGTCAACTTTTTGGTAGATTTCTCTTGGATGCGTGAGAGTATCAGAACCCTCAAATGACAAATCCAGATCCATCAACTCGTACAGGATTTCATCAAGCGTGCAGTAGTCGATACCCATTTCATCCTCATCGCTCTGACCTTCCCATAGATCCGCCGACGGCTTTTTATCCATGATTTCCTGAGGTACGCCAAGTAAACGGGCAAGACCCCATACTTCAGACTTATAAAGATGGCCGATCGGTTCCAAGGCGCAAGCCGAATCGCCGAACTGCGTGAAGTAACCGACAAGCAGTTCCGTGCGGTTGCTGGTCCAGATCGGAAGAGCGTCGTGTAGGGAAAGAGTGTAGGATAGGGTGTTG
>CAZKAA010000028.1:0-24944 GCA_964550575.1 uncultured Candidatus Cloacimonadota bacterium
GCTTTGGAGGCGATCTGCGAAATGCACTCTCAGGTTGGGGATCTGAGCATCAACGAACTTGATTTGGCAACCCGCGGTGTTATGGTACGCCACTTGGTCCTGCCAAATCGAATCGCCGGTACCAGGGAAGTTCTCTATCAATTGCGGGAAAGGTTCGGCAATACGCTGTACCTGAGCCTGCTGGCCCAGTATTATCCCGCCGGCGAGAGCAAACGCTTTCCGGAACTGGGCAGAGGGATTACCTCAGATGAGTATGTTGAAGCGGTGAATACTGCGCAGGAACTTGGTTTTGAGCATGTATACATTCAGGAGTTATCAAGTTCATCAGGGTGGACCCCTGCATTTAAAAACGAGCCTGTGCCTTTATCTGAGGCTGCAGAGCATTTCAGAGGCAAAGAAACCAATGTATAAAATCACGACACTCATATTGATCATGATTCTTACGGGAGCAGTCCTTAGCGCAAGCATCAGCGTATTTTTGAAAAACGAACAGAAAAACGACGCTCTGCAAACCACTGAGCTTGATAGCAGGAGCTATGTTGACGTGGAACTACTGAATAAAATGATTGGCTCCATCTGCAAACAAGAGGCTCTCGACAATCGGTTGTACCTTACGTTTTGCGGAGACCAGATCATCTTCCTGATCAACTCATCCTACTTCACGCTCCGCAACTCATCATACAATATGCACTTTCCTTTTTTGCACTATGCAGACAAGTATTATGTGCCGGAGAATTTCGTCACAGACATCTTACCCCAGCATTTCCCCGAAAACGTTAAATGGAAATCCGGAATACTAACTGTAACGAGGCCCAAAGACAATTCCATACGGCGGGTGGTAATCGACGCCGGGCATGGCGGCAAGGATCCCGGTGCGGTGGGAAAGATGGGCACCAGAGAGAAGGACATAAACCTGAGCGTTGCCTTGAAACTGAAGTACTATCTTGAGAACGAACTCGGGATCTCGGTCCTTATGACCCGGGCGGATGACCGATTCATAACTTTGGGACAGCGCACGAAGTTTGCCAACGACAACGACGCTGACCTGTTCATTTCGATCCATACCAACGCGTCCCAAAGCAGGAGCGCTGACGGGATGGAAACATACTACCTGGCAACTTCTGTCACCACAGACGCGAGAGCGGTTGAAGCTCTCGAGAATGGGGTGGTAGAGCTTTACGAAGGTTTGCAGGAGAAGCAGAAATACGACGCGCTTGCTTTTATTCTCAGCGATATGAGCCAAACGGAGCACCTTGAGAACAGCAACAACCTGGCTTTTTATGTCCAGAAAAATATGGTTGCCGGAGCCCGTGGATCTGACCGGGGAGTCAAGCAAGCAAGTTTTTACGTTCTGCGGGGTGCTTTCATGCCTGCCATCCTGATCGAATTGGGATTCATCTCCAATCCTCAGGAGGAAGCCAAGCTTGCCACTCAAAGCTATCAAAACCTGCTGGCCCGCACCATATTCGAAGGCGTGAAGCGCTTTAAATATCGTTATGACAGGATAAGAAGCGCTTAGAAGGGAGTCATGCCGCTAAAAATCATAGAAGTCCATCCACGCAGTGTGGCGCAGAAAGCTGGGATCACTGCCGTAGATTCGATCACTAAGATCAATGGCATGGATATCAATGATTTCTTTGATCTGGAGTATTACGCCAATGACTATCAACTGGACTTCGTACTGCTGGACGATTCCGGCAACACAAGAGATCTGACCGTATTCAGACAAGCGAACAAGCCGCTTGGAATAGAACCAGAACAATACAGGCATAAACACTGCTTCAACAACTGCGTTTTCTGCTTCATCAACCAATTGCCCAAGGGCATGAGGCCCAGTCTTTACAATAAGGACGATGATTATCTCTATTCCTATGTTTTTGGCAACTATATAACTCTAAATAACCTGAATGATGAAGAATTGGAGCGAATAATCAGGCAGCACATCAGCCCGCTCTATATCTCCGTGCATTCCACGAACACCAAACTACGCAAAGAGATGATGCGCTACGGGTCAGAATTTGATATCCTCCCTCTTCTCAGGATGCTCGCTGACGAGGGCATTTCCTATCATCTGCAGATCGTTTGCGTTCCTGGGTTCAACTGCGGCGACCAGTTGCGGCAGACCCTGAACGATTTGCTCGATCCAGCGTTGTCAACCCTGTCCTTGGGAATTGTCCCCGTTGGATTGACAGATCATCGGAAAAACCTGACCAAGCTTGATTTCTTCACTCCTCAGCTTGCTCGGCATACGATTGCTTTGATAGACGATTTCAGGTTTAACACCGATATTGTGTATGCTGCTGACGAACTGTACGTCCTGGCGGGCGTGCCCATCCCGGAACTGGACTACTATAACGATTTCCCCCAATTGGAAAACGGAATCGGAATGCTCAGGCTGACGCAAAGCAACTTTCAAAAAAAGAAGCGCGCTTTTATCAAAGAAATTGAACGCGCCGCGGGGCAGTTCCTTATCCTGACCTCAAGATCGGCTTCTGTCCTGCTTCAGGAGATAGCCGCCGAACTTAATGGTAAACTCACTCGCTCCAAGGTGAGGGTTCAGATACTGCGCAACGATTTTTTCGGCTCCCATATAAGCGTCAGCGGATTACTCACAGCCTCTGACATCTGTGGCCAGATATCTCCAGTCGCAGGAGAGTGTGTTATATTGCCTTCCAATGTTTTCAACCCTGAGGGTCTGACCCTCGATGATGTTTCCCAGATAGATCTACGTTTAAAACTGCAGCGCCCCATACTCTTGGTCGACCAGTTGTTTGAAGACTGGGAGTGGTTGTAAGCGATTGATTGAAACCAAACAAACGACTATGCATAGAAAGTGAGCTCCAGCTATGAAAAAAGCAATCATGATTATCATCGTGGTTCTCGCGGTCCTCAGCGGCTGCATGAGCGAAGAAGAGAAGATCGCCAAAGCGAACGATAAGCTTGGCACAAAAGATAAACCGATCCAGATGTCCTTCGTCCCCTCCAAGGAAGCCGGCAAAGTCATAAAGAGCGGAAAAGAGATCGCAGACTTTCTGCATAAGGAAACCGGATACTTTTTTGACGTCGCAGTGCCCACAAGCTACGCTGCCGTGATTGAAGCCATGGGCAACTACGAGTCTGATATCGCCTGGCTTTCGACCTTTGCCTATCTCCTCGCCAGCGAGAAATATGGAGCCCAAGTCAAATTCATGACCGTGCGAAACGGTCTGACCGAATACCGGGGCCAGTTTGTTGTTCGGGCCGACAGTCCTATTAAGAGATTGGAAGATATTGAGGGAAGAGTCATCGCTTACACAGATGCGGCTTCAACGGCGGGGTATATTTTTCCCTCCTCGCTGCTGAAGCAAAAAGGGATCAAACCGGAAAAGCAGTTCCTGGCAGGAGCTCATTCTTCCGCAATTCTGGCTCTGCTGACGAATAAAGCTGACGTTGCATGCTCTTATTGGTCTCCTCCTGATTCGCTGGGAACCCCTCAAGATGCCCGCCAAGAGCTATTGGAAACCTACCCTGACGTCATGGAGAAAACACGCATAATCGGATTCACCGATTGGATCACCAACGATACGGTAACATTCCGTAAAAACTTGCCCCCCGAGGTGGAAGAAAGACTGGTGAGAGCATTCGAAAAACTCACTCTTGAGCCCGGAGGCCTTGCTATGCTCAAAGACCTCTATTCTATCGATGGATTGAAACCTGCCCAAGATTCTGATTACGACAGAGTCCGGGACAAAGTCGAGTCCTACCGGATAAATGCCGGCAAAGTCATAAAGTAAACGAACAGGATTCCATGCAGCTTGAAATACGCAACCTCCGCAAGACTTATGACAAGAAGACCTATGCCCTTGAGGAAGTATCATTTAATATAAACAAAGGAGATTTCGTCATCCTGCTCGGACTATCCGGCAGTGGAAAGTCAACCCTGCTACGTTGTATCAACCGTCTGATTGAGCCTGATGGCGGCGAGATCATATATGAGGGAACGCTGATCAGGGAACTGAAGCAAACAGCTCTTCGCCGTTACCGGAGACGGATCGCCATGGTTTTTCAGCAGTTCAATCTAGTTAAAAACCTATCCGTGCTCACTAACGTTCTCACAGGAAGACTGGGATCCCACGCTCTTGGATCACCGTTTACCGCCGAGGAAAAGAATACTGCGATGCGCAACTTAGAACGGGTCGGGTTGAGAGAATACGCCCGCAGACAGGTAAAAAATCTCTCCGGCGGACAGCAGCAGAGGGTCGCCATCGCTCGATCCTTGATGCAGAATCCGGAAATCATCCTGGCTGATGAGCCCGTTGCCAGCCTCGATCCCGCTACTGCGGACTCCATCATGCAATACCTTGGGGCGATTAACCGGGAAGGGATCACGGTGATTTGTTCGCTTCATTTCCTCGGTCTGGCGCGCAGGTACGGAAACCGCGTGATCGCGCTCAAAGACGGTCGAGTGGTGTTTGAAGGCTTACCCGCGGAGATCGACAACGCTCGCTTCAAGCAGATTTACGGTCAGGACGCCGAGGAAATCTGACCTGATAGAACTTACTGCTACCCAAGTATTGACAGATACCGCATCATCATAGGGGTTTGACTCTGCGCTTTGTCCCATTCGTATCTGATGTAAAACCAGAACTTGACAAATAACCGCTGCCAAAATATAAAGTTTTATTTCCAGAAATGGAGTAGAATATGCTTTCATGGGAGATAACCGTCCACGGTCGAGTGCAGGGAGTCGGTTTCCGCCATTTCGTTTATAATTGCGCGCGGAGCTGTTCCCTAAAAGGGTACGTAAAAAACCAGACTGTTGGTACGGTGTTTTTCATCGCCTCTGGCGAGAAAGCCGGATTGGAAACCTTTTGCGGCTTCCTGCGGGCGGGGAACCGGTTGAGCGTGGTCCGTCAGCTGGATGTCAGCGAACTCACCCATGGAGTTGAATATAATGATTTTGAGATTAGATAATTCACTAGCGAGTATAAAAACAGGGTATGCCAGCAGACATCTCAGGCTGCCCCGGGGATGGATTATTCTCGCGATTTTGTGGCTGCCCAAGGCATAAGCCGCGGAAATGGTCACACACACGTTCGCTGCCAAGGAGACCTTGTATGGGATCAGCCGCAAATATGGCCTGACGGTGGAGCAGCTTAAAGAGCAAAATGGACTCACGGATAACACATTGCATATAGGACAGGTCCTCAAGATAAAAGAGCAGGACCCTCCACTTCCAGCCGCAGAACCCCCAGCCGTCCCACCAACCTCAGTGTCTATCCAGGCTGCCATTCCTCCTCCCCCGATCGTTTCCGAACCGGTTCCAGCAATGGACGGAAGTGGCATGGAGCTTCCAGATGAATACTATTATGAGGTTCAGAAGCAGGATAATCTATACCGTATCGCTCTCAACAATAACGTTAAGCTGGCCGACATGCTTATCTGGAACGGATTCGCGGATGAAAAACAGGTCATCAGGCCCGGAGACAGAGTTATTGTCAGAAATCCTACGGAGTTCGCAGAAACCGATGAAAACGCAATAGAGCCTGTTGTTACAGCCGAAGCACCTACGGAATCAGGCGAACCTGTTCCTGTCGTTGTGGAAAAGGTCTACTTTGTTCAGAAGAAGGATACCCTGTTCAGTATTGCCAAAGCAAACGGGATTACAGTCGATGAACTAAAAGCTATGAACAATCTTGAATCCAATGACATCAAGATTGGCCAAAAGCTCTATCTGGCTGGCGGACCGCCTTCCGGAGAAGTTAAAACCAGCGGCCGGTCGCTAACCGATGAAGAGATCCAGAAAAGTGATAAGATCAGGTCGGATTTGATCATGCCTGTGGCAGGTAAAGTGACATCCGAGTTTGGAATTCGAAACGGGAGGCCGCACAAGGGGATTGATCTCGGGGCAAAATCCGGAACGCCGATCTACGCTGCCCTTGATGGAGTGGTAGTCTATTCTGGGGTTCAAGGCGGCTACGGGAATGTCGTTGTCATCGAGCATCCTGATTTTGTGATGACGGTGTATGCCCACAATGAACTTAATGTCGTGAAAGTAAACGACACAGTTAAGCAGGGGCAGCTGATCGGATATGTTGGTTCGACCGGAAACTCCACAGGTCCGCACTTGCACTTTGAGTATCGACTTAAAGGAAAGGCGATCAATCCGCGAAAAGTATTACCATTTTAAACGGACGCCGGTTTTTTGCGATAGATGAAGGAAAGCGTTTTTTCGGATAAAGCCTTGCAGAATTATCTGCGGGAGATCTCAAAGTATAGAACCCTGACTCGTGAGGAGGAGCACGAACTGGGGATTCGCGCCAGAGGGGGCGACAAAGACGCAATTAACAGGCTGGTGCAGGCGAACCTCAAGTTCGTGGTAAAAATCGCCTCGAGATACCAAAACAGAGGTCTCACGCTTTCGGAACTGATCAGTGAAGGCAATATCGGTTTGTTGAAAGCCATAGAGAAATTCGATCCCGACAAAGATATCAAACTTATCTCCTATGCGATCTGGTGGATCAAACAGAGAATCGTGCTGGCGGTTTCGGAGAAAAGCTCGTTGATCAGGGTCCCCTTGGGCAAATCCAGTTCCGCTCACAGAATTAAGGCAACCCAGGAACGCATCTTTTCCGAGACAGGGGAAACTCCTTCCACCGAAGCCTTGAGTGAGAAGATGAACATCACGGAGAAGTCGATCGAGCAGCTTCAGGGGCAAATGATAGAGACAACTTCGTTCGACGATCTTGTCCAGTCTGGCGATTTTTCAGAGTTCTCTACCCGCGATCTGATGCGCGGCGATGATCTTGACGACCCACAGAAACTGTATCACCGGGATCGTATTCACGAACGTCTGCACAAGGCGATTGACAAGCTTGACAAGCGCGAAGCAGATATCATCAGAACATATTATGGGCTCAACGAAGACCACGAGACACAGAATTTCGCTCAGATCGCTGAAACGATGGGTCTTTCCCGGGAGAGGGTGCGCCAGATTCAAAAAGAAGCGCTTAAGAAGATACTGGCCGAGTTGAAGCCCCAGGAAGAGTCATTCCTGGAAGACTTTATAGAAAAATACAGCACCTGATTTGGGATTAGCTAATCCCGGCAGAATGGGAGAGAGGATGTTCAAGAATTTCGACGAGATGGTTGAAGCTGTCAAGCAAAAACAGCGAGGCACTGTCATTATAGCTGCCGCACAGACGGATTCGGTTCTGGACGCGGCGATACTCGCACGCAAAGAAAACCTGGCGAACTGCCTGCTGGTTGGCGATAAGCCGCAGATTGAGTCTCTGCTTGAGAAAATGGCACCTGAATATAAAACTGGATTTGAGATCGTGGACGTAGGCCCGGACCTTGTCAAAGCAGCCAAAACCAGCGTCCAACTGGTGCGCGAGGGCAAAGGCGATATAATTCTCAAAGGTAAAACCGAAACCAGCCAGCTCCTGCGTGCAGTGCTGGACAAGGAAAACGGACTGCGAATCAGCGATGTTATTTCTGACGTTTTGGCTTATGAGCATCCCAGCGGAGTAAAACTAATGAGTGATGGCGGTATCAACGTCGCCCCGGACATCAACGAAAAAGTGGCGATCGTCAGAAACGCGGTCCAAGTTGCCCACGCTATGGGTTCATCGTTGCCCAAAGTCGCTCTGCTCTCAGCAGTGGAGATGGTCAATCCCAAGATGCCGTCAAGCGTTGACGCCGCGTTGATATCTCGCATGAATGAGCGCAAGCAGATCCCAGGATGCGTAGTTGAAGGTCCTTTGGCTTTCGATAACGCGGTTGATCTCGAAGCCGCCAGGATCAAAGGCATCGAATCACCTGTCGCGGGGCTCGCGGAGGTGCTTATCGTGCCCAACATTGAAGCGGGAAACATTTTTGGCAAGCTGCTCACTTACTATTGCAGTTATCGGGTGGCACACGTCGTGGTTGGCACAAGAGCTCCGATCCTGATCCCCTCACGCGCGGATCGCGGAGAGCTGAAAATGCTCTGCATGGCGATGGCTCTTGCCTGTATGAACAAGTGAACCTGCGTGTAATCCAGTTTGGCAAGACCAAGGAAGACTGGCTTAAGGAAGCGATCGCCGAATACCTGAAACGCTTGCGCCCCATGATGTCGCTGGATATCGTTGAGTTGCCGGACACCAGCATCAGCAAGGCAGGCACGGTGGAAAAGGTAAAAAGCGCGGAAGCGACTACCTGCCTGAGCCGGATTTCGGATGACGACTTTGTTGTGGTTCTGGATGAACACGGCGAACAAAAATCTTCGCTTGAGTTTTCCTCTTTCCTGACTAGTTTATCGGATAAAAGGAACGTGGTGTTTGTGATTGGCGGAGTTTACGGCTTGGACGGCATAGTCCTGAAACGCGCGAACTCCTGCTTCAGTCTTTCGCCGCTTACTTTCACACATCAGATGGCGCGTTTGATCCTGCTCGAGCAGATCTATCGCGCCCTGATGATCATATCCAACCGGAAGTATCATTATTGAGGAACCAATGACATATATGCTTGCGACCATACTTAGCGCTAACGCGGATAATTTTGGCAAGGCACTGATTATCCTGCTTGAGGGGATGGCAGGAATCTTCGTCTTTATGGCGCTTTTTTATGCCCTGATTATTGGCTTGGAAAGGGTGTTCCGGGAGAGAAGCGCGGATGAATAGGAAACTCGCACTTACCTCGGTACTGCTTCTGATCGGTCTGCTGCATGCGTCGCTGACTGTTTTGGAAAGCACGGAAAACAGCATCTTGGTCGAGTTTGTTTTAGATGACTACCAGCTTGTGGAAGAACGGGGTTTCGTCCATATCGATGCTCCCGGAGCTGATTATCCAGTAGTTGTAGGTTCTCCCCTTTTACCTCGCTGGGAAGCCAAAGTCGGCATACCCCGGGGAGGTGATGCCACTCTGCAGATTCTGAACACAACGACTTCAGAAGTAAAACTCGCCAACAGGCTGTTACCCGTGCCCAAAGTTGTGATGGGAAATGATATATCCGAATATCAGTACATTGCGGAACCGGAGCAATACTCTGGATTGGATGCGGGCCTGCTTCGCGCTCTTGATAAAGGCAGCTACCGGGGATATGGGTTTCTTCCCTTTGAGATCACTCCCTTCAGATATGACGGCGGGACTGAGTTGATCGTCACGCAGCGCGCATTGATCCGGATCCAGCTGCAGGGCGATGTCGGATACCGCTCCGAGCCGGTTTATGATGAAACGGCGGAGCTAATGCTCAGCCATTTGATCAACTCTAATCAGGCAAGGTTTTGGAGGGAATCCACCCGCAGCGAGGTCAATTCTGCTCCCTTTGGTAACTCCGATTTCTGGCTGCGGATTGAAACATCGCAGGAAGGCATGCATAAGATCACACCTGATCAGTTGAACTCATTGCCTCTTGCAGACATCGATCCCCGCAGTTTCCGCCTGTTCAGCACCGGAGGGGAACTGCTTCCCTTCACAGTTGTCACTCCCGGTCCGGAGTTTCGGGAACTGCCGATCCGCGTGGTCGGAGAAGCCGACGGCAGCTTCGACACTGGCGATTACATTGTTTTTTACGGCACCAACCGTGACGGGGTTGCCAAAAACCAAAGCCTGCAGACGAACTCCACTTACTTCAACCCCTACTCTGGAAACACGGTGTACTGGTTGACCTTTGCCGGTCAGTTCGCGGGAGAGCCGCTCAGGATGCAAACCGCCCCCGTCCTAACGGCCTGGGATGTTGAGACATCCACCACCTCTGTTCAGGAGCGCCTGGAGACGGAAAGCCAGCGCCGTGAAACGATTGGCTTCGATTGGTTCATGACCCGCTTGTTTGGCAATTCCACCGCGGAATACCAGTTTGAGATCAACTTAGCCCAGATCGACACGTCTGTTCCCCAAACGCTCAGTTTCATGATCCGGCAGGAGGATGTGGACAACAGCAGCCTCTGGCACAACATCAACGTGACCGTTAACAATACTCCGGTTCTGGCGGATACAACCGGATCGCTTACTTTCAGATGGCGGGGGACAGGCGAGTACATATTCTACAAGGAAGTCAGTTCTTTCGTTCCGGGAACAAATACAATCCGGATCAAGGTGATCAGAAGCAGCACCGATAATCTCTTCCTGAACTGGATCACTGTCGATTATCGCCGTCCCATAGGCAATCCGGGCTCCCAATCCGTCGCCAGGCAGCTGGAACTCAATTACGGCGTTCCGGTGCGCTACAACCTGTCTGCCTCCATAAACACTCTTGCCTACAGGGCTTCCTCATTCTCGGACATTGAAGTGATACCCTTGCAGGATGCGGGATCGCATTTTGTGGCGTCTGGTCAGGCAGGGACAAACTATTACCTTTCAACAGACGCTCAGCTCTTCTCTCCGGTCAGCTTCGCTTTGGCTGAACCGGAGGATCTGACCGCGAACCCAAGCCAGGCTGACAACATAATCATCAGCCCGGACGAGTTTCTGGTCCAGGCGCAAGCCTTGGCTGACATGTATTTTTCGGATTTTGGCAAGCGAAGCAGAGTCGTGCGCCAGACCGATATTTTCAACCAGTTCAACGGAGGCCATCCCGATCCGGCAGCCATCCGCCAATATCTCCGCTACGCCTACCAGTTTTATCCGGAACCTGCTATCAGCTCCGTGACTTTATTGGGCTTGGGAACCATCGACTGGAGGAATTTCTCCGGCCAGGCGAATCCGAAGAACAAGATCATGGTCTATCAGAGAAGCCTGACCGCTTCCGACGACTATTACGTGATGCTAACCCAATCTGCCTATCCTGAACTCGCGATTGGCAGATACCCCGTCACCAACGCTAACGAGTTGAACAACATGATGTCCAACCTGCAAAACTATGTGCGCAATCCTCAGAGCGGCTGGTGGCGAAATTCCATGGTGTTTCTCGGCGACGATCTGTTCAACGGCTCTTCAAACTCCTATGAAAACATCCATACGAGGCAAACCCAGGAGGCTGCGGATGTCGTGCATCCCAGCATTCTGGTGGACAAGATCTTCGCTTGGGAATATGAGTACGACGAGTTTCAAAATAAACCCGGCGCGCGAGACGACATGGTGAGCGCGATCAATGACGGACGCCTTGTATGGTACTACATAGGGCACGGCTCCTATGACAAGCTCGGCGCAGAGGACTACTTCAATGGTGCGTCCGATATGGGCAGATTCAACAATCCCCGCAAGCTGCCTTTCTTCATGGCGGCTTCCTGCAAGGTTTCACATTTCGATTACTGGACCTTCGAGAGCCTCGGGCAAAAAACCGTGTTGCTTGACAACCGCGGAGCCATCGCTTCATATTCCGCCACGAGGATAAGCGCGCCCTACAACAACGCGCCCATGATGCAGTTTGTGCTGCAGAACCTGGCCAACGGACGCAATCCGGTCGGCTATTCGATCATGCGCGCCAAGACTCAATACACCCAAAGCAACGAGAACGACGCAACCTACGTCCTGTTGGGAGACCCCCTGCTCAAGATCGTTCCCCCTGAGAGAGACAGCCTGATCACCGTCTCAGGAAGTGCCAGCCCGGAAGGCGACCTGACTTTTCAGGCAAGGGAACTGGTCCAGCTGGACGGCGGATTCTCTCCCAGCAACGCTTCCGGCATCGGCGAGATAAGGGTTTTCAACACCGAGCCAGAGTACAATCTGGACTGGCAAACCCATGTCAGCCACAGGGGATCGCAGCTTTTCAACGGAAGCGTTTCCGTAACCGGAGGATCTTACAACGGGCGCTTTATCGTTCCGGACGATGTTATAACCGGCGATACCGGACTGCTGGTATCCTATTTCTGGGATGACGCCGGGAAGCGGGATTACACCAATTTCCTACACCCTTTGTCTCTTAGCGACGAAGCGATCGCCATGGAGAACACGGACGATCCGGAGATTGAGATCATGCTTGGCAGCATGGACTTCCGCCCCGGTGACACGGTTGGCGAAAATCCTGTGCTTTATGCCCGTATCTCCGACAGCAACGGCATCAACGTCACCGGCAGCTCCGGCCACGGAATTTTGATGATTCTGGACAACGCGCTGCAACCTGTGCCCGTCACCAGCCATTTCAGCTACGATCTCGATTCGCACACCCAGGGAACCCTGACCTATCAGCTCAGCGGCCTTGCGGAGGGTCCGCACACCCTTCAGATCATAGCTTTCGACAATTTTAACCTGCCCTCGGTCGCCAGCGCGTCATTCAATGTCAAGAAAAGCGGCGAAATAGCCATCGAGCGCTTCTTGATCTATCCCAACCCCATGAAGCAGGATACCAGCTTCACTTTCATGCTTTCCAGAGACTGTGACCTCAGCGTCGGCATCTACACCATCAGCGGCAAAAAAGTCCAAACCATTGAAACAGCCGGACGCCAGGGCTTCAATGTCATTAAATGGAACGGCAGGGACAATCGCGGCGACAGGCTTGCGAACAACACCTATTTCGTGAAGATACGGGCAGTCGCGGACGGCGACGCGGCGGAAAAAACCGAGAAGCTCGTGATCTACAATTAAGGAATCCAGATGCAGATTTATAATCAAATCAAGCGCAAAAAAGAAGAGTTCGTTCCGCTCATCCCAGGCGAGGTCAGGATGTACGCCTGCGGTCCGACGGTCTATAACTATTTCCATATCGGAAACGCCCGCGCGTTCCTGTTCTTTGACGTGCTTCGCCGATACTTTGAGTACCGCGGTTACGATGTGACTTATGTCCAGAACATTACGGATATCGATGATAAGATCATCTCCCAATCCATCGATGAGAACATCCCTTTCGGCACGGTGGCGCAAAAGTACACCCAAGCCTTCCTGGATGACAGCAAGGCTTTGGGGATCAAACAGCCCAGCGTTCAACCCAGGGCGACGGAAGTCATGCCCGAGATCATCGAACTGATCGGCAGCCTGATCGAAAAAGGCCATGCCTACGCGGTTAACGGCGACGTCTATTTCGACACCCTCTCGCTGCCCGAATACGGAAGCCTCTCCGGCAAAAAGATCGAGGAACAGATGGTGGGGGCGCGGGTCGATGAAAACCTCCAGAAGCGCAATCCCACAGATTTTACCCTGTGGAAAAACAGCAAGCCGGGAGAACCGGTATGGAAGAGCCCCTGGGGTGAAGGCCGCCCGGGATGGCACACAGAGTGCGTGGTCATGAGCCGCAAATATCTGGGTGAGACATTTGACATCCACGGAGGGGGAATAGACCTGATCTTTCCTCATCACGAGAACGAACTGGCGCAAGCCATCGCACTCACAGGCAAGCCGCTTGCCAACTACTGGATGCACAACGGGTTTCTCAACATCGACGGCGAAAAGATGAGCAAAAGCCTCAAGAACTTCTTCACCGCTCGCGATATCCTGCGGGAACACAGTGCCGAGGCCATCCGCTTCTTCTTTTTATCCAAGCACTATCGCTCCCCGATCGATTTCAGCCGCGAGATCATCGTGGAATCCGAACAGGCGGTGAAGAACTTTTACGCCGCGTTGCGCGGAGTGGATTTCCTGAACGTCACGAGGGATCCGGACGACACCTATGCCAGCCGGGAGGAGGAGTTCATCGCCGCCATGGATGATGATCTGAACTCTGCCAAGGCGATCGCGGTACTCTTCGAACTCGCGCATCAGGCAAAGAACGAAAGCTTCCCCCGTCCCCAGCGCGAACAGGCGGCGCTGATGCTGGTCAAGCTCGGAAGCGTGCTCGGGTTTTTCCAGAATCTGGAGCAAAAACTATCGGGTTCCCTGCCGGATCTCTCCCGCAAGCTGGTGGATCTGATGATCGAGTATCGCCAAGCCGCCCGCGAAGAAAGAAACTGGGCTCTTTCGGACAAGATCCGCGACGATCTGGCAAACCTGGGCATCGAACTTAAGGACACCCCGGAAGGATGTACCTGGAGTCTGAAGGACTGAACAAGGAGTTAACCATGAAAAAGAGTGTCACCCGCGTAATGCTGATCCTGGCCGTAGTTCTGCTGATCCTGGTCGCAGCCTTCGTCTTCCTTCGCGTCTATCGCCCCGGGGGCTTGAACAACCCGGAGAGTGTTGTTTATGACCTCAACCTTAACCGGTTTCTGGTCTCTTCCACCGGCAACGGGAAAATATTCAGCCTGGACGACAAGGGCGACTACAAGTTGCTGATCAAAAAGGGTTTGGATAAGCCACGCGGTTTGGCGATCTTCTATCCCTACCTCTATATCGCGGATAACAAAGAAATCAAGATCGCGGATATTGACAAAGGCGAGGTCGTGGGAAGCATCAAAGTCCCCGGCGCCCAGATGCTCAACGACATCGCGTTCGACGACAAGAATCTGCTCTTCGCCACAGATACGGGCGCCAGCAAGGTTTTCATTCTGGACGTCAGCGCCAGGAAGGTCGTCGCCGAACTTGAATCCGAACTGCTGAATGCGCCAAACGGCATCGTTTTCGACTATCCTCGGCGGCAGATGCTCATAGTGGGTTTCAAGGCAGACGACGAGAGTTTTGCCACCAATCCCATCCTCTCCCTGGACACCCAAACCAGGGAATTCAAAGAATTCATGCCTTCGGCTCCCAACACAAGGCGTCAGCTTGACGGCATCACAATTGACAAGGAAACCGGCATAATCTACTTCAGTTCCTGGGCTGACAAGGCGATTTACATGATTCCCCAGGAGCAGAACCGGATCGAGGAATTCAAATCCGGGCTCGAGTCTCCCGCGGACCTTCTCTTCCACAACGGAGAACTGCTTGTGCCGCTGTTCAATAAAAATAAGATCGAACGCGTAAAAGCGATGTGATCCCCGCCAGCATGCCCGAAGCGTCATCCTCTCTGGAGTTTGGCAACGGCTTTGTTGTCAAGCGCTTCGGCGATCCCGGCGACTTTGCGCGGGAGTATCAGATATATCGCTTGGGTTTGGGAATGACTCCCCGCCTGCTCGATTTTTGCCCTGATAAATGGATAAAAACGGAAAGGGCGGCAGGAATCCCCTATCTCGACGCGGAACTGGGACCAGACGGGATGGATTTGCTGGCAAAGACTATCGGCTGCTTCCACCAGGCGACTCTCCTGAACGGCAACTGCCTCTGCCATTGGGACAATCAGCCACGCAACATTCTTTACTCTAATGGCATATTTACCCTGATCGATTTCAGCGATTCCCGCCTCGCTTCTCCCGCCGCGGACATCACCCACCTGATGCTCTTCTGGGCTGCTGAATGGTCCTATCGGACGCTGCGCGAAAGGTCTGAGCGCTTTCTGGTATCCTATCGGAGCCTGATTTCTCTCGCAGCAGACGCTTGGGACCAGGCTTTCAGCGAGAGCGTAAAGCGCTTTGACCTGCGCCGCGAACAGCACGGCAAGCGTTCGAGCCGGCAGGAGCTCTCGACCCTGGCCAGGAACAGGCAGTTTCTTGAGGAGTTGGGAACCCGGATCGGATAGCCTGTATTTGTTTTCCCATTTCGCTTGAGCTTTGCTTTCACTTCCTCTGAACCTGGCGGCAGCTCTTCTCGGCTGGATAAACGCGCCATCGGGTAAATCAATATAATACGATAAGCAGCATGCTATAGATGCGGCTTTCTTCCATCTTCTCATAACTACCTCTGTCGCAAACAACTTCCTTTACGTCCCCGAGTGTCATCTCTTAATCACTTCTTAATCACTAGTTAATCACTTCTTAATTGTTAAGGCTTGATTAAGAAGTGATAAAGAAGTGATTAAGAGAAGTGATCAGGAAGGGGCTTGGTTGTGAGAGAGCATGGTATGAATCAGTATATGCATAAGTGATTGTGAGGAGAGCAATAAACTCACTTGCGTAACGGTATCTGGCTGATCGCCATAAAAAAAGAAGGCTATGCTCGTTCGCAGAATGAGGCATATTTTAAAGAAAAACTGCGTTTATGATAAAAAATCTAAAAATTCTCTTGACATAAAATCAATAAATTTAATCTTGGCATTGAGATTATTAAGGAGATGCTCATGGTGATCAACTCATGTCCGGTATGCAAGGGCGAACTCAGCGTCAGGGAATACTACTGCGCCGCCTGCGATCTGAGTTTACGGGGCAATTTCGCCAGCAGTTGGCTCAGCGGATTGGAGCCACAGCAGTTGGAGTTCGTTAAGCTGTTTATCATCGTCCAGGGCAACATCAAAGAGATGGAGAAGCGCCTGGGCATTTCATACCCCACCGTAAAAAACCGCCTGGCGGAGATCATCCGCTCGATCTCGCGGGAGGAACCTTCCCCGGCTGATTTCAGCGACGTGTTCAGCGATCTGGAGCAGGGCTTCATCGGCGTGGACGAGGCGATCAACATGATTGAAACAAGGAGAAAACAATGAAGACAATACCTGTGAGACTCAATTACGACTTTCCCGGTTTGGTCAAGGCCGAGATCAGCAACTCAATGGCGCCGTTGACTGTCAGCAAGGCAGCCGGCGCAAAGATCGAGATCGAAGCCGATCTGATGCTAAGCGAGCGTGACTCGGATCTGCTGTTTGAACGTTATTTTGACGTAAGCTTTGAAGACGGCTGCGCGAGCATCGACCTGGAAGAGATTCCGGAACTGGATGATGGCTTCGGGCGAGTCGTCAAGTCTGAAGTACGCGTGCTGATCCCGGAAGGGGTGGAAGTCCACGCCGAAACGGAGAATTTGCCTCTTATGCTGGCTGAACTGAAGGGCAAATTATCTGTCGAGAACGAGAACGGGCCGATTATGATCCAGGATTGCGAAGGCACGGTGCTGGTCGAGAATGAAAACGGTCCGGTCAAGATGCACAACGTGTCCGGCGATCTGACGCTGAAACAGGAAAACGGTCCTTTTTCGGGGGAAAGGCTGTCCGGAGCGGAACTGAACGTGGAGACGGAGAACGGGGCGGTAAAGATCCGTTCCGCCAGCTACAGCAGAGCGATCGTGAGGAGCGAAAACGGAATGATCTACTATGAAAGCATGCCGATCGAGGATGGTGACCTGAGCTTTGAGACCGAAAACGGGCTGGTCAGCCTTGTCCTGCCGGAGGACTTCGATTTCGAGCTGGTGGCGGAAACTGAACTTGGCACGGTCAAATGCAAGCTTAACGCAGAAGTGCAGCGTGAAGACGGCGCATATATCATCCGCCACGGCGAAGGTAAAACCAAGATCCGGGTCCGCACCGAAAACGGAGTGATCAAGATCAGCAGCGACGCCTATATGAACCTGGGTTTCATCAGACAGAAGCTGAGCGAGCTGCGCGAGGCGATCAGTAACTCCAAGACCCTCGAAGACCAGCAAAACGTGCAGGTCCTGCTTGAAAAGATCATCGCCGGATTGGAAACGGCTTCCGAGAAAATCTCCGAGGCACGGATCAAGGAAACGATCCTCAAAGGGGTCGCGACCCTCAAAACGACGGTTGACGGCATGGATCTCAACGACGCCAAGGACAAAGTCATCGCTGGCGTGGAAAAGATCGGCGACGAGATCTCAAACGGGTTCCGCGAGTTCATCGTGAAGATGAAGTACTCCGACGACGAAGGCCCGGAGACGCGTCACTTCCATCTGCACAAAGAGATGGACGGGATCCGCGACTACATCCACAAAGTGCTGGACAAGGAGTTTATCAGACCCAGCGTGCGCAGGGGGTTGAACCCGCAGGAAAAGCAGGAGGTAAACGATCGCAGCCGCATCAAGATCCTGGAGATGCTTGAGAGCGGAAAGATCACGGCGGAGGAAGCGGAACGCTTGCTCAAAGCCATCGGCAAAGAATAGGCGCCGGGTATCCCACTCAGATCAAAAAGCTTAAGCAAAGCAAAAAGGGCGGTCGTGCATAACCGCCCTTGCGCTTTTAGTCGCATCAGGCGCGTTTATCGGCCTGTGAAATATTTGCCCGGCATCATTTTGCGTTTCCGGGTCATCCCAGGCTCACCATGTGTAAAGCTGAACACGCAGGAAAGCACCGTCTGCCACAATATATCTCTATAATAAGTCCGGTGTTGTCTTGTCAAGCATAATATGCGGTGAACAATGTTTAACAAGCAATTTGTTAAATATCTGGCAAGCAGGATATTATGCATAATACGAACGCGCTGAAGATATGCTCTGCCTTGCCCGGGGGAATCAAATTCCAGAGACCGGCTAAACTCATGCTTGCCTGCGCATAGCGCCTTGCTTGAAGCTGGATCAGGAGATAGCGGGCTTGTTGCCGCGCGTCCACATATTGGGGCATACGCGAGAATAACCTTGACAGATAAAGCGCCCGGCAAACTTTGAACCAAACCGGTCGGGATGTAGCGCAGTCCGGTTAGCGCGCTCGGTTCGGGACCGAGAAGTCGGAGGTTCAAATCCTCTCATCCCGACCATAATTTTATGTGTCCAGGTCTTTGATCATGCCCGAAGAAAAACAGAGCCTCAGATTCTATCTCAAACTCCTTTATCCCTTCGTGAAAAAGGATATGGGACTGCTGTTGTTCGGACTTTTTGCCATGATCCTGACCTCCGGGATGCAGCTTGTCTATCCTTTGATTCTGGCAGAAATTATCGATAAAAGCATTCCCCGGGGCGATATAGCGCAGATGTACCGTTTCGGATTGCTTTTCGTTGGTGCGGTTGTGGTCGCCGGAGTGCTCTCCTATCTGCAGATCGTGCTCTTGTCGCGGCTCGGGATCAAGATCATCACCAAATTCAAGGCCCAGGTGTTCCAGCATTTGCTGACGTTGCCGGTGGAGTGGTTCAACAAGCAGCCGGTGGGCGAACTGATCGCGAGGGTCGAAAGTGACGCGGAGCGGGTCAAGGCGCTGTTTTCCGAGCTGTCGATCCGCATCATCGGCAATCTGCTTTTCTTTGCCGGAGTTTTCGCGGTGATGTTCATCCGGGAGTGGCGCGTCGCTGTTTTCATCCTACCGGCGATGACAGTTGCCGTGCTGGCCTACTATTTCCTGATTCGCTACCTGTCGAAGTTTTACCGCAGGATCAGGGAGAAATACGCCCTGCTCTCCGCGAAGATCACCGACTTTGTGCAGGGAATGCAGATTATCCAAGCCCTGAATCAACAACAAAAAGTGTACGACGATCTCAAAGCGGCCTCAGACGACAAGTACTATCTTGAGAAGCGCACCCAGTTTTTGGAGTACGGTTCCCAGAGCATTTTCACTTTTCTCTTTGAAGTGCTGTTCATCGTGGTCGTGATCAAAGTTTCTGGACCGAGAATAATCGCCGGGGCGGTGACTCTGGGCACCTTGATCGTTTTCATAGACTACATTTTCCGCATGATCTGGCCTCTGCTGCAGATCTCCGAAAACGTGATGCAGATCCAGCGCGCTTTCGTATCCCTCAAACGCATTCTGGAACTCACCGAACTCAAATCCGAGGAAGAGCTGTTCACCGGGGAGGCAATTCCGTCTTTCGAGCGTGAAATTCGCTTCGAGAACGTGTGGTTTGCCTACAAAGAAGATGAGTGGATCCTCAAGGACGTGTCCTTCACTATTCCCAAGGGTAAAAAGATCGCGCTGGTCGGCCCCTCGGGAAGCGGAAAAACCACTACGGTGAGCCTGCTCTGCGGTTTCTATCCAGTTCAGAAGGGCAGGATCCTGATCGACGGAGTGCCGCTGAGCGAGATCGAGTTTCGTGCCTGGAGGCGCAAGATCGGGCTCATCCTGCAGGATATCATCCTCTTTCCGGGAAGCATTTTGGAAAACGTGCGCGTCTACAACGACTCTGTCTCCGAAGCCAAAGTGAAGCAGGCGATCGAGATCGTGCAGCTCGACGAATTCATCCGCGCCCAACAGCTTGGCTTGGACAGCGAACTCGCCGAACGGGGGCAAAATATTTCCCAGGGCGAGAAGCAACTGATCAGCTTTGCCCGGGCGCTGGCTTTCGAAGCGGAAGTGATCGTGATGGACGAAGCCACGGCGTCGATCGATCCCCAAACCGAAGCCAAGATCCAGCGCAGCATGCAAACGGTTTTCGCGGACAAAACAGCGGTCATCGTCGCGCATCGCCTGACCTCGGTGCTTGACGCGGACGAGATCCTTTACTTCGAAGACGGACAGATCATACACCGGGGAACTCACAGCAAGCTGATGCAGGAATCCCGCGAGTATCGCAAACTGGTTGAACTGCAGCTCCTGGGTGGAACAGATGAAGGCGAATAAGCACCTGAAGTGGATCGTCAAGGTTTGGATGACCCAGAAATGGTTCCTCCTGATCATGCTGTTCTTCACGCTGGGCAGTTCGGCGGTTGCGGTTGCCAATCCGCTAGTGTTCCGGAAGCTGATCGATACCCTCAAAGACATCCTCGCCGCGCCGGAACTTCCGGGCGACGCCATGAGGCAGGTGGATCGGGTGATCTGGCTCTTTGTGGCGCTGGGCTTCGCGCAGCTGATAACCGGATTCTATCCGGCTTTCCGGGGCTGGGTGAACATGCGTTTCGAAAATCTTCTGCGGATGTTTTACTTCAAATTCATCACCACCAAGGATTTCCGCTTCTTCCTCAAATTCCGCACCGGTGACGTGGTCACCAGGCTGACAGACGACCTGAGCGACTTCCCAAAGATCAGCTGGTTTCTCTGTTCCGGGATCTTCAGGGCGGTCAATTCATTCAGCCTCATAATGTTTTCCCTGATTGTGATGTTCAGGATCAACACCAAGCTCACCCTGCTCTCGATCGCCCCCCTGCCCCTGATGATCGTGGTGTTTTACCTGACCTCGGACAAGCTATACAAAAACTTCGAGCGCAACCAGCAAGCGATCAGCGACATCAACAACCAGTTGGAACTCAGCTTCTCCGGCATACGCATCGTCAAAGCCTTCGTCAGCGAAGACAAATACAACCGCTTTTTCGATACTGCCCTGGCCCGCCGCTTCAAAACAGAAATGAGCGTCGTCAAGCTCAACGCCGCCCTCAGCCTGATTTATCAGTACATCGACTATTTCGCGCAGATCGGGGTGATCATTTTCGGCGGATACATGGCGATCAAAGGCGAGATCAGCGTCGGCACCTTCTTCATGTTCTACTCCTATCTGAGCATGATGATCTATCCGATCCTGGACCTGCCTCAGCTCTTCGTGTCCGGCAAGCAGGCCTTCGTGAACATCGACCGCCTGGAAGAGATGAAGGATTACCCGAGCTTCAACGACCAATGGCAGGGTACCGCGAAGCCTGGCGAGTTTCAGAGCCTGAGCTTTGAAGGCGTGACCTGCACCTATCCGGACAAGGAAGTCCCGACCCTCAGGGACTGCGCTTTCAGCCTCGGGCGCGGCGAAAGGCTGCTGATCCTCGGTTCCACCGGAGCGGGCAAAAGCACAGTCGCCAACCTGGTCCTGGGTCTGTTGCGCCCCGACTCCGGGAAGATACTATTAAACGGCATTTCCCTGGAAGACATCGACCTGACGGCCTTGAGAAAACTGATCGCTTATGTGCCCCAGGAGTCTGTGCTTTTCAGCGGAACGATCCGCGACAACGTGCTCTTCGCGGTCGACAACGCCACCGAGGACGAATACCGGACTGCCGTCAAAGCGTCTCAGCTTGAACAGGAGATCTGCGCTTTTCCCGATAAGGAACTGACGAGAGTGGGGCAGAGGGGTCTGGGCGTATCCGGCGGCCAGAAGCAAAGGGTAACGATCGCGCGGGCTCTGGTCAAGCGTCCGCAACTCCTGATCTTGGACGACATCACTGCCTCTCTGGACGCCGAGAACGAAGAAAAGCTTTGGAAAGACATTGACCTGCATTACCCGGGAATCGCCGCGATCGTGATCTCCCACAGGCTTTCCACCCTCCACTATGTTGACAGGGTGCTGTTCATAGACAGCCGCGGCCACGCCCATCAGGGCACCCACGAAGATCTGGTCTTCAACAATCCCGAATACCACGATTTCCTGCACGAGCATCTGAAATAGCTCGCCCCTGCCGGCCAGCGTCAGATAGCGGAACCGGTTAAGGCGGCGGTTGATTTCAGTGTTGTGCGGGGGTTTATGCCCAAGCCGAAAATATGCCCATAAAAGGACGGCCTGGGGCAGGAGGGCCACCCCAGGCAGTTGAGAGACTGAGAGGGAAAATCTCCATATCCGGCGGTTCTCTCATTCCGCGGACAGGCTTTGTATGCACCGCTACAGGTCAGGTAATCCGTGCCAGGCAGTATCCAGTTGCCTAGCGGGTGCGTTCACATATGGTAACAATGAAAGATCAAAAAATCTCTGGGCCGGGTGCTTGCTTATTTGTTGGGATAAAAAATGTAATAGATCCCGTTGATCTTGACTACCCAGTAGTCTTCACCCTTATGGATAACCAAGAGATCAGGATCATTGAGGTCTCCGTGAAACTCAGGTAAAACTTGATCGACAACCCAGTCGATCACAGTGGCGTTAATGGTCAAAGGCATCGCTAAGGTGATGATCATCAAGAAGGCAATTATAAGCTTTTTCATAATTCAGTTCTCCCATAAGATTAGTATAGTGATTGCAAAAATGTTACCCAGAATCTTGGTAATTAATTGATAGATAAACTGATATAACATGACGTACCAATGTCCGCGCATTATGTTTTCAATGCCAGCAACACCTTTTTCGAACGCCGGCCGCTGAGAGCCCTCTCACATGCTAGCTAATGAGTATAGTTATAAATATCCTCCCGGGTAAGCAGGTACTTGCCTTTTTCTGAGGGGAACTGACCAAGTTTCGATTCGGATATCATCCCTGCCAGCATAGATCCGTAACACTCGGTTATCCGGATATAATTCGCACGGTTGATCGTGACCTCAACCACCACCAGGCTCGGGTTATCCATGTTGGTGGAATCGACAAAACTAACTTGATAGTGTTTGGGAGAAATCTGCGATATCCCCCAATCCAGAATGTTTGAAATACCTTTCAGTGTAGCCTGCAGCTTTGGCGCGATTTCCGGTGTGCAATAGTGGTAGAGCTGCTTGTAATCGCCCAAGCGGTTTTTCTCCACCAGGGTGTTGAGAAAGCGCTTGATGTTCACCATGGTCCGGTAGTCAAGGATCTCGGGGACGTTGACCCAGCCTTGCTCGTTCAGGTAGCCGGCCTTGAGGTTGGTCAGGATGCAGTGCTTTCTTTTGCGGGCGGCGCTGGAATTCATCCCTTTTGCCTGGGCATAGTCTTTCAGGGTTTTGTATTTGCGCATTTCGCGTAGTTCGGCGTAGTCTTCTTTGCTGAGCAGCCGCTTGAGGTCCGCGTCGGACATCACTTTTTCGAGCTGCTCTTCGTCGACTGCCTGGGCGGCCACGCCCATTGGAGCTTCGCTGGCGAGTTTCTTTCCGAGTTCCCGCTTCTTCTTCTCGTCTTTGGTGGCAAGGATGCACTGGTTGTAGACCGCTTGCTTCAGCCAGCCTTTGACGTGGAGAACCTCTTGCTTGGATTGAAGCAGGGCGACCATCACTGTCTGCGTGGTGTCTTGGGCAAGGTCGGGGTCTTCGGTGAGTTTCAGCGCGTAGTGGAAGCAGTAGGACCACAGGTCTGAGATATACGATTCCGCGATGGACTCAACTTGTTTGTGGATCCAGGCTTCGCGGTCGATCTCGCTGATGTCTTCCTTGACCAGTTTGATCTGGATCTCGCTCGTGATCTCTTTGGCAAGGGCGTCTTGGCCGACGTAGTCCTTGACCCTGGCGAAGATCAGTTCGCTGAGTGCGTCAAAATCGTTCTGGTTCGGAAGGTCCCGAAAGTCGGTCCTGTTCATCGCTGCTCCCTGTTCAAGCAAGGATTATACTCGTCTTGGAAACATGTTACACGTATCCAAATTACTCTATAAACTACGTCGGGTGCATCTTTGGATATTTGTCAACCCCAATTTGCGGGGGACCATCCCGCCTGACGCTGTTCCAAGCCGGGGCAAACAAATTCCCCGGCGAGCCTAAGCCGCTGTCCGGTAAACAATACGGATCAACTGAACCGCTGTGGATAAATTTCTATTTCTGTTCCTGGTCTGCCAAAAGCCGGTAGATGAATCCTCCGCCCAAAGCGCCGATGATGGGGAACACCCAAAACATCCACAACTGCTTGACGAACGCGCTGCCGGCAAAGAACGCGACAGCCGTGCTCCGGGCAGGGTTGACCGATGTGTTGGTCACCGGGATGCTGATCAGGTGGATCAAGGTCAGGGCAAGCCCGATCGCGACCGGCGCGAAGCCAGCCGGAGCCTTTTTATCGGTGGCGCCCATGATCACCAGCAGGAACATTCCTGTCATCACGACCTCGCAGAGCAGTCCGGGGATCACGCGGTACTTTTCCGGGGAAGCGCTGCCCATTCCGTTCGCGGCGAATCCGCCCGTGGGATCAAATCCCGCTTTACCAGAGGCGATCAAATAGATCACCCCGCCGGCCACCAAACCGCCCACAACCTGCGCCGCGATGTAGGGCAACAGGTCTTTGCCCTTGAATCTGCCGCCCGCCCAGAGTCCCAGGGACACCGCCGGGTTCAGGTGCGCGCCGGAGATATGTCCGATCGCGTAGGCCATGGTCAGGACGCTCAAGCCAAAAGCCAAAGAAACTCCTGCCCTGCCGATCCACTGGCCGGCAAGGATCGCTGATCCGCAGCCGCCCAAAACCAGCCAGAAAGTGCCGAAAAACTCGGCTCCCATGCGTTTTACGATGCCAGGCATAATAAACTCCTTGCAAGTTTGTCGTGCCCTCCGCGCGCCGGGCGATTATTGCCCGCGGACGCGGAAAGCGTTTCAATTTGATCACATGGCTTGGCGCGGAATCTGTCAAGGTCTTTTTTGCTGCCCCCCGACCCCGAACCGTTGTCATTCCCGGCGACCGGGGTCCTCGCGCAATCGCTTGCGATTGGGTGGGGTGAATTGACCGGGAATCTAGTCTTTTCTTCTGAACATAGAGACACTGAGGGACAGAGGTATGATCGTCCACGAATGGGCACGGATTTTGGTGAGAGGTAAGTGGGGCAAAAAGACTGGATTCCCTGGATTGGTGGGTGGTGAGAGGAAAATGGAGGACAAAAAAATGGAGCGGGAAACGGGACTCGAACCCGCGACATCAACCTTGGCAAGGTTGCGCTC
>CAZKAA010000029.1:0-24822 GCA_964550575.1 uncultured Candidatus Cloacimonadota bacterium
AGATAATGAGCGGTGACTGGAGTTCAGACGTGTGCTCTTCCGATCTCGGGAATTCCCGGCAAACCTCCACCCGAACCGAAATCCAGAACTTTTTTTCCAGAGAAGTCAAGACATTTCAGAGGCAGAAGGCTGTCAAGGAAATGCTTGGTCCAGAGTTCCCCCTCCTGAGTGGATCGGGAAAAGAGGTTCAACCGCTTGTTCATTTCCATCAGCAGGTCCAGATAGCGTTCAAAATGATGCAGCGCAGCTTCCTGGTCAGCCAGCCCCAAATCGTTGAGAAACTGTATAAACAGACTTTTTTCATCGCTCACGGCTGTGCCTCCGGTGGCATATTGCGCAAAAGCGCCTGCACCAGAAACGAGGGATCGGAACTCATCAACATAAGCGTTTCCCTCGCGGCGGGGTTCCTGTTCTGCAGCAAAGAGCGCGCGGTGATATAGCGGAATCTCTCGCTGGGATGATCTATATAGCCTCTTAAAAGTTCCACCGCGCGGGGGGTGTTCACCCCTGACAGCACGGACAGGCAAGCAGTTTCATACTTGCTTTGCGCCATCAGGCGCTCCACGTATTCCACCAGCAGGCTATCGCCCACTCCCGCCAGCAAGCTCATCGCGTTCTTAGCCGCAAGGCTGTCGGATCCAAAGATCAAGGGACGGAGCTCTCCGGCAAAATCCGGCGAGTTCTTTACCAATTCCTCCAAAGCCCTGTATTCCAGCCCGGAATCCGTACCGATCTTGTGTTTTATGACATAAGGAATTGCTTCCTTCGCACGGGCAACAAGGATGGCCCTGGCAGCGCGCACCCGCTGGACCGCAGACCCCACCTCCCATTCCGATGCAGCCGCGAAAATGTCCTCGATGCTGTCCGTGCTGTCTGGCAACGCGGCAGCAGCGGCAAGTTCTTCGATCTCTGTCTTTGCCACGGTGTTCATTTCCACATCCCTGCCAATGCCGTAAGTTCCTCTTTGCCATGTCTTATCGTTGGCCTGCAGGGTGTCCGGATAGACGTCTTTGCCCCCGGCGTCCAGAAACAAGCCCAATCCTCCGGTACTGCGGCTGAAGTTCGCCGAACCGTAGTTCTGGACTTCTTTCCGCTCATAGCGGTCATCGCCGCTTTTATCCACAAACACCGCGACCGAATTGGTCAAAGCCAGCCCATTGCCGCCGGGAATTGAATAAGCGTCGTTACCGGCTCCGTCGATAAACCAGGCGGTGCCCCAATCGTGCGCCGCACCCTGCCCTGGGCCGTTGCGGCTATAATAGGCGTCGTCCCCCGCCCCATCGAAAAGTAGCCCGTTTGCCAGATGGATTCCCGACCCCTGCGGATAATAGACCGTGTTGTAAACGTCGTTGCCGGATTCGTCGATCAAGGCCCCGGTGGCAAACCAATATCCCGATCCTTGCGCATAAACCCCGCCCAGATAGCGGTCGTTTCCGCTGCGATCATACAGCAGGCCAAGCCCTCCCGCCAGGTCCGGGCGCAAACCCAAACCCATCCCCTGTCCGAGGGTGATGTAGTCCAGAGGCATCAACGGTTCGTGAAAGTACTTCCCGCCGATGAGATAGTTGTCTGAGCCCGCGAGATCGAGCAGCGCTCCCGCTCCTCGGGTTCCCCCGATCGCCTGCGCGGAGGCCGTGGCTGAGTAGGAATCGTTGCCCCCACCATCCACCATTGCCGCCACTCCGAAGAAAGCAGCCGCCTGGGAAAACAGCCCGGAGCGGTAGATATCGTCGCCGGACGTGTCCTGATGCATACTTAAGCCAGCGCAGGACGCAAACGAGAAGTCATCTGTCTGATAGAGGTCGTCTCCCCGCAGATCATAGGAAAAAGCAAGCCCGAACGCTCCGCAGAACATCTCTGCCGGCTCAGCGGAACGATAAACGTCATCCCCCTCCAGATCGATGGCCAGCGAGAACCCATGCCCATTCCAGGCGGAAATGTCCGCCGCATAGACGTCGTTGCCTCCCGGCTCCAGCAACAGGCAGACAGGTTTGCCGGAAAGGGTTTTGCTGTCATAAACGTCGTTACCCCGCGTGCCGATCACCATCAGGCCATAGGTTGTTTTGCGAACCAGCGGTTTGGTCTGGCAAAATTCCAGAGACGCGCTTTTCTCCGCGAGCACATCGCCCAGGGCGAGAAACCTGATTCCCGTTTCCAGGAGCCGCGCGGCATCGATCTTGCCCAGGCTGTTTCGCACCGACTCCGCATCCAGGTCGCCGTATGCCGGCAATCCCTTGCGGGAGTAGAAATCTGCATATTCATCAGTGTCTTCCGATTCGATGAACTGCCAGAGCCAGAATGAAAGCACGCACTCGCGTTCCTTCGCGTCCAGAGCTGCAAATGATTCTTCCAGCCTGGGTTCCAACTCCGCCAGATGGCCTTCGAACCAGGCCGGTATGTCCTCCGGACGGTTGATGTTGAAGCCAAAACTCCGTTCATAGAGTTTGCGGTTGCTTTCGTAGGCTTGGGAAAACTCCGCCGGGTCCAGATTGCCGGCGATGCAGCCCAGCGCCTTCAACAGACCTGGCGCGACGCTTTGGCCATCCGTCCCGGGAGCGCAGACCTTGCGAAGTTCCGCCAGATCCTCCAAGGCTTGCCAGGGTTGCTGAAGCTGGCGTAACTGCCAGTCCAGCTTGTATTTGGTACTCAAGTCCCAGTCTTTTTCAAAATTGAAGGACAGGCTGTCGAACCCGGCATGTTCGAGCATTTGTACTAGCTGCCCGGTTTCCGCCGGAGTGAGCGGGGCAAGCGAATCAGCGGCAAGCGTGCCGAAAAGCAGGATTAAGAAGGTCAGGATCGGAAACAAGCGCATAAAAACAGGCTCCTTATTTCGGGTCAGGAAATAAGGAGCCGCGTATTGTGTCAACTCTTATCAGCGGCTGAGCTTATCGGCGATCTCCGCCACATAGCGCCCCTGATAGCGCGCTCCCTCAAGCTCGTTTTCCGAAGGCATGCGGCTGCCGTCGCCGCCCGCGATGGTGGAAGCGCCGTAGGGCGAACCTCCGGTGATCTCGTCCATGCGTGACTGACCAGCGAAGGAGTAGGGCAAGCCCGCGATCAGCATGCCGTGGTGCAGGAGAACCGTGTGAAAGCCAAGTACTGTGGCTTCCTGTCCCCCGTGCTGGGTGCCCGTGCTGGTAAACGCCGATCCGACCTTCCCTTTGAGGGATTGCTTTGCCCACAGGCCTCCGGTGGCGTCCAGAAACGCCTTCATCTGCGCCGCCATCATCCCGAAGCGGGTCGGCGCTCCAAAGATGATCGCATCATATTCCGCCAGTTCCTGGGGCGTGGCGATTGGAATGTGCGCGAACGCTTTCTGGGCTTCCAGCGCGCCCATCTTAGCCAATATCTCATCCGGCAGGGTTTCCGGCACGCGCTTCACCGCAACTTCCGCTCCGGGTACGCTTTTTGCTCCTTCCGCAACAGCCTCTGCCAGCGCGAGGATGTGTCCGTAGGTCGAGTAGAAAAGGACAAGTATCTTCATTTTATGCTCCATAAGTGTTTTTTTACATATAATAACCCAAATATCCTACCTGACAAGTATAATATCTTTCGCGACCACATCCATACAGGTTCTTTGCTGATACAGACGTTTTGAAAGTCCATTATCGTGAAGACATGATCACCGGAAACAACCGAAGCAGACCCCTGAACCTCAGTCCCGGCATTTAACCCGTGCTTGTTTTTGCCACCCCCAAGTCCCGCTTTCCTCCTTGTCAGCACCCGGTTATCAAGCGGGCGGCAACCGGGTGGTCAGTCAGTGGATAAAAGCCCTGAAAAAAGAAACGGGAGCGCGCGGCTCCCGTTGATTATCAAGTATTCTGTGGATCAGGGCAGGTCGCGTTCGGCCTTCACGGTATAGAACCACATCTCGTTATTGAATACTGTATTTATGTAATCGGTTGTGACATTAGCCCAGGCGCTGCCAGGCACGGGGGTGAAGTAGGGATCTTCAGAACGGTAAACGTTGAAGCGGTTGACCGAAATGGGATAGTCCCAATCCAGCCTGAGTCCGGCAAATCCGATTCTTGTCATGGTCAGTCCGGTAACCTCCGGCAAAGCCTCCCAATAGGTGACGGGCAGGCTGGACAGAAGGTTATCGTTCTCGTTGGTTTCTGGAATGATCTGGTTGGCATCGACCCGCGCCCAGGGTGTCCAACTGCCTGCGATGTCCGTGCTGACGTCATTGAACGTCACATAGACGGCTGTTCCGGAACTTAACGCGGCTATCTCCTGATATAAATCTCCCAAAGTGCCTGCCGGAGGGGCCGTGGGCAGGTTTTTGTAGAGGTCGATCCGGATCGGGGTCACGATGTCATGGGTTCCGCCGTTGACAACCATAAACGTAGCTTGCAGCGGCGCGCAGACATAGCCGTCCGGGCGCAGCCAATGCACTTGCACAAGTTGCAGATTGACATCTGGACCAGTCCAGTACACGCGATCGTTGGGATCGTACTCGAAATCCTCTCCGCTGAAAGCGCCAGTGTAGTCCGACAGGGTTACACTGCCGGCAGCGAAGGTTTTAAAGACATTATACGGGTTGGATCCGGCGTTGGTGGGAAAACTCGCATGGGTGATCACGATATCCTGCGTGTTTCTGATATAAAGCAGCGGCGCTCCAGGAGTGCCGTGCTGGAAGGTGCAGTTGTGCAGACCGCCGATGCTTCCACCTTCATTGATGTATAAGCCTGAGTTCCCCAAATACTCAAACACAATGTAATTGGCGGTTAAAGTTCCTCCGGCCTCAACGTTGAACGTATACGAGCCGTCATTATAACGGGTGAAGGTGACCCTGGTATCGTTGTTTGTACCCACAGCGTCGATGTAGCCTCCGGAATTGACATATATGGCTTTTGCGGCTCCCATCTTCACAGTGCTGAGTCCCTGGCAGGAGAGCATGGCGTCCGTGAAGATTCGCAGGAAGCCAAGGCAGTTAAGGGTGCGGTTTAGCATATAGTAGGTGCCGTTGTCGATGGTCAGATCGCCCCGGATGGTTTGGACGCTGGCTGTCTGGGTAACCCTGGCGGAAAGATTGGCCTTGCTAATTCTCAAGTTATAGAGGCTGCTGCCCGGCGCGGATTGGAAATCCAGATTGACATTGGTGGCGCCCGTCATCTCGAAGGTTCCTCCGGCGGGAACGAAATCCGTGCGGTTGCAGTAGATGCTGCCGGCAGTGCTGATGGTTCCGCCGGTAATGCTATTGGTGAAAGCGTAAGTATTGCGGATCTGGATGCCTTTGTCCAGATAATTCAGAGACCCGCCGCCGACATTAACGGTGCAGGCGGAATAGCGCGCCCAGTTGGCGTCGGCGCCACTGCCGCCGGAGATGTTCACGGCTCCGCCGGTTAGTTGGATGATGCCATAGAGGTTGAGGGTCTGGGCTGCGTCCTGCACGATATTCAACGTTCCGCCCGGCGTGCAGTAATAGCCGCCGTACATGCCGTTGTCCGCCAAGTCGTTGATCGTGAGAGTGCCAGTGAGCACATCCACAGAACCGGCGGTCCAGTCGTATTGGGAAATGGTGACCACGGCGTCGGTGTTATCCACTCGTATGGCGCCTCCGCTCTTGTTCGCTTCCACGATGTTGAAGGTTTCGCTGTAGTTCACATACTGGTGGCCGGAGCCGTTGAAGACAACCCTTCCGGTGCGAGGATAGAAGGTACCGCCCTGATTGCTCCAGTTGCCGGAAACAGTGACTTTGTACACGTTGCTGGAGCTATCCATCACATCAAAGAATCCCCCGCTTTCGATCGTCATTGAACCCTTCACTGTGAGGTCGGCGCCAAGCCGGTAAGTAGACTGGATATATACAGCGGGGAGCCAGTTTCCGTTGGAGACGGACATGGTGTAAGTCCCCCCGGCTAACCTGGCAGTGAGGTATATACTGCCTCCTGCCGGCTGGAAGGTGCCGGCGTTGGTGGCCTGGAAACCATCGCAATAGATCGTTCCGCTGGCCATAGTGTTGACAGAGCCGGCATTCGCAGTTATAGTGTTGTTGACAAGGTTGAAGTTTCCTGTATTGATGGAGAGAGTGCCGTTCAAGTAGGTCGTGCGGGGAATCACCGCAGATTCGTCGCAGAAGAAAGTCCCGCTGTCGATGTTCAGGATGCTGCCGGCGTATAGATAGGGCTTTCCGTGCAGGGTGGCTGTGTTGGCGTGGATGTCCAGGGTGCCATAGAGATGCAGGGTTCCATCCAGGATCAGGCCGTGGAAGCCGGTTCCCAGATCCAACTCATTTCCAGCAGTGATGGTAAGGTTTCCCGCTATATGCAGATCCGCCAAATTCTCGGAATCCAGTGTGTACACAGATCCTGTTCCATTGATGAATACAGTGCCCAGATAATTGGCTGCCACATCACTCACTATGCTCAGAGCAGATGTGGTGGCGTTCAGATTAACGGTCACCACGCTTGGTATCTGCACAATTGAGCCCGCATACATTATCCATGAGCCGCTGCCGTTGATCGTACCCAGGCTGATTTCTGCCAGAGACCCGTTATACCAGGTGACAGACCCGCTCACATTCAGCGTGGCTGCGGCATTGGGCATGGTGAGAGTCCCGTAGATGGACAGTGAACCCGCGCAGTTCAATATCTCATCTCCCAATGAGAGTTTGCTGGACTGGACGGTGATGTTGCCAGTGGTGGTAAGGCTATTCACCAGATAGACATAACCGGTACCGCCCTTGTTGACTATCACGTTGTGCAAGGTGCCGGCCACCATGTACAGGCTGTTTGCGTTTGTTCCGATGAACTCGAAGATGCTGCTGCCGCTGGGAGCGATCGGACGGTCACACTGGAAGTTTCCCCCAACCTTGATCGTGCCGCCGGTAATACTGGCAGAAAAAGTGTAGGAAGAGGAACCACTGATATTCACTCCCTGGTCGTGGAAAGCGAAGGTGCCGCCGTTCATGTTCAGGGTCACATTTTTCCAAGTGGACCAGGCGGTGCCGCCATAGACGTTGATAGTGCCGCCGCCATTGAAGTTGACCAGTCCATCGAGGTCCACCAGCCCGTCGGTGTTGGTCAGGTTGATCGTGGCTCCCGGATTCACGTAATACTTACCCACTACACCGTTGTCAACCAAGTCCAGGGCGGTGAAGCTGCCTGCCAGAACATCGATGGCTCCGGCTCCCCAATCGTATTGCGCGCAGGTCACAACTGCCGCGGAGTTGTTCACCCTAAGTGCGCCGCCGCTAACTTTCCTGACGATCAGTTCATTGAAGTTTTCACTGTAGTTGCAGTATTGATGAGCGGATACATGGTTGAATTCCACCGTGCTGGTGCCTTCGTTGAAAGCGTCTGGCCCGGCTGTATTGATCCAGTTGCCCAGCAGGATTATGTGTTGGCCTCCTGCTGCCAGCACCCCGCTTTGGATGGACATATCTCCTGTCAGATAGAGACCGCTGTCCAGAGTCAGGATGCCAGTCTGGCTTGCGGTGAGGTTGTTCAAATAGCACTCGTCGTTGATATTGATAGTCTGATTGGCCCCGTCCATGATCAGGGTACCACAGTCAAAGCTGTCTATGTAATAATCATAGTCGGCCAATGTCGTCAGGTTTCCCTTCAGAGTAATATTTCCCGTCCAATCGATGAATGTTTTGGCGGTGGACCCGTTTTGCAGGTTGCCTGCGATGGTGAATGGCTGGGAAGCGGGGTCGTTTGCCACGAACAGGCGTCCGGAATTCAGGTCTGAAGCAGTATAGGTCTTCTCGTTGTAGAAATGCCAGATCTGGGTTGCTGCGCTGCGGTTGGTGAAACTGGCAAGCGGAGTGCCCTTGAAGCGTAGAAAGCCGGCTGTCATGACCATGCTGGAGCCGCTTTCCAAGGTCAGATCGCCGTAGTAATCAAAAGTACAGAATCCACCTGTGGTCAGGGTGGAACCGTTGTTCCAGATGGCGTCGCCCTGCACGACAAGCCAGGCGCTTGCCACTTGCATGTCCAGAAGTCCGTTATTGGTAAAATTCTGCGCCACAGTCAAAGGCTGGTTATAGATGCTAATCCGGCCGCCAGAGTTGATGGTGAGATTCCTGCAATTGGCGGATACGCCGGAAACAAGAGGCCAGTTGGTGATTCCGGTACCGGGGATGACTACATCCGTTGCGCTGGTCGGCACAGATGCAGGACTCCAGTTAGACGGGTGGTTCCAGTATTCGGAACTAGCCCCCGTCCAAGTGGCGGCGAATAGTGACGCTGTCGTCAACAACAACAGCAAGATGTAAATCTTTTTCATAAACTCTCCCGTCTTGATAATACAATAAACCTCTTATTGAATTCAATACTCCGGCACCATAACAATATTCATCGCGCAAGGGATATTTTTGTTCCATTCAACGGTATATACGTCCGATGCAGCAGATGAACAATCCGGAATCTGGTAAAAAACCCAGACAATTTCTTTACTGACCGTTTTTGCGAAACTGTCAAGCATTATCTATAGCCAAATGCACTCAGCAGTCTTGCCATGCGGATATAACGGAACCAGTTCCAGCCTGCAATGTGCCGAAATAACTTGACAGGAGAACCCCACCTTTGTTAGCAAGCATTTATCGCTATCCATTAAATCCAGAATAAGGTAATGCATGAAGAAAGAGCAGTTCGAAGGATTCCTGCTGGCCCATGAAAAAAGGATCTACCACTATCTGCTGACCCTGGTCGGCAACGATAACGACGCCAATGATTTGGTGCAGATGGTGTTCATCTCCTTTTACGAACACATCGACCGGGTCGAGGAACCCACCGCGCTCTCCTATGTTTACCGCATCGCCTATAACAAATCCATGACCTTCCTCAAGCAGAAAGGACGCTACGTCAGCCTGGAACCGGAAGCCTTTTCGAACCTGCCGGACCAGTCAAGAAGCGAACCTGAGCCAGATTATTCCGGGCTGCACGCTGCTCTGCGCGACCTGCCTCCCCGGCTGGCCAGCGTTATCCAACTGCAGTATTATGAAAAATTATCCTACAAAGACATCTCGGATCGTTTGGGAATCAGCGTCAAAGCCGTAGAGTCCCTGCTCGTCCGAGCCAAAAAAATCCTGCGGAAAAAATTGTTGAAGGATAATCCGCGGGCTGGAGTATAGACTATGATAACGAAAGTCCGGGATGCCTCAGGCACGTCCCGAAAGAGGAAACCATGAGATGCCGCAAAGCAAGACGCTATATTGAACTCAAGCTCGACAGAGAGCTGCGGGAAAGCCGCGTCCCCTCTCTGGAGAAGCATCTCAGTGGTTGCGCCGAATGCCGCGATTTTCAAGCCCAATCCGTCAAGCTGGACACCATGCTCCGGTCCCGGCAATTGCCGGAGTTTCCTTCCTGGCTGCATCACCAGATCCTCAGCCAGGCCAACCAGCATGACAGCAAGCGCCTATCTTTCAACCGGCGCTGGAAGCTGAGCGCCATTCCCGCCCTGCTGGCGGTCGTGCTAAGCCTGACCTTTGGAACTCTAATCGGCAAAGCGATCTACGGCTCGCCAGGAAATGTCCGCAACAGGACAGTCCCGCTTACAGCCACGGACGTTCCCGCCTCCCAAATCGCAAGCTTTGGCGAAAGCACTCTTATCGAAGATATCTATGATTCCGGGGAGACCCAATGAACCAACGCGCAACCATCATCCTGCTTTTTATCCTGCTTTTGCTGTCACTCTTTCTTAACGGCATTCTGGGCACCGTGCTCTATAGGAATATTCTGCGCATGAACCATACCATGCACCATTATCCTTTCAATCCCGGCGGACCGGGAAGAGGAGCGTTCGGGCTGGATCGAGAACCCGATCCCCGCATCATTGCCTTGCGAGACACATTCTTTACCGCGAAAAAGGAATTGATGGCAGAACTTGCCAAAGATCCCCTCAACGAAGCCAGGATCATGCAGCTTATCGACAATTCAGTAAGCGCGCAAGGTTCCATGGAGCGCGCCTTGGGGCTTAAACTCCTCGAAAAGAGAAAAACTATGACCCCCGAAGAAGCGCAAAAGCACTTCACATCGTTAAACGAAGACTTTAGAAGACCCACACCAAGGAGATAAAAAATGATGAAAAAATACTTCATCTTGATAGTGGCCGTTATGATTCTGAGCACTGCCCTGCTGGCGCAGGGACACCACCTCGTCAATCCGAACGTGCCCGTTGGCCCCAAGATTGACAGCAATCCTAACCTGAAAGCCCGTCCAGGCGTTGAAATGTCCGACATGATGGACAAAGTCAAGCTCACCGACACGCAAAAAGCCAAAATGGAAGAAATCATGCTCTCGCACAGAAAGCAGATGAACACCCTCCAGGCGGAAATCGAGAATCTGCGCATTGATTTGATGCAGTCTTTGAAAAAAGAAGACTTTGCCAACGCCCGCAAGATCGTTGCCCAGATATCTGAAAAGAAGCTCAACCGCAAACTTGCAAGACTCGATCTGATGGAAACGATGTCCCGCGAGCTGACATCAGAACAGAAGGAATTCTTCCACGATCATATGTTTCAGATGGGACAAGGAAAAATGATGCAAAGCCCGCGCATGGGTATGTACCAGGATTCCATGGAAGGCTGCGGCATGATGATGGGCAAAGGCATGGGCATGATGCACGGCAATCAGGGAATGAGAGAAAAAGGTTGCGGTATGATGGGCGAAGGCATGGGAATGATGCACGGCAACCAGGGAATGAGAGAAAAAGGCTGTGGCATGATGGGTCAGGGAAGAAATGAAGGCTGCAATGAGCATATGGGGCAGGGTTACGGAAAAATGCAGGGAGGCATGGGACTCCATCGCAACAGCGACCCCAACAAGCCTTGCCTCGGTGAGTGTGACGACTGCAGACTTAAAGAACAGCCAAAGGCAATGGACTCCAAAAAAACCGAAACACCCAAGTAACTGAAAAACCACTCCCTCCTCAGTAAGAATAGATGGACGCCGGCTTTTTACAGCCGGCGATTTTTGTTATTGTCTTCCATCTAACTCCCGTTGCGAACTTGCGCTCCGCGCAACTTGGATCAGGAAAAGCATGATGGACGGAGTTTGCACTAGGAAAGGAAATGCTTGACTGATTGGCGGAGCAAGCCGAAAAGGGAGAAAAGACAAGTTCAGGAGTAACCATGTTTGAAGTTAGCTTCGGCAGCGACAATCATTCCGGAGTGCATCCCAAGGTCTGGGAAGCATTGCGCAAAGCGGACGAGGGATTCTGCCCGGCCTACGGGGACGACCCCCTGACACAAATAGTGTTGCACAAGATTGAAGAGATCTTCGGGAGCGGCAGCGAAGCCAGTTTTGTGATGACAGGTACGGGCGCGAACGTGGTCGCCCTGCAAAACCTTGTGCGCTCATTTCACGCTGTGTTTTGCGCAAACTCCGCACATATAAACGTGGATGAATGCGGTGCAGTTCAGAAGTTCACACAGGCTCGCCTCAAAGTTATCGACACGCCGGACGGCAAGCTTACTCCGGAGCTTGTTTTCCCCCAGCTGCTAAACAACCGGGACCAGCATCATTCCCAGGGCCGGGTGCTTTCCGTCACCCAAAGCACGGAATACGGCACGCTCTACTCGCTGGAAGAACTTAAAGCACTGGCGGATTTTGCCCATTCCCACGAAATGTATCTGCACATTGACGGCGCCCGGCTGGCCAATGCCGCAGCCGCTTTAAACTGCTCGCTGAAGGAAATGTGCAGAGACACGGGGGCGGACATCGTGAGTTTCGGAGGGGCAAAAAACGGGCTCCTCTTCGGCGAAGCGCTGATCAGCTACCGGCAGGAGCTCACCGCTGACCTGAGATTCTACCGCAAGCAGTGCAGCCAGCTGTTCAGCAAGATGCGCTATATAGCTGCGCAGTTTGAAGCCTATCTGGAAGGCGACCTCTGGCGCGAGAACGCTAAACACGCCAACCGCATGGCGCAACTGCTGGCGGACAAGCTTTCCCCGATACCCGAAGTGAAGCTAACACAAGCCGTCACCGTCAACTCACTGTATGTGATCCTGCCGCGCGGGATCACGACCGCCCTACAGGACAAATACCACTTTTACATGTGGAACGAAGCCCTCAACGAAGTGCGCCTGATGTGCAGTTACAACACCACCCAGGATATGATCGACGAGTTCGTGGAGACCTTGCGGGAGTTACTCTGATCCAGTTATGTTGAGGGTCAGGCGGGATTCACAGTCCGAAAGTCGCGCTCACTTTGGCATAGATGGTGTTGATATCCTTACGGAAATGCCCTGCTGGATCGTTCCAGGCTGAGGGCTCATCCTGCGTTTGGGCGGACTTGAATCCCAGGTAGAGGAACCACTCGGGGCGAAATTCGTAGCGCAAATTACCGTAGGCAGAGAGCGTGGCATATGATCCGGAGCGCTCGTAGGTGCTGAGCCCGCTGCCAAGGGTGACCTGAAAGGTGGAACTGGGTGTGTAATCCAGAGAAGCGTTCGCGATCACATAGCTGTTGTCCAGTTTGATGGCAACCCCGTTCACCACATTTTCCTCCGGATAACCGTAGCGGGTCCAACTGCCTGTTAGGGATAACGACATCGATTCCCATGGTTTGAGCACAGAGTTAATATTCGCGGTATGTCGGGAGTAAACATCTGCCAGAGAGTAAACCAGAGATTGGGCGTACGTGTAACCGATATACATGCGGAACTCCCGCAGTTTTGCCCATGTGCATCCTAATGTTCCTGAATATACATCATGCAAATCCCTTACCAAATCCGGTACTCTGGCGGAAGAACCATAGAACATGAAATTGAATTTGGAAGCTAGATTCAGATTTGAGGTGAACCCCGACTCATAGTCGTAATAGGGATCGTCGCTCAACTGAGAGTGATATCCGTATGCCCAGGCATTAAAGGCCATATAGCGGACTTTTCGTGCAGCGAAAGTCTTACTCCAGTTGAAACTCCCGCCAAGGTATTCGTAATCCTTTTCATATAGATATCCGGCGTCATGGGTCAGGTCCCTGGAAACGCGGTCGTAGTTCAACGAAATGTCAAAATCGCCCGGGTCGGCACTAAGCGAGATCCCCGCCTTGTAACCGGATACAGGGTCAAAAACACCCTCTGACTCGTTTTTCCGCAGTGAGATATTTACAGATGGTGCCAGATAGAGATGTCGCAATAACTCCCAATGCGCCGACCCACTGTAAACGTGGTTATAGTAACCCTTGTTTACGCGGCTGACCACGGCATTATACATCTGAAACCTGCGCCAGGCGGGATTCAGCGCCAATACCTGGAAATAGTCGTTGGGATTGACGATCTCGGCTCCGTCCCTGATCTCTTTGTCAAACGCGCCCAACGCGCCCCATTTGACGACATCGGAACTGCCCGTGGCTTTGAACGCAAGCCGGGGCTGCGCGATGTTGCGGGTGTTCAGCACGTCATAATCCACTCCGAACGCGTCAATGTCCTCGGTGAAGAAGAAGCGGTTCTCATCATAATAGGGAGGGTATTTGCTGTTGTAGTCGTCCTGGGCGTTGTCCATCGGGGCGTCCGAATAGTCAGGATTCAAGGCGATCTTGATGCGTGTGCGCTGGCCCGGATTGAAAGCGATATCCAGTCCCACGTGCTCCGGATCCCAAGTGGAGGTGCGGCTGAGGAGATCGTAGCCTTTGACGAAATAAGGCTTGATGGCAATATCCAGCGTGTGCTCCAACGGCTCGGTGAGGACGATGTCCTGCGCCTTGAGAAAGTAATCCTTTCCGTCATTTGTGGTGAGGAAGGGTAGAACGTAGAAGTCTTCCGATTCATCGTGATAACGGTGCAAAATGACCTTCCAGCGATAGGGAGCGGGTTGCCTGAAGCGCAATTCCCCCAGTGGGACGCGCATAGTCACCGTCCAAAGCGAATCATTGTGCGAGGTTTCATAGGTGTAATGGCTATTCCAACTAAGATCGATGCTCAAAGAAGAACCGCGAACCCCGTCCTCGAGGGTGCCCATGGGATAAGCGGCGTAGTAATAGGCAAAGTGTGCTTCCGGCATGGTGATCAACTGCAGGCGCAGATAATCCGCGGAGCCCCCCTCGTCACGCAGGGACACCGAGCCGGGGGTGAAAGTGGAGTCGATCTCCGCCTCAAAACGAACTACAAGGTCGCCGCCGTCCTGCCAGAACCAGGTTTTGGTTTGCAGTTTTTCCGGGGCGCCGTCTTCCGGATCGACCCGCGTCAAGCCGTTCAGCAGGTTGGCGTCAGTTTGGACGGGTACATCAGACAGGGGCACATCAAGCGCCAGGCAGCCCAACGTGACAAGCAACAAAGCAAGGGTGAGATGAATTTTCACTACTACCTCCTTCCACTGGATATCAGAATTGATCTACTACCAAACCTCATCACCAACAGACAATAAACTGTCAGTAACTATTTTCACCGCCCCCGCCCATTAACAAGCAAAGATTGCGCCAAACGTCCTGAGAACCAAGCATCTACTATGACCCAAAGGTATGGGTGAATCAGATTCTATCTGCTAATGAATAACGGCAATCCGCCTGGTCTCCTGTATTCCCGCGCCCACGACCATCAGTAGGTAGATACCGGAATTTACCTTTGAACCATGGTCGTCGCGGCCGTCCAAAGTTAAACTATTAGTATCCTTTAAGTTATTGATCAGACAATGATGCTGTGTTTCAGTTCCGCAGCCGCCTTACCCGCGGCCTGGGCAAACTGGGGCGTTTTCTCCTTGAAGATGATGCCTCGAGAGGAGTTGATCAGGATGTTGGGCTGCCAGGGGGTGTCGGTGGCGTATTGCATCACCGCTTCCAGATCGCCACCCTGAGCGCCGATGCCCGGAATGAGGAAGATCCTGCCCGGCATCAGTTTGCGCATCTTGTGCAAGTCCGCGGTCTGGGTAGCCCCCACCACCGCTCCTATTTGTTCAACCGGATAGGCAGCCAGCCACTCCGGGACCAACTCGCATATATGGCCGTTGAGGAAGAAGTCCTCCGCCGAAGGGTTGGAGGTGAGAGCAAGGGCGAAGCAGAAAGCGCCTTCGCGCCTCAGCACGGGTTTGAGGACATCGGAACCCATCAACGGATTGAGGGTAATGGCGTCGAAGCCCATGCGGTCAAAGAAACTGACGGCATACTGCTCCATGGTGGAACCAATATCGCCGACCTTGCAGTCGAGGATGACCGGGATCTCGTCAGGAATGTATTCCACTGTGCGCTGCAGGGCTTCCAGGCCGCGCAGGCCGTCGCTCAGATAGAAGGCGAGGTTGGGCTTGTAGGCGCAGGCGTGGGCGTGGGTTTCATCGATGATGCGGCGGTTGAATTCCCAGATCGGATTGGCTTCGCCCATCACGCAATCCGGCAACTGGGTAACGTCCGAATCCAGCCCCACGCAGACCAGCGAGCGGGTGCTCTCCCAACGCGCCTGATACTTAGACCAGAACGATCTTGACGGAGTCTGATCCATCGGTTTCCTCAAACTCGACCTTGATGATCTCTTCTTTGGAAGTGGGCACGTTTTTGCCCACGTAGTCTGCCTTGATTGGCAGTTCTCGGTGTCCTCGGTCGATCAGTACGGCAAGTTGGATCTGTTTGGGACGGCCGAAGTCGAGCAGGGCATCGATCGCGGCGCGCACCGTGCGTCCGGTGTAGAGCACGTCGTCCACGAGCACGATGACCGCGTCCTCGATGTCAAAACCAAGTTCCGAACCCCTGATCACCGGCTGGTGCGAGATGGTGGACAAGTCGTCGCGGTAGAGGGTGATGTCCAGGATCCCGACCGGAATGTCCTGCCCCTCGATCAAGCGCAGATAGTCTGAAAGCCTTTGCGCCAAAGGAACTCCGCGGCTGCGGATGCCAACCAGGCGGATCTTTTCCAGACCCCGGTTCTGTTCGATGATCTCATGCGCCATGCGGTGAACGCTGCGCTCCATCTGAGCCTTGTCCATGATCATGCTTTTCGTCTGCATCGCTGACTCCTCACTCGGGCTGTAGCTTATATGTCTATTTTGTTAAATGATGATGTGACCTTATTCCGGTTTGATTACGATCAGGGCGTCGCCCTTGGCAACCGTGTCGCCGGAACTGAAGGGCGTCGCTACAACGGTTCCCGCCACGGGGCTGGGGATATTGTTGTACATCTTCATCGCTTCCAGAACCAGGACGGTGTCGCCGACCGCGACTTTGTCGCCCACCTGCTTTTCATATTTGACAAACATTCCGGGCATCGGCGCGGGAACCGAAGTGCCTTCCGCTGAAGCGGCAGCCGCCGAAGCAGCGGGTTGCGGCGCAGGGTCTTTTTTGACCGGTGCGGGAGCTGTCTTCGGCGCTGGGGCAGACTGGGCTGCCGGCTTGGGAGCGGCAACCGCTGGAGCGGAGCGCACCACGCGGGGAGTTCCGCCCTTTTCCGCGACTTCCACCAGATAGTGGGTGTCGTCTATGAAGACGTCGAACTGGCGCAGGCCTTCCGGTTTTTCCACCGGTTGCTTGTCGGTCTTGGCCACAAGTTGACCGGCTTTGGCTTTTGCGCAAAGCTCTTCCTGACGCTTAACTTCTTCCAGGGTGGTCGGTTTCATGTCCTCAGGCATCGGTTCCTGTCCGTACTTGATCTTGAGGAACTTCTTACCTGTGAGGTTGTAGAGAGCGACGATCAGTTGGTCATCCAGATCCCTGGCGAGGCCTTCAGTTTCGACTTTTACCTTGTCCATGCCGGGTTCGATCACGTCTCCGGGGCGCACCGTGATGGGCTTCTCGCCGCGGGGATAGCCTTTGAGCGCTTTTTTCTGAACTTCGGGATCGATGGGGAGGGTGGTTTTCCCGTACAGACCGTAGCAGAGGTCCTTGACCTGCTCGGTGATGCGGGCGTATTCGCCGTCCTTGGTGTCGAAGAGAGCGTTGTTGACGGCCTGGATTCCCACGATCTGGCTCGTGGGAGTAACGAGCGGAATCTGCCCCAGTTCCTTGCGGACCTTAGGAATCTCTTTGAACACGTCGTCAAGGCGGTCGAGGGCGTCCATCTGGCGCAGTTGGTTCACCAGATTGGAGAGCATGCCGCCGGGGGTTTGATGGATGATCACGTCCGTATCGATGATGTTGAATTTTGTATTATCTGCGAACTGCAAATACTTGGGAATGTCTTTCTCCATTTCCTTGCCGATCTTGTTCAGCAAGCGGATGTCGAAACCGGTATCGCGGCTGGTGCCCAAAAGCGTGATCACAAAGGGTTCTACCGCAGGATGCGAGGTGCGGTAGGCGTAGGGTCCGAGGCAGGTGTCGATGATGTCCACGCCGGCTTCGATGGCTTTGAACAGCGCGAGGTCGCCCATCCCGCTGGTGAAATGGGTGTGCAGATGGACCGGAACTTTGACGTTTTCCTTGAGCGCTTTGACCAGATCGTAGGCGTCATAGGGAGCAACGAGCCCCGCCATGTCTTTGACGCAGACGGTGTCCGCCCCCATCTCCTCAAGCTGCTTTGCTTTGTTCACATAATAGTCGATGTTGTAGATCTCGCCGCCCATGCGCTGTTCGGTGAGGCTGTAGCAGATCGTGCCCTGAAAGTGCTTTTTGTTTTTCTGGATGATCTTGACCGCGGTCTGGAAGTTGCGGAAATCGTTAAGGGCGTCGAACACGCGAAAGATGTCTATCCCGTTGTCGCAGGCTCTCTGGACAAAGGCTTCCACCACGTCGTCGGCGTAGTTCTGATAGCCAACCAGGTTCTGCCCTCGGAGCAGCATGGAGAACGGGGTTTTTTTGATGTGTTTTTTCAGCGCGCGGATACGTTCCCAGGGATCTTCGCCGAGGTAACGGTGCATGGTATCGAATGTCGCTCCGCCCCAGACTTCCATGGAGTAATAGCCCACCTGGTCCATGAGTTCCGCCACGTGGAGCAGGTCCTCGGTGCGGCCGCGGGTGGCAAACAGGGATTGGTGCCCGTCGCGGAAGGACAGGTCCTGTATTTTAATCGGATTGGCCGCTTTGGGACGGTCAGCCTCGTAGTTCATTTTTGCGTATTCCAAGATGCCATGTTTATGCATGGTTTCTCCTTCTATCTGTTTTTTTTAATAATTCTGCGTTGGGTGATATCGCGGTATTGCATGGTCTGCTGGCGTCCGTAGGACTGCCAGACGCTGGGATAATTGCCCGTCAGGCGGGGTTGGAAAGCGTTGGCCTCTTCTTCGGAGAGCATGGCGATCACTGCAGAGATGGCGGCGAGTTCCTGTTTTTTATCTGCCATCGCTGCTCCCTTAAGCCGGGATGTTACCGTGCTTCTTGGGCGGAAGGCTTTCACTCTTGCTGGAAAGGATCTCCAGCGCGTCGATCAGGCGCTTGCGCGTTTCCGCGGGACGGATCACCGCGTCCACATAGCCGCGGGAAGCAGCCACGTAAGGATTGTTGAACTCGCGTTCATAGATACCGATCATTTCCGCGCGCTTGGCGGCTTTGTCCTCCGCGGCGTCGATTTCTTTGCGGAAGATGATGTTGGCCGCGCCCTGGGCACCCATCACGGCGATCTCGGCGGTCGGCCAGGCAAAGACCATGTCAGCCCCCAAATGCCTGCTGCTCATGGCGATATAGCTTCCGCCGTAGTCCTTGCGCGTGACCACGGTAAGTTTGGGCACTGTCGCTTCGGAATAGCACCACAGCAGCTTGGCGCCGTGCCGGATGATGCCGTTCCACTCCTGATGCGTGCCGGGCAGATAGCCGGGAACGTCAACCAGGGTCAATAGCGGGATATTGAAGGCGTCGCAGAAACGGATGAAGCGGGTCGCTTTGTCCGAAGCGTCAATGTCCAGGCACCCTGCCAGGACGGTGGGCTGATTGGCAACGATGCCGACTACGCGCCCATTCAGGCGGGCGAAGCCGACAATGATGTTCTGCGCGTAATATTTATGCGGTTCAAAAAACTCACCGTTATCCACAATGGTGCGGATCACGGTGTGCATGTCATAGCTCATTTTCGGGCTGTCCGGAACGATTTCGTCTAGCTCGGGGCACAGCCTCCAGGGATCGTCGGAGCATTCCGCGCGCGGAGCGTCTTCCATGTTGTTGGCGGGCAGATATGAAAGCAGGATTTTTATCTGCTCGATGGCGTCGGCGTCATTTTCGCAAGCAAAATGGGCATTGCCGCTGTGGGTGTTGTGCGCCATGGCGCCGCCAAGGTCTTCCTGCGTGGTTTCTTCGCCCGTAACCGCGCGGATCACGTCCGGTCCCGTGATAAACATGAAGCTGGTGTTCTTGACCATGAACACGAAGTCGGTCATGGCAGGCGAATAAACCGCTCCGCCGGCGCAGGGTCCCATGATCGCGGTGATCTGGGGAATCACACCGCTGGCGCGGGAATTGCGAAAAAAGATATCGCCGTAGCCGCGCAGCGCGTCCACGCCTTCCTGGATGCGGGCTCCGCCGCTGTCCTGAATTCCCACCAAGGGAACTCCGCTCTTCAACGCCATGTCCATCACCTTGCAGATCTTGGCTGCGTGCATCTCGCCGAGTGAGCCTCCGCGGGAAGTGAAATCCTGCGAGAAAGCAAAAACCGGGCGTCCGTCCACCATGCCGTGTCCGGTGATCACGCCGTCGGATTCGATTTCGATCTTTTCCATGCCAAAATTGTCGCAGCGATGCTGCACAAACATGTCCAACTCGCGGAAGGTGCCGGGATCAAACAACAGATCAAGGCGCTCGCGTGCGGTTAGTTTGCCTCCCGCCTTCTGTTTGGCGACGGCTTTTTCGCCGCCCATTTGCAGGACTTTTTGCTCTTTGTCCAGCAGCTTCTGGATTGAGTCCTTGGTTGAAAGCATGTCTATAGTCCCCTTATCAGGTTGATTTTGAGTGTTCAGGGATGGTTTATAACACCTCAATAACTTGATTTTCCAATTTCATACAGGCGCGGATTTCGTCAAGAAAAAGCCGACAATCAACTAATCATCCAGTTCTCATTGCGAAAAGACATCGCGCAAAGCAGATACGCCTTATCAGGTATTACTGATCGGATCAGCTTATTCTGAGTAAATGATTATGTTGTGTTTCCAGTTTGCTATTATGTCATTGTTTACGCGGCACAGAGTGCTTTGCCAAGGCATAATCACCCATAACTCACTTGAGGGGAACATACCGGAGAACAATTGTCTGCTCGCCAAAGATAAGTTGAAAGAAAATCTTGACATGCATCAGGCTTATAGATAAACATCTCTTTGTGGATGCCAATCATAGTTGATGTCCGGGGGAGGAACCATGGCCAGACTTGTCACGGTTTTATTTTTACTATGCCTTGCGGCGGCTTTGTTTGCGACGGTCGAGTACGAGTGGGGGATTACCAGCGTTTCCGCGGACAGCATCACTGCCTGGGTCACCGCCCATAACGTCAACGGAAACGAAACCCTGGGAATCCTGTTTGATAACTGGCCCTGGGTGGAGCTGTTTGTGGACGGGGCATGGGACATGAACGCTCCGGACAGCACAGGATTCATCGGATCAGAGACATTGATCATATGGGATGATTACACCTGCGAAATCAGTTACAACCCCGCAGACCCCATCCCTTTCGGCAACCATCAGGTCGATGTCCGGAGATACCAGGCCCCTTGGGTTTACGCTCACTTTCTGGATTCCCAGCAGATTTACCTACCTGCCACGTTTGAATACATCAGTTTTTCCTCCCTGTTGATCAACGCATCGCCGCAGCAGCTTAATGCTTCCATCACACTCTACAACCACTCCGCCAGCGACTGCGTGATAAACTTCCCGGATAACCAATGGATCAGGCTGTTTCTGGACGGAGAGCAGATCACTCCCTCATACCAATCCAATCCGTCCTGGTTGGTGATTCCCCCCGGCAACGCGTATACTGCCAGTTTCCTCTATCTCCCCGCCGCTCCATTGACCTGGGGTGAACATGAACTGAGATTTCAGATCGAGGACTACGGATTTTTACCCGCCCTCGGGTTTAACCTCGTCGATCCCTCCGGCGCGGAGGATGAAATCGCGCCGCCAATGGCACAACTTTGCGTTTACCCCAATCCTTTCCAACAGGAGACGCGATTTTTCTGCTCCCGCGAAGCGCACATAACTGATCTCAAAGTCTTCGATCTGCGCGGTAGATTGGTCAGAACACTGCAACTCACTGCGGGCGGTGAAACCGAAGCATCCTGCTTGTGGAACGGGGAAGATAACCAGGGAAGGAGATTGCCTGTTGGTATCTATCTGGTCACGGGAACCGGCAAGGGCAAGGCTTATCGGGCAAAGGTGCTGCTCACAAACTGAACCGATCTGGTATCATAAGGAGTTGGGACAGGTTATCTGCTGAAACACCCGGCATCAGACATCTCTGGAAAGGGACATGGGAAACTCCATGATCTGTTCTTGTCTGCGGATATCATCCGAGCGGTCAAAAACAAAGGCTGAGGCCGGAAAACCAGCCCCAGCCTGATCTATGGAACTGATAATCTACATAGCCGGTTCAGCCAGCTTGCCCATGAACAGGATGGTTTCCGTGGGCTTGTGCAGGATAAAATAGAGGAAAGGATGGTCGGCGCGGAAGACTGGGATCTGCGGTTCCGGACCCGGAGCAGCCTTGGTTTCCATCACCACTGCGGTGGCGGCGGCAGCCTCGGTGCCTTCTTCCTTCACTTCCACAAAGGCTTTATGCAGGACATCCATGATATAGAGATCCGCTCCTGAACCAGGTTTGCGGATACCCGTGAAGTCGGCTCTGGCATCGCTGAAAGCGTCCACTATTCCCATGTTTTGCAGCATGCCGGACAGCCCCTCCAAGGTCAGTTCCAGCTTGAAGCTGGGCAAATAGACCTTGACTTCGTTCTGCTTCAGCGCTTTGCGCCAGGATTTAAATTCCGCCAGATCCAAGCCTTTGCCAAGCTTGTCCACATCATCGGGCAGCACGACCATCATCGCCAGCTCTTCCTCGGTATAAGGGAGTTCCAGAATCTGGCAGCCGGGCAACTCGGCATAGGGGAAGGCATCCTGCAGATGCATCATCATCGCCGGTTTGGAGTTATCGGCGCTGCGATCCGTTCCGGACAGATAAAAGTTGTCCTTGTAGGTGTCTTGGGGATCAAACTGCTTGAGCCAGTTACCCTTGAAGAAGATGGCGTTGACCAGGACCAGACCGTCGTTGCTATGCTCAATGTGGCTGGGGCTCACGAGGTCGTGGATGCGATCATTGGTTTTGTCCTCCACCCATTTGTTGATAAACTTCGCGGTGCCGGGCGCGTCGCCGAAATCAAGCGAATAGAGGTCGCTGGCATAGTTTTCGCGCAGCAGCTTCAGATACTCCGGCAACAGCAAGCCTTCATGCTTCTTGGCGCCGAAGAGCCCGTTGGCGACGCTCAATTCAGCTTTCTGCCTCTCGCCGAGAGCGTTCAAACTCTGCTGAAGGTTGCGGATCGCGATCTGCTGTTCCGCTTCCGGCAGGGTGAAAGACATCACCCTGGCGATCTCTTTCGCGGTGTTGCCTTTGGCTCCGCCATAGACCATGCCAAAGGCGGTGGAAATGCTATAAGGTGAGAAAAAGAGGTTTTGTCCGGATTTATCCGCCTGCGCGTAGAGACGGAAAGCAAAATCGTTGATCTGGGCGCCGACGGAGTCAGTTCCGGTCGCGCTCAGTTGGCTCGGTTCCTGCTTCTTGTTGCAGGCGCAGCCGCAAATGAGGCTGACCATTGCGAGCAGGAACAGGGACGCTTTGAGTAATTTCATTATTCCTCCCAAAAGGGTTGATACAATTATAATACTCGGAAGCGCCTGTCAACCTTTATTTAATCCGCACCAATCTCCTTAGCGCGCTTTGAGAACCTGCTTTAAGCCTGGCAAAATAGATGCCCGCGGGCAAGTCTATGCCCTGACTGTCTTTACCATCCCACACCAGTTGAGCCTCCCCGGCGGGGAAAGTGTCGTTATGCCAGCGCCGCACTGCCTGGCCGCGGAGATTGTAGATGCAAAGTTCCACGGGGCTTTTGGTTTCCAAGGTGAAATCAAGCTGGCAGGAAGAAGCGAAAGGGTTGGGATGCGCAGTCAGGCGCAGAGCAACCGCGGGAACCGATTCTTCCTGAGGATTAGCCACCGCGGGCACCTCAAAATCCAGCGCCAGATACATGATGTTTCCCCAGTCGATTTCTTGGGACGGCGGCAGGGCGGGTCCCCAATTGTGGTCATCCAAAAACATCAGATATACTCGCTTCCAAAGTTCAAAGACTTCCTCATTGGTTATGGAAACCAGATTGTTGGAGGGATACACCCACATCGGTGTCATACCCGCCAGTTCGGGGGTGTCCACCGCGCTGAAGATGATGGGCTCCAACCAGTGCGCTCCGTTGTCCGGACTCACAGAGAGATATATCTCCGGATTGTCGGTGTAAGGGGCATACTGCGTATATTCAGCGGGATTGAGGTGATACATCCGCGCCTTGTAACTGTCCTGCCATAGGCAGACGAGCGTGCCGTCGCCGCTGCCGGTCAGGCGCGTGTAGTTGCTTTGCGACACCATTATCCCAACTCCCTGGTCCAAATCCCAATGGCACCAGGGAAAGCAGTTTAGCGTCATCTCCGGCTGGAGTTGGGTCAGGGGCCAGTTATCCGCGACCAGGTTGCCGTCGGTGTCCCAGGGCATCCACCAGAGGTCGTCGGAACTGGTTCCCGCCACGGGATATACCTCACGGATGCTGAACTCGTGGTTGTCGGGGTCAAACACCGTCTCCTTCACCGTCGTTGCTTCCCAGATCGGGTAATTCTGCTCTCCAAGGCACAGCATCCACACTCCCGGCATGTGCAGTTTGCCGTACGCGTCGATATGAAGGTTGAAATGGCTGCTGTAGGCGATGTAGTAGTAAATCTCCTCGTCGGGTATGGGAATCTCTTCCTCGGGCGGGCTGCCGTAATAGAAGGCGTGGCGCATGAGCGCGGGATTCCAGGGGTTGGAGGAGGGTATCCTGTTGGAGTGGGTGTAGTGCTGCCAGGTTCCAGCGCCGTAGTTGTCGCAGACGAAGACGTCGAGGCCCGGCTCTGCGAGAGTTTCTTCGGCAACCTCATCGTAGGCATAGTGATAGCCTGCATAGTAAATTCTGCCGTCATCGCCCACTGCGAAGGAGCCGTACATCCTGCGATAAATATTGCCCGTGGAGTTGTGCCAGTCGTCCAAGAGCGGAATGGTGGTATAGCTCCAATTGAGGTTCTGTCCGCCGTTCAGCAGGGATTCATCGTAGTCCGCATAGGCTATCATCACGTTTTCGGAAGGGTTGCCACCCGCACCGTCGGAGTGGTTCCTTGCCAGGATATAAACCCTTCTCATTGATGGAATTGGGGAGGGTCCGGTCTTGATGCTGGGCCAGATGAATTCGTCGTTTTCGTGTCCGGCCGGCAAGGCCGGAGGGTCAAAAACAGGAAAGCGGTCGCTATAGAATCCCGGAATTCCGATAGGGTCCGCTTCATGCATGAACACCACTTCCAGAGGCGTGTCCGCGTCGTGGGACTCGTGCCAGGCGTAGAGCGCACGATTCAGAGTGTAATCAAAAGCCAGCGAGGGATAGCCCATATTTACGCTCACGTCCTGCCAGGGATCTACCACCGGCTCAAGCTGCCCCATGCCATCGACATAAGAGAAGTATACTTTGCGCAAGGCGGACATACTGCCCCGGCGGGCATGATAGGCCATCACCCTTCCGCCTCCTGCCAAGAGGGGAAACTCAGCCAGCGGCAGGTCGTGATAGCCGCCGTTCATATAGTCGTAGTATGTCTGGGTGACAAACACTGGGGCCTGCCCGATCTCCCATTCCGGCTGCTGGGCTCCCAAAGCGAGCGCTTCGCTGATCAGTAAAGCCAACAATATACTCTTGCGCATCTGAAACCTCCCGGAGACCGCCTAGATCGGAAGAGCGTCGTGTAGGGAAAGAGTGTAGGATAGGGTGT
>CAZKAA010000030.1:0-24461 GCA_964550575.1 uncultured Candidatus Cloacimonadota bacterium
AGTCTCCTTTTTTGATAGCTTACTCCTATGGTCATATGATACAAACTTAAAGTAAACTCTCTCAACTCAAGATGACCATAAGGCGGAGATTTTTTCTCCGCCTTTCTTTCTGTGTGCTACCGGAACCATAGGCAAAGGAATCTGTCATAATGCTGTTGAATCTCCCAATGGACTACCCATGTCGCTATGGAGGATAAAGAACTTGACTGCAAAGGCTCGTTCAGGATTATTGAGCGATAAATGAATATGGAGCGATCAGCTTCATCCGAAAGGGATTGCATCCTGACAACCCGCTCGGTTGAGTGAGATCGAAGAATATGGAATACCGCGTTTCTGCATTGCAATTAAATCCTCGGCTTCTGGAGCCGAAGGAGAATCTGAGTTCGCTGACCGAAATGCTGGCGCCTCTCGAGACGGATCTGGTTGTGCTGCCTGAACTTTGTCTCTCCGGTTATATGTTCGATAACAAGGAGGAAGTGAGCAGTATCAGCGAAGAGATACCTGGGGGCATGGCATTTGAGACGCTGCGCATGCTTTCGCGGGATAACAACTTCAGCTTGGTTTACGGTTTTGCGGAGCTGTCTGGTGATAAACTCTACAACTCAGCCGCGCTCCTCAACCCGAACGGAAGCTATTATGTCTATCGGAAAACGCATTTGTTCTGGAACGAAAAACTGTGGTTCCAGCCTGGCGATAGCGGTTTGAACGTTTTCGAGGGCAAGTATGGAGTGCGTTTGGGTCTCATGATCTGCTTCGACTGGCAGTTCCCCGAAGCCGCCAGAACATTGGCTCTCAAAGGAGCGCAGGTTATTTGCCATCCCTCGAACCTCGTTTTGCCTTGGTGCCAGCAGGCGATGATCACCCGCTCCCTGGAGAATAGGGTTTTTTCCATTACATCCAACCGGACTGGAACTGAAACCCGGGGCGGCCAATCGCTTGGTTTTACTGGACAGAGCCAGATTCTGGGGACTAAAGGAGAGATCCTGGCCAGAATGGGCGAAACCGAACAGGGGATCGAAACATGCATTATCGATCCCGATTTGGCATTGAACAAAGCCGTTACTCCGCTGAACGACGCTTTTGCGGACCGAAGGCCTGGGTTGTACTCGCTGTGAACGAAGAGATCAAGAAAGAGATCGAGCGTTTGCGCAATGAGATAGAAAGGCACAACGTCCTCTATCATCAATTGGCGAACCCGGTCATTACAGATTATGAATATGATCAGCTTACCCGTCGGTTGCGGGAGTTGGAAAGCCAGCTCGAACCTGAGGAACAAACCGAATCCCCCCTGCATAAGGTGGGCAATGATCTGAGCTCGGCCTCCGATACGATTCCACATAAACAGAGGATGTACAGCCTGGACAACGTCTATTCCGCGAAAGAGCTCAATGATTGGGTGGAAAAGACAGCTACTGATCTGGGCTTTGCGCCGGGATTTTACGTTGAACTGAAGATCGACGGTTTTTCCATCAATCTGTATTATGAGCATGGTAACCTGATTTATGCCACCACACGCGGTGACGGGATAACTGGAGAAGTCGTGACAGCGAACGTGTCGCAGTTGGACTCCGTGCCGGAATCGATATCACATGGCTCTCCCATCGAGATTCGAGGGGAAATATACATCCCCGTGTCCGACTTTCTCGCTCTCAATGAACAAAGGGCTGCCAACGAGGAGAAGGTTTTTGCCAATCCGCGCAACGCCGCCGCTGGCTCGATCAAGCTTAAAAATCCTGAACTGGTGAAAAAGAGGCACCTTGCGGCTTTGTTTTACAGCGTGGGATCGGCTGAAAACGCGCCATTCGAGACGCAGTCGGAGCTGCTGGGATTCTTGGCCGCCCAGGGGTTCCCCACTACCGGTATTAGTTGCTCATGCAAGTCTTATGACGAAATCCAGGCATTTTGCGACCTTTGGGAAGCCAAACGATACACTCTTCCCTACGAAATTGACGGTGTTGTGGTCAAGATCGATGAACTTGCTTTGCAAAAAAGGCTCGGTTACACATCCAAAAGCCCCAAATGGGCGGTGGCATACAAGTTTAAACCTGAGGAAAAGGAAACCAGGCTGCTTGATGTTCAATACCAGGTTGGACGCACGGGGGCGATCACCCCTGTCGCCATCCTTGAACCAGTCTACATTTCCGGCAGCACTGTCTCCCGCGCCACGCTGCACAACTCTGATGAGATCAAACGTCTGGACCTTCATCTTGGCGACACGGTTAGAATAATCAAATCCGGCGAGATTATTCCCAAAGTCTTAAACGTGGTTGAGGACAGACGAGATCCAAATGCTCAGAGGGTGCAATTCCCCATTGCGTGCCCGGTCTGCTCCAGCTCGCTGGAAAAAGACCTGCAGGGAGCGATCCTGTATTGTTCAAATTCTCACTGCCCCGCCCAACTTCAACGCAGGATTGAGCATTTCGCCTCCCGCGAGGCGATGGATATCAGCGGTCTTGGAGAAAGCCTGATCGCACGCTTGATCGAGATCAAAATGCTGAACGACATTTCCGAGATCTATCATTTGGATTATATGCAGTTGGCGGCTTTGGACCGGATGGGCGAGAAATCGGCAGAGAATCTCCGCGCGGCGGTGGATGAATCGCGGCGGCGCAACTTCGACAAGGTCCTGTTTGCGTTGGGCATCCGATATGTGGGAGCAATCACGGCGCGTTATCTGGCGGAGTATTTTGGCAACATCGATGCTCTGATCAAAGCGGACGAAGAAGAACTGCTGCGGGTAACTGAAATCGGAGAGAAGATTGCCACTGCTGTCAGGGCTTATTTTCGCGTGCCGGAAAACATTGAACTGATTGAAAACCTCAGGCAAAGTGGGGTTAATCTCGTATACCAAAGCCAGCGCGCCTCGGACGAGCTTGATGGCAAAACATTCTTGCTTACGGGCACTCTGGAAAAGTACTCCCGCTCAGAGATGGAGAGCCTGATCCGGTCTCATGGCGGAAGAATCGTGAGTGGTGTGAGTTCCGCGCTGGATTATCTGATCGTGGGCGCAAAACCTGGCTCCAAATTAGACAAAGCGCGAAAGCTCGGTAGCGTGTCAATACTCGACGAAGCTGGGATTTTGAGCCTACTGGGAACCAGCAAGTGAGAATCCTGCAAAGGTACATTGTCAGGGAACACGCCGTTCCTTTCATCCTTTCGCTACTGGTGGTCACTTTCATATTATTGATCGACCGCGTGATCGATCTGCTTGACCTCATCATTGAGAAGAAATTGGACGCGGGAACCGTGGTACAGCTTTTCACTCTCTCTCTGCCGTATATGCTCGCCCTTTCAATCCCCATGGCAGTGCTAGTTGCCACCATTCTCGCTTTTGGCAGGATGACCGTTGATCGAGAAACCACAGCCATGAAATCAAGCGGCATAAACATTTACAGCCAGCTTCTGCCACTCTTTCTCGTTGCCATGGTGCTGACGGGATTGATGGTCTATTTCAACCATTATTTCCTTCCCAATACCAACCACAAACTAAAAAACCTGATGGTCAAAGTCGCTTACCACAGGCCGATGACGAACATCAAGCCCAACGAGTTCACCACGGTTCTTGACTACACCGTCTACGTCAAAGACAATAAAAACAACCAGTTAACGGATGTCTTGATCTATGACCGCAGCCAGACCAAACTGCCGCGGACCCTATTGGCAAAGAGCGGAGAGGTCGTTCAGATGGATCGCGGGAACAGCATGCAGATCATCCTTCACGATGGCGAAATGCATGAGCGCAACGACAAGGAACCAGGCAAGTATCAAGTCCGGCGCTTCGAGAAGTTTATCGTAAACATCCGGGATCTCGCCACAAGCCTTGATTTTGGCGAATCCGGATATCGCTCCGACCGTGAAATGACCTATGGCCAACTCACAGACGCGATTAGCGAGCAGCAATCCGTATTGGAGCAAAAGCGTTTGGAGATATCCAACCTCAGCCGCAGGATCCCCAATCAGAGTGCCGCAAGCATGGCGTATGAGGAACGGGTCGAATCCCGCCGGATCAGTGTGATGCTGCAAATGGCACGCGACCAGGAAAAGGAGATCGTGGAAAAACTCCGTTCGCTGCAGGTTGAATACCACAAGAAATTCGCCCTGTCCTTCGCCATCATTATCTTTGTGCTATTGGGCGTGCCATTGGGTCTGATGACCCGCACCAGCGGGATAGGGATGGCTTTTTCTGTTTCCTCGCTGATTTTTCTGGTCTATTACATCGCGCTCACCGGAGGCGAGCAGCTTGCCGACAAGGGTCTGGTCAGTCCTTTCCTTTCCATGTGGATCATCAATCTGGTGTTCCTGGCTTTAGGCGTGATTATGGTCTATGCTTCAATGCGCGAGAAGCAGCTTGTCAACCTGAATCTTCTTGGCTGGAGGCTGTCGCATCTGAAAACCAGGAAGGCAGAAACTCCGGACGAGTTGATCCACTGAGGCAACGATGAGAATACTGGATAAATATATCCTCCGCGAGTTCCTGAAGACATACCTCATCATCTTTTTCTCCTTTGCCGTGGTTTTTATCGTCATCGACGTGATTGACAACCTTCCCCGCCTGATCCGCAGCGGAGCGACAGCGGAACTTGGCACGCTGTATTACCTGTTGCGCCTTCCCTATCTGATCGTGCTTACTTCTCCGGTCACGGTTCTGTTGACCGGCCTGTTCATGATGAACTCTCTATCTAAGCATAATGAAAGCGTTGCCATCCGCGCTGCCGGTGTCAGCATCAAGCGCGCCATGCTTCCCCTTTTCCTGCTGGGCGTGATCATCAGCCTGGGAGTCATGCTTCTGGGGGAATACGTTCTCCCGTGGGCGGAAGCGAAACGCATCTATGTCTACAATGTGCAGATCAAGGGCGAACCTGCCGAAGACAGCATGTTGAAATCGCGTGTCCATTATCAGGGCAACAAAAACGATTTTTACTACTTCGGCTTTTTCGACGGATACAGAAACAACCTGAGGATCATCGATCTGACCGTGGTTGATTATAAGGACAAGGAAATCGCCGAGCATGTAACCGCTTCTGGCGCAGTTTGGAAAGACGATAAATGGATTCTTGAGGATTGCGAGATACGCAAGTTTGACAAAGGGGTTCAAACATATTTCAGGCATTATCCGTCCACGGACTTGCCCTTGTTGGATGTCAAGCCAAGGGATTTCGTCCGCATCACCACCAAAACCCTCTCTCTCAATTTCTTCGCCCTCCGCCAATACATTGCCACCCTGCAGAAGATGGGGGAAGACGCCAACAGGGAGATAGTTGACCTGCACATGAAGATCGCTTTCCCCCTGACAAATCTGATCGTGATCTTCTTTTTCATCCCCATTGCCACCTCAAACATCAGGTCCAAAGGGCGCGGCTTGATCTTTTTGATGGGATTGGTGGTATGTTTTGCATATCTGATCGCGGTCCGCGTCACCCAGAGCCTTGGCTACAACGGCGTTATTCCTCCTGTCTGGGCAGCCTGGTCGCCAAATCTGTTCTTCGCTCTGTTGGGTCTGGCATTCATCCGCAAAGCAGAGATCTAAAAAAAACCTTGAAGAAAAAACGCCCCTGAAAATCATGGCTTAATCACGATTATTTGACCCATTTTGGGAGGAGATAAATGCTCGATAAACTTAGACAGAAGCAAAAAGTGATCGTTTACATTGTGGCGGTGACATTCATTCTATCACTGGCCGGCGTAGGCGGTTTCATGGGTTACCAACAGCTGTTCGGCACTTCGCACCTGATCGGAAAGATCAACGGCACCCGGATAACCAAAGAGATGTTCGACGACAAGTTCAACGAACTGGTGAAATCCCGCCAGGCGGAAGCCAAAGCCAGCGGACAGAGTTTCGTGCTGGACGAATCCACCCGGACCCAGCTTCGCAATCAGACATGGACCAACCTGATCCAGGAAGTGCTTTTCAACCAGCAGTACAAGAAGCACAAAATCAAGGTCAGCGAAAAGGACATCCGTGCGGCTATGCTCAACGAGTATTCACTTATCCAGGGCCTGACCGACATGGAAGACCTGAAAACCAACGGCAAGTTTGACGTAAACAAGTATTACAAGCTGCTTGACGACCCCAACGCTGTCTATGAGGATGGCATGTCCTTCGCGCAGAAGATCTACCTGAACATGAAAGAGCTCCTTCCCTATGAACGGCTCAAAGAGAAGATCATCAAAGACGCCAACATCAACGCCGACAGCCTCAAGAACGAGTTTGTCAAAGAAATGGACAGCATGACCGGAAAGGCGATCTGGTTTGACTATCACGACGCCGGCGAAGTGAAAGTTACTGACGCCGAAGTTAAAAGCTATTATGAAAAGAACAAGGACAAAGAATTCAAGAAGGGTCCTGCCACCCGCCTGAAATACGTAAGTTTTGAGGTCAAGGCCTCCGAGCAGGATAGCACAGACGTCAAGACCCGCGCCAACGACCTTTACAACAGGTTGACCAAGAACAAGGAAGATTTCGCGACCCTGGCCAGAGTTTATTCCGAAGACCAAAGCAACGCCAAGCAGGGCGGCTCGCTGGGAGTTTTCCCCCGCGGCCAAATGGTCAAGGAGTTTGAGGACGCCGCTTTCAACATGAAACCCGGCGATATCTCCCAGCCCGTAAAAACTTCCTTCGGCTGGCACATCATCAAGTGCGATTCCATCGCTTCCGCCGTTCCCGGCAAAGAGGAAGTGGCAGCCAGCCACATCTTGCTCAAGGTTAACACTTCAGCCCGCACGATGCGCGCCATCAGCGACCAAGCGATGAACGCCAAGAAACTGATCGAAAGCAAAGGCATCGACAAAGCCGCCAAGCAGCTCAAACTCAAAGTGGAAACCAGCGCCTGGCTCGCCCACGACAAAAGCTACAAGCAGATGGAAGGATTCGGGCAGCATGACGGGTTGTTCAGCTTCATGCGCTCTGCCAAAAAGGGCAAGGTGTCCGATGTCTATCGGGTAGCCGGGCAGCCAAATCCGCAGCTCATTGTGGCGGAAGTGACCGATAACGTGAAGAGCTATTACGAAGACTTCAATGACAAGAAACTGCAGATCAAAGCCGATCTGGAACGCCAAAAGAAGATCGCTCTGGTCAAAACAAAAGCCCAGGAGTTTATGAAGCGGGTCAAGCCGGAAGACTATCTGAAGACCGCGGAAGCTGAGGGCTGGAAGATTATCGACCTCAACGGCCACAAAATGAAATCCTGGATTCCGACCGTGAACGCAACCCTCGAGGATTTCAGCAAAGCTGCTTTGGCTCTGCAGTCTGGACAGTACTCCAAGCTGCTTGAGACCAAAGAAGGCCCCTTCATTATCTATAGCGAGAAACGCGATAAGCCGGATATGACCAAGTTTGACAAGACCAAGCAGGAAGAAATCAGAAAGCGCCTCAGCGACGCGGCTTTCAACCGCTGGTGGGAAAAGGTCTATCTGGACGCCAAGATCATTGACAATAGGTTCCTGTTCGGTTATTAAGCTCTGATGAGCAGATTAATGACCGGCGTCAGCGGGGTTCGGGGAGTCTTTGCGGACTCCCTGAACCCCGAAATCGTGTTGCGCTACGCGGCACGGTTCGGTAATTTCATTAGCCAGGAATCACTCAACCCGCCCCAATCTTCCAAGCCCAAAGTCGTCGTCGGCAGGGATTCGCGAACGACCGGCGTCGCGGTTCTCAATGCCGTGATAAGCGGATTGCTCGGTGCCGGATGCGACGTTGTGGAGATCGGGGTCGTCGCCACGCCCACCGTCCTCTTGAACGTCCGCAAACACTCCGCGCAGGGAGGGATCGCCATCACCGCCTCCCACAATCCTCCGCAGTGGAACGCCATGAAATTCGTGGACGGCGACGGAATGTTTCTCTCCGCGGATAAGGCCGCACGTTTCCTCGAATCTGTAAGCCAACCAGTCAACTGGGCGGATTGGCAAAGTATCGGCACCCTCGCCATCGACTCTGAAGCCCGGGAATACCATCTGGACAAGATACTCTCCCTTCCCTGGCTTGATCTGGAGAAAATCCGCGCCCGCCGCTTCAAGGTTGTGCTCGATTCGGTGAACGGCGCGGGTGGACTGACCTCTCCCCTCCTGCTGGAGCGCCTGAACTGCGAGATAGTGGAGATCAACTCCTCCCCCACGGGCGTGTTTGCCCATCCCGCGGAACCGCTGAACGAAAACCTTGGCCATTTGGCGCAGGCTGTCAGTGAACATCAAGCGGATGTCGGGTTCGCCACCGATCCTGACGTGGACCGCCTTTCCATCGTCAACGAGCTTGGCGAGTGCATCGGCGAGGAATACTCCGTCGCCCTGGCGGAGCTGTTTATCCTGCCCAAAAATCCAGGGGATATTGTTGTCAATCTTTCCAGTTCGATGCTTTCCGACCATATCGCCTCTCTGTTCGGAGTAAAAGTCCACCGCGCCAGAGTCGGCGAGATAAACGTCGGCAAGCTGATGCAGGAGCTCAAGTCTCCAGTCGGCGGCGAAGGCAACGGAGGAATAATCTGCCCGGATGTGAATTACACCCGCGACGCCATTTCCGGTATAGCGCTCATCCTCGGACTGCTGGCTGAAACAGGCAAAACCGTCTCACAGATCGTGGACACGCTGCCCCGCTACCACTTTGCCAAGGGCAAGGCGGAGCTTTCTCCCGAGCGCATGGAATCCGTTATGGACATCGTTCCCGCCCTTTTCCCCGGTTATGACCTTGATCTGCGCGACGGCGTGAAAGCCATCGCCGCCGATCATTGGATCCACGTACGAAAAAGCGGTACCGAACCCATTGTCCGCGTATACGTGGAAAGCGATTCTCCTGCCAGGTCGCAAAGCATCTGCGACGACATCCTGAGTAAAATCAAAGTATAAATCTATACCCTGTCAGTCGTTGGACAGCAATTGGTTCAGCAACGGGTGCTTAGATGCCTGCCCGCCCCAAATCGCTGATACAGATTGACACCAGGCATTGCCCCGGCATACAGCCATAAATGGCTGTAAGACCCGCCGATGCCTCGCTAGAGTCGCTATCAGCCGTTAAGAGCCGAACACTGCCTTTTCTGTCTGGTATTGATGGATGTCAAACCAGTGACGGTCAAAAAAAGGCGTTACTGCCACCACTTTTTGATTGACAGGCAAGCCTGAACGGAGGGAGTGAGAAATGGCGCTGAAGCCAGAATCAAGACCGCGGAGTTGTGATGATGAGAACCCAGAAACTGCGCAGACTGACGCAGATCATTAGTTTTGCCCTCTCGCTGGGGTTCCTGGCGCTGATTATTGCCGGCGGAGGCTATGTGGTCCACCAGGCCTGCCCCTACGCCGCGGTGTGCTTTGGGCTCAATGGGGGCAACTTTCTGCAGATCGGCAAGCTTGCGATGGCGGGGGCGATTATCTTCGGGTTCGGCGTGCTTTTTTACACGTTGTTTTTCGGACGCCGCTTCTGCGCTTGGCTGTGCCCTCTGGGAACGCTACAGGAATTCATCTACGATTTGCGCGGCAGGAAATATAAAATAAGGCACCGCACGCCGTTTTACATTGACCGCAAGCTGGCGTTTCTGAAGTATCTGGTATTGGCGATAACCATCATTCTTTCCCTGGCGGGGGTGAACTATCTCTTCATCCGCCTGTGTCCGATGTATGGGATGTCGCTGTTGCCGAGGCTTGCGTGGCCGGCTTTGGCGGTGATAGCGGTGATCGTCCTGAAATCGTTTTTCGGAAGCCGCGAATGGTGCCGCTTCCTCTGTCCTTACGGCGCGTTCATGAACGTGTTCCAGTGGCTGGGCGAAGTGATCGGCATCCGCCGCAGAAAGGTCCGCCGCAATCTGGAGCGCTGCACCGATTGCGGTGTCTGCATGCTATATTGCCCGATGAACATCAATATCCAGGAAAGTGAGTATGTGCACGACAGAAACTGCATCCATTGCGGCCTTTGCGCCGATAAATGCCCCAAACCGGGAACCTATAGCGAGGAATGCGAATGCGTAGATTAGGAGTCATAGTCATCAGTCTGCTACTTGCGGGCGTTATCTGCCTGCAGATTTTGTCCGCCCTGAACATCTTTCCCCGCACCCGGATCATCCAGGTTTGCCCCGTGGACGCGATCTCGATGAAAAACGGAAAAGCTGTTATCGATCCCACCAAGTGCATTGGCTGCAAGCGCTGCGTGGTGGGTGTCGCGTCGCTGATCCCGCCCAAGCGGGAAGCTGTGGAAGCGCCAGTTGCCGCGCCCCCGGCAACAGCAGTGAATCCAGCAGATGAAACCCCCAAAGCGGATGAAGCGGGCAACGTGACCAAACCCCAAGTATCGCAGCCCACTAAAAACAAAGAAGTTACTAAAGAGAAATCCACCCACGTCCGCCTGGTAAATTCCGATGACTGCATCGGTTGCCAGTTGTGCGTGGCAAATTGCCCGGATAACGCAATTCGGATGGTGGACGGCAAAGCCGTGATCGATCCGGAAAAATGTACCGATTGCGGCATCTGCGAACTGGGAAACATAGAACAGGGCGGAACTTTCAACGGTTGCCCCACTTCCGCCATCAGCAGGGTCAAACGGGCGGAAGGAAAGTAAGCCTCAGCATCAGAAATGGCGGAAATTGAGATTGACCAAATCTCCCCCCGAAATAAAAGTGTAAAAAAAACAATAATAGATAAATGGAGGATATCATGAGAAAAACCGTTGTGGTTTGCGCCAAACGGACTCCCATCGGCAATTTCGGAGGAGTGTTCAAGGATGTATCAGCCGTGCAGTTGGGCGTAACTGTGCTCAAAGCGATCCTGCAGGAAAGCGGGATCAAGGCCGATCAGATCGACGAAGTGATCCTTGGCAACGTCTGCGGTGCCGGCTACGGACAAAACATCGCCCGCCAGGTGGCGATCCATGCCGGTGTCCCGAATCACATCCCGGCATATACCGTGAACAAGGTCTGCGGCTCCGGCATGAAGAGCGTTTCCCTGGGAGCGCTGATGATTGCCAGCGGGGAAGCGGACATCGTGATCGCCGGCGGCACAGAGAATATGAGCCAGATCCCATACGCCTCCATGGACGCGCGTTGGGGCGGCAAGATGGGCAACAAGGAACTGGTCGATCTGATGATCAAAGACGGCCTGAGCGACATTTTCAACAACTATCACATGGGAATAACCGCAGAAAACCTGGCGGAGAAATACAGCTTGACCCGCGAGGAGCAGGACGCTTTCGCCGCGGCAAGCCAGAACAAAACCGAGGCCGCCATGGAAAGCGGACGCTTCCGCGAAGAGATCGTGCCGGTCATAATCCCCCAGCGCAAGGGTGATCCGCTTATTGTTGACAAGGACGAAATGCCGCGCAAAGGCGTGACGGCGGATAGCCTGGCAAAACTGCGCCCCGCTTTCAAGCCAGACGGAACCGTCACCGCCGGCAACGCTTCCGGTATCAACGACGGAGCGGCAATGCTGCTTTTGATGAGCGAAGAAAAAGCACAAGAGCTTGGGGTGCCGGTTTTGGCGACTTTCACGCAAACCGCTTCCGCGGGCGTGGATCCGTCGATCATGGGCTTCGGCCCCGTTCCCGCGATCAAGAAAGTCCTTTCCAAAAGCGGATGGAGCCTGAACGACATCGAACTGGCAGAACTGAACGAAGCTTTCGCCTCCCAGTCGCTTTCCGTGCTCAAAGGCATGGAAATTGAGGGAGTTGGCAAGCTTGATCCCACGATCGTGAACGTCAACGGGGGCGCTATCGCTTTGGGTCATCCGATCGGAGCCAGCGGCGCACGGATCATCGTAACCTTGTTGCACGAGATGCGCAAACGCCAGGTCCACAAAGGCCTCGCCTCCCTCTGCATCGGGGGCGGGATGGGCATAGCAACGCTTTGGGAAATGTGAGGGAAACATGCCGGACAAACTAAAACTTGATAAAAGTATGGCGATGTTCGCCGAAGCCCAGACCCTCGTACCGGGCGGCGTGGCGGGCATCAGGCGCCCCTACAACTTTGTTCAGGGCGAGTACCCGATCTTCTTCGACCGAGGCAAAGGCGGCAGGATCATCGACGTTGACGGCAACGAGTATATTGACTATCTTTGCGCCTACGGTCCGATCATTATCGGCTACAACGAAGAGGAGATCGACAACGCGGTGATCGAGCAGATCCGCAACAAGGGCTTTTGCTTTTCGCTGACCCAGCCGATGCAGAACGACCTCGTGCGCAAGCTGCAGGAAGTTATCCCCTGCTGCGAGATGGCGGCAATCGTAAAAACCGGCAGCGATGCCACAACGATCGCCATCCGCGTCGCCAGAGCCTATACTGGCAAAACAAAGATCGCCCGCTGCGGTTATCACGGTTGGCACGACTGGTGCGTCGAAGTGAAGGGCGGCATCCCCGAGAAGCTGTATGAAGACATCCTGGAGTTTCATTACAACGATCTCGACCAGTTGGAAGACATACTCAAAAAGCATGCCAATGACATGGCGGCGATCATCGTGACCCCCGTCGGCCATCCCTTGGCGGCGGAAGTGCAGATGCCCAAACCAGGTTATCTGGAAGGCGTGCGCAAACTCGCTGACCAGTATGGCTGCGTGCTGATCTTCGACGAAATCCGCAGCGGCTTCCGCTGCCACATCGGCGGAGCCCAAGCCTACTTCGGCGTGACGCCCGATCTTTCCACTTTCGGCAAAGCCATGGCAAACGGATATGCCATCGCCGCTCTGGTCGGCAAGAAAGACATCATGGGCGTATTGGCGGACAAGGTGTTTCTTTCCTCCACCTTCTTCCCAAACAGCGATGCTCAGATCGCCGCGCTGAAAACGATCGAAATCCTCCAGCGCGACAATATACTGGACGTGATCGCCGGGAAAGGGGCGAAATTCGCGGGGGAAGTGGAAAAAGCGGTTGCCGATTCCGGTATTCCCGCCCGCTTCAGCGGCGCTCCTTGGATGCCCTTCATCACCTTTCCCAAAGACGACACTGGCCTCTACAAGCAGCTCCGCACCCAGTTCTACACAAACCTGATCAGGCGCGGCGTGTTCCTGCAGCCTTATCATCACGGATACATTTGCTACCGGCATACGGATCAAGATCTGGCATACACAGTCCAGGCAATCAAAGACTCCCTGGCAGAACTTAAAAGCCTGGCCTGACCAGGACAAACTATAAGCAGCTGGTGGCGACGGCATATGCCGTTGCCGTCCGCATAATTGAGGAATGATGGCTAAGTACATTTTTGTGATGGGCGGAGTCCTTTCATCGTTGGGAAAAGGGACTGCCACCGCCTCCATCGGTTTGCTTCTCAAATCCATGGGCTATAGGGTCGTCACCCAAAAATTCGATCCCTACCTTAACGTTGATCCCGGCACCATGAGCCCCTACCAGCATGGGGAGGTCTTTGTCACGGACGACGGGGCGGAGACCGACCTCGACCTCGGCCATTATGAGCGGTTCACAGACGAAGCGCTCACCCGCCAGTCAAGCTGCTCTGCCGGGCAGATCTATGAAAGCGTGATCCAGAACGAAAGAAAAGGTGTCTATCTGGGCAAGACTGTTCAAGTCATCCCGCACGTGACGGACGAAATCAAGCGTCGGATCAGGACTTTCGAGAAGGAATACGACATCATCATAACCGAGATCGGCGGCACGATCGGAGATATCGAGAGCCTGCCCTTCCTGGAGGCGGTGCGCCAACTCAGGCTCGACCTTGGTTATCAGAACACGCTTTACATCATGCTGACCTACATCCCGTATATAAAAGCCGCGGGTGAACTCAAGACCAAACCGACCCAACACAGCGCATACAAGCTCCGCGAGATAGGTATCCAGCCGGAGATCCTGCTCTGCCGGTCCGAGAAATCCTTCGAGGACGAAATCTACGCCAAGATCGCGCTTTTCACCAATGTTCCTCGCAACAATGTCATCAACGCCATCGACGTGAAAAGCATCTACGAGATTCCGATTACATTTCGCGACGCAAATCTGCATAAGATCATCTGCAAGCATTTCGGCCTTGAGTGCAAGCCGCTGCGCATGCGGGCCTGGAAACAGTTTTTATTGAACAACGAGGAATCGCGGGACAAGGTCACGATCGCAGTCTGCGGCAAGTATGTGAAGCATCAGGACGCCTACAAGAGCATCGAGGAAGCCTTGCATCACGCCGCGGCTTATCACAAGATGAAAGTTCAGATCAAGTGGGTTGATTCCGAGCAAAAATTCAAGCAATCCCTGCTGGCGAAAAACCTCAAGGACGCGGATGGCATCCTCATTCCCGGAGGATTTGGCGTCCGCGGGATCGAGGGAAAGATCGCAATCGCGGAATATGCGCGCACCAATAATATACCCTTTTTCGGCATCTGCCTGGGCATGCAGGTCGCGGTAATCGAATACGCCAGGCACGTCTGCCACTGCAAAGAAGCCAACAGCACAGAATTCGCTCCCGACAGCCCCCATCCCGTGATCCATCTCATGGAAGAGCAGCTATATCAGGAAATGGTTGGAGGCACGATGAGACTGGGAGCCTATCCCTGCCAGCTTTCCGTGGGCAGTCTCGCCCGCAAGGCTTATGGCTGCGCCCAGATCAGCGAGAGGCACCGCCACAGGTTCGAATTCAACAACGGATATCGCGAGCAACTGACATCCAAGGGTCTCGCCCTCACCGGATTCTCCCTGGACAAGATGCTGGTGGAGATTGTGGAATTGCCTTCCCATCCGTTTTTCGTCGGTGTCCAGTTCCATCCCGAATTCAAATCCCGGCCAAACAAAGTCCACCCCCTCTTCCGGGATTTCTTTCTGGCAAGCCACAACCGCAAACTGAACAGAGGATAAGCCCCAAGCCACCCTTTCCTTTATCGCTGGAATTGTGTAAATTATTCCACAATGATGAAGGTCTTCGCCAAATAAGGTCTTGACTTTAGACCTCAAAATCCTGACTCATCATCTAAAGTACATTGATCCAAGAGACCAATGCGAGTTTGTTTTGCATTTTTAATGTACCTAAGCAGTTATGAAAAAAAACCGTTTGCTCCCGCTTGCCATTACAGGCTTACTGAGGGTTTTTACCTTCAGTTGTTGCGCTGTATTGTTGCTGTTTGCCTTTGGATGCGAAGAGCCTGGCACCGATAGCCCAGCTAAGCCCGACCAGCGGGCCGCAACCGATGGCAGCCCCTCCGAAGCGCTCTTCACCATCCGCTACCGTCCCAAATGGCTTCACCAGGCGCAATTCGCCGGTGTCTATATGGCTAAGGAAAAGGGATTGTACAAGCAGCGCGGATTAAATGTGGTGGTGCAGCCCGGAGGACTGGATTTCCCCTCCTATGATGCCCTCATCGCCGGCGAAACGGATGTCACCGACCAATTCCTGATCTACGCCCTCGCACAGAGCGACCTCGGCCAGAACCTGGTCAATCTGGCGCAGGTTTCCCAAAAGAATTCCACCCGCCTCGTGGGCAGAAAATCCTCAGGAATCACAAAGCTTGAGGACTTGCGGGGCAAGAAAGTAGGGATCTGGCGCAACGAGTCTGGCGAACTGGTCAGGCTGCTGTTGGATAAAATGAAACTCGATGTCGATATCGTGACCATTGACTGGTCTGTTAACCTGCTGCTGAACAACGCGATCGACATGATGAACGTCATGACCTACAATGAGTACCATCGCCTCTTGATGGCTGGCCTGGATTCGGAAGATCTCGTCACCCTGAACTTGACCGATTACGGTTACGGCCTGGTTGAGGAAGGACTCTACACCACTCTGGACTATTATCAGAATCACACACAGGAATGCCAGGCCTTCGCGGAAGCGACGATGGAAGGCTGGATCTACGCTTTTGCCCATCGCGAGGAAACTTTGGACGTGGTTCTGCGCTATCTGCGCGAGAGTTATCTCCCGGCAAACCGTTCGCATCAGGCGTGGATGCTGGATCACATGCGCGAAAACGTTCTGGAAGACCCCAATGCGGTAGGTTTTCTGCGGCCTGACGATTTTGACACAGCGCTCGATGTGTTAATGGAAAACGGCTGGGTAAAAACCCCTGTCGATTATCGGAAGTTCTATCCCCATGCGATCAAGAAAAAATCCTAAAACCCTTGCATTCCAGATCATCTCATACACATTTATCCTGCTTGTGCTGATCTATTTCACTTCGGTGCTCGTCACAAACCATCTGGTCTCCCGCGTGATGCTGGACAACGCGCGCGAGATAATTGGCAACCTGGCGGGCGAGAAGGTTCAACTGATCGACAAGGAACTCAGCAAGATAAAGGTTCTGAGTTGGGGCTTGGTGGATATCTACACGCATGGTCACTTGGAGAATGAGGATTTTGAAGTGTTCATCGAGCACATGCTCAAATCGAACAACTTCCTTGCCTCAGTCTGCGTCGCTCCGGACTATAGAAGCGATGATGACCCCCGCGTTTATACTCTCCAGATGAACCAGTTCAGGACTCAGGAGATAGAAACAGCAGACTACCAGTATAACGACTGGTATCAGGTGCCTTATCTGACCAAGAAAGAATTCTGGTCGGACCCCTGGTATGACCGGGAAGGCTCCCAGCAGGTCGTTTGCTCATACTCGATTCCGATCTACGAGCAAAACAAGCCCATGGGCATCCTGCGCATGGACATCCCCATGGACAATCTGCGCAATATCGTGCTTCCGATCAAGGTCAAAAAGACTGGCTACGCGTTCCTGGTTTCCTACAACGGAACGATTGTCGCCCATCCCTCCGACTCGCTGTCGATGAACTACACCATCTTCGATGTGGCGGAGCAGTTGGAAAACCCCCATCTGCGAGCTCTTGGCAAAAAACTGGTGAATAACGCCACGGGATTTATCCACCTCAAGGGGCAGTTTCAGCCCACAGACGCCTGGATCCATTACCAGACACTGCCTTCCAACCATTGGAGCCTGGTCATCGCGGTCCCTCACAGAGAGCTTTTTGCCGACCGCAAAGCGATTCTGGCTATCGTGATCATCAGTTCGATCATCTCGTTTCTCATCATTGCCGCTGTGATCTACGCACGCACCAAGTCCATCAACGATCCGCTGGAAGAGCTTGTTGATTCGATCCAACTGGTCGGTACCGGCGATCTGAACACCTCGCTAACTTCCACTTCAAGAACCTATGAGATCAAAGTCCTTGCAGACGCCTATGACAAAATGAGAGCCTCGCTCAAAGACTATATCGGCAACCTGCAGGTCGTCACGGAGGAAAAGAACCGCATCCTGAACGAAGTGATGTTCGCCTCCACCATCCAACGCAACCTGATCCCCGCCAATTATGATCCCAAAATGAAGCTGAGGAACGTCAGCCCCTTTGGGGTCCTGCAACCCGCCGGGGAAATCGGGGGCGACCTCTTCGACTATTTCCTGATCGACGAAAACCGCTTCTGCTTCGGAATCGCCGATGTGGTGGGAAAGGGCATCGCCGCAGCCATGACCATGACCATGGTGACCACCCTGCTGCGATCCATCGCCGCCAACTATTCCAGCCCCGATCAGATCCTCAAGCAACTCAACCGGTTTCTGATCAACAACAATCTGGAATCAAACTTCATCACCATCATTCTGGGCATTATGGATCTTCAAACCGGGCAAGTGGTCTTTTCAAACGCGGGACACGTTCCCATGTTTGTCTTGAGCCGCGAAAAAGGAGTGGAGAAATTCGCCACGACCCATGCCACTGCTCTGGGCTTTTTTGACAATATTACCATCACCAACGAATCCATCACCCTCGCTCCCGGCGATGAGCTGGTTCTCGTCACCGACGGCGTGACAGAGGCGATGGATTCCCAGGAATCAATGTTTGGGATTATCAGGCTCCAGGAGGTTTTGGAGAATCTCGAAACCATCAGCCCCGAAGCGACTGCCAACGCTATCCTGCACAAGGTAGGAGATTTCGCTGACACCAGCAAGCACAAAGACGATATCACCATTTTGGTGATCGAATACTTCGGGATCTAGTCTCCAATTCCTCCCCGCACTTCCCAGTCTGTCTGAGCAGCCGCAGGTGGTTGCGTCCCCTCATCAGACCCCGGAATCACCCCAAATGCCTGATCGGCTGTTGCCCCCCTTCCTCGCGCCAACTTCCCCCTAATCCGGGGGGAGGAAACCGGGAGGCTTTGACGAGGCAGGCCAGTCAGGAATAGGAGCGGTTCAAAGGACGGTTCTCCGCCCAGAATCATTTATCCGCTAATACACCAGGCATCTCTTCCGGGCAGATTTTCCGCCACGAGAGGCTTTGATCAGATAGACACCCGTGGGAACTAAAACTCCCGCATTACTCCTTCCATCCCAGAACCAGAGGTCCCGTCCGGGGTCAAGGATATCACTGCGCACAAGCCGTCCCCTGAGGTCATAAACCTCAATCCAGCCTGGCTCCTGAACTGAGGCCTTGAATATGACGGAAGTACCACCTCTCGTGGGATTGGGATGGATGGCCAACGCAGGCTTTATTATCCCGGCAGCGGGGTCCTGTACCGCGCTGCCCTGCACATTCACCTCCCAACTGATCTCATGGGTCCAATCGGAATTGCTGACACGGCAGACGACCTCATGCGCTCCCGGAGAAGAAAAAGCCGTTTCAAAGATGAAATCCTGGCTGCCTTGCTGCTCCACTCCGTCCACAAACCAGCCATAGGAAACCAACAGGACGTCCGCGGAAGCTTCCACGATGAACATCTGCGGGATTCCCGCGTCGCAGACATAGGGCTCGTCGTCCGAAGGAGTGATGTTCCCGATGGCGAGATCGAGTACGCGCAGGGTATCGATCGTGACCGGATTGACGGGGTGGTCGTTGGCGTCAACCGGCACGCTGCCGATGTTCAGAACCACGTCCAGTCCCAGAACGACCTTGCCGAAAATGGCGTAGTTGCCGTCCAGATGGGAAGCCGGGGCAAGGGTGATGTAATACTGCGAGCCGGCGGAGTTTGGCGCGGAAGTTCTCGCCATGGCGAGGATGCCCGCCTGATCGTGGTGGAATCCGGGATAGAACTCATCCGGAATCGTATAGCCCGGACCACCGTATCCCGTTCCGTAGGGACATCCGTCTTGAATCACAAATCCCTCCACCACTCTGTGGAAAATGAGGTCATTGTAGAATCCGCTGTTTGCCAGGCTGATGAAGTTGTTCGCCGTGATCGGGACCTCGTCGTCATAAAGTTCGGCGACGAAGGTACCCATATTGGTGCTCCATCTGGCAAAGTGCAAAGCGGACAGTGATCCTGTGAGAGCCGCGGCAAGCAGGAAAACTAAGATGTATCGCGCCATGTCTACCTCGAACGTTTTTCTTGCTTTATAGATTGGGCGGAGGCAGATTTTTGGCAAGAGAAATCTGCGCCATACAATTCGCTTGACTTTTCGCCGGAACGCTATTGCGTGGCCAACGGAGAAACAATGTGCGGAATTAGCGGAATATATTGCCTGAACAAAAACCACAAGGCCGATCTCGGTCTGCTGAAACGGATGACGGACCTGATCAGCCATCGCGGTCCAGATGACGAAGGCTATCTGGCGTCGGGAATTGAAGGGCATAGCGTCCGGCTGTATAGCGGTCCGGAATCATCCCCGGAGGTCAAAGCCCAATATCCCATGCTGGACAGCCGCTTTGATGCCCGTCTCGCATTCGGGTTCAGGCGACTGGCGATCCTGGATCTCAGTCCCGCGGGGCACCAGCCCATGGCGGACACCAGCCGGGAGCGGTTCATCGTATTCAACGGCGAGATCTACAACTACCTTGAACTCAAGGCGGAGCTTGAAGCGCTGGGTTATGATTTCCAATCTCATTCCGACACTGAGGTCATCCTGCAGGCTTATGCCGCCTGGGGTGAAGACTGCGTTAAGAGGTTCAACGGAATCTGGGCTTTCGCCATCTGGGATATGCCTGCGAAGAAGCTTTTCTGCTCCCGCGACCGATTCGGCGTCAAGCCTTTCTATTACTGCGTCCACGGCGATACGCTCTATTTTGGGTCCGAACTCAAGCAACTTCTTGCCACGGGAGTCGGCACTGAGCTCAACCTGCCGATGATCTGGCGGGGAATGAAGATCAACTCGCTTCAGGTTTACGGTAACGAAACATACTGGAAAGAACTCAAAGCGCTGGAACCGGGTCACAATCTATGCATCAGCGGCGGTAAGGTTTCGTTGCGCCGCTATCACAGCCTCGATCCCGCGGGATTCGAGCAAAGCCCCCTGTCCTTCCCAGAAGCAGTTGAACGCTATCGCGAGCTGTTTCTGAGGGCGGTTCGCTGGCAAACGCGCTCTGACGTGGAAGTCGGCGCCTGCCTGAGCGGCGGGCTGGATTCTTCGGCGATCGTTTGCGCCGCGGCCAAGCTGACGGACAAGCCCTTGCAAACTTTTTCCTCATTTTTCGCGGATCTTCCCCAACTCGACGAGCGGGTTTGGATAAAAGAAGTGGCGAATCAGTGCGGTTGCGTATCCCATCTGACATCGCCAGTTGCCGGCCAGGCACTGGACTGGTTCCCTGAAGCGACCTGGTTCAATGACCTTCCCTTGGGAGCAGGCTTTGCCGCGCAATATGGAGTGATGAAGCTTGCCCAAAGCGCCGGGGTCAAGGTTCTCCTCGACGGGCAGGGCAGCGACGAACTGACCGCGGGATACCGTCTGGCGCAGTATCGCCGCCAGGGCGACCTGCTCAAACAGGCAAAGTTCCGCCTTGCCTGGCGCGAAGCCGCTGCTTTCATCAGCCGACAGGGTGTAGGGATCGGAGCTTCCGGGGTGCTGAAGAGCGTCCTCTCCAGCCTGCTCGACGAATCGCGGCTGTATGGGCTGGAGTTCGGTTTCTTGCGCTTTGAACCCTTCAACCAGGATTTTACGGCTCGTGCCAAAGCCTCGCTGAGAGAGCCGCTCCTGGCGCAGATCGCCAACCTGAAAGGCTCCAGGCTGGCAAACTACCTTTTCAACGCGGTCTATACGACCTCCCTTCCCACCCTGCTTCACTGGGAGGACCGCATGTCCATGGCAACTTCCCGCGAAAGCCGGGTGCCCTTCCTGGACCACGAACTGGTCGAGTTTGCCTTCACCCTGCCCGCGGAATTCAAGATCAAAGACGCCCAGGGCAAGCTTGTCCACCGCGAAGCGATACAACCGCTGGTTCCGGAGCGCATCTACTCGCGCAAGGACAAAGCGATCTTTGGCTCGCCATTCCACAGGATCTGGATGCGGGAAGGAATGAAGGACGCCATCGAAACCATGATTCACTCCGCCCAGTTCAGGCAGCGGGGCATCTGGAACCTTTCCCGCGTCAACCGGCAATGGCGGCGCTACCTGAACGGCGACGGCTCCCAAGCGGAAATGCTCTTCAACATCTTCGCCCTGGAAACATGGTTCCGCCGCTTTGGATAGCCGGTTCCTCCAATTTAACGAGGTTAATATGAAATACGCAATGAAACTGATGGTGCTTGGATTGCTGGCATTATCGATGCAGTCCTGCAAATTCCTCTACAAACAACCCGCCATCGAAAAAATCCACGACCTCAAGGTCATCTCCATCAATCCGGAAAAGACAACCCTGGAACTGTCCATCAGCGTCCACAACCCCAACTGCTACAAGCTTAAGCTCAACGAGATGAAGGTCAACCTGCTCTCGCAGGACAGGACGAACATCGGCTCCGCGGTGCTCAAGAATCCGGTGGAGATCCCCAAGAAAAAGTCCAACGCTCTGACCTTCAACATCACCCTGGAAACCCGTCCCACAATCCGGATGGTCAACCATTCCGACCAGACCGTGTTCCTCTACATCAACGGAACGGGAGTGGGCAGGGTGCTCGGGTCAAACAAGAAGTTCGAGTTTGAGGAACCATATGAGTTGGACATTGCCAAACACCTGGAAGGCATTATCTCGAGGTTTCAGGCGGACGGAGAGGACATCTTCAAGATCAAGCGCGCCTATATCAGCAAGGTCGGACTCACCGAAAGCCAGGTCACAGTTGATTTCCTGATCCTGAATCCCTATGGCTTGAAGTTCAGCTTTTCCCGTTTCCCGTCCTCCATCACCATTGCGGGCAAGGAATCTGGCGCCGGAGACCTTGTCAGGTCAATGTCCTTTGACGAGAAGGTCTATTCCCAGGAGGGCTCGATGCTGTTCCGGATCAGCAACTGGAAAGCGGTCCTCAACGCAGCCAAGGGTGCCCTCAACGGAGAAATCCCCTATGAAGTGAAAGGCGAAGTGCAGATCTCAGCCTACGGTATGCAGATCAAGCGGCCTTTCACCTACAAGGATTCCATCAGCGTCAACATCACTGAGGAAATCCTGCGCTTCCTCAAGGATTGAGCGCACCCGCAAATCCGAGTAACGATCCAACCGGAGTCAACTTGAAGCACATCCTCATTATCCACGGAAGCGCCCGCAAGGGCAACACCTATCGCGTGACAGAACTCGCCAGGGCAACAATTGCCAAATCCGGCAGGGTTGATTTTGATGAAGTCTTTGTGCACGATCTTAAGCTCCCCTTCTGCCTTGGCTGCCTCAGTTGCATCACAAGGGGAGAAAGCTATTGCCCGCATCTCGGCATCACAGGGGACCTCCATCGCCGGATCTCGTCAGCCGACGCCCTGATCATCACCTCCCCCACCTATATCCTTTCTCTGAACGCCGAGGTCAAGAACCTGCTCGATCATTTTGCCTATCTCTTCCACCGGCCAAGGCATTTCAGCAGGAAGGCTCTGGTGATCTCCACGACGGCGGGAGCCGGGGCGGGAGCGACTTGCCGCTTCATCAAGCGCACCCTGCAGGCATGGGGTTTCAATTGCGTGCACAGCCTGCCCATCGTCTGCATGGGCGAGAAGCTGTCGGAAACCGAAGCGCAGTTGCGCAAGATCGAACTCACAGCGGAGAAGTTCGCGCGTGATCTGCTTTCGGACCGCGTACGCCATCCCTCCTGGTTCCAGATTGTCTTGTACACCGCGTTCAGGCACAATGCCAGATCCCTCGCTCCCCAGGAAGTACCGGACCACACCCATTGGCGAGATACAGGCCTGCTGAAGGCGGTTTATCCCACCAAACCTGGACTAGCCAAGTATCTTGCGGCAGCCTTCATGTTCCGCACCATGGGATTCATGATCGATATGTTCGTCCCCAAGACCAAAACGGAATAAGGCTGATTACTCAAAAACAAAAATCCCGCCATTTCTGACGGGCTATTTCATTATCTTCGTAAGCAATAGGTCTTGTTCAGCTAGAGAAATCCGCAAACCAATTGCTTATCCCGGTCGGTTACCACTTCCAGGGCAGCAGATAATCCTTGATCTCTTCGTTGTAATACCTGGCGGTCATGGTGGCGATGAAATCACGCACCTGTTCGGCGGCAGAGAATCCTTCCCGGTATTCCGGCACCTTGAATTCAAGGAAGTGCTTGAATACTTTTGATGCCCTGTTGCCGTTTTTGATGTCTTCCAAATATTTCTCGAACATCATCCCCATCGTGCGGTGGATGATGGCGTTGGATTGCTTCACGTTGTCGTCGGTGTAGATGTGCTTGTAGTTAAACTTTTTCAGCTCCAGCAGATAGTACGAGGTTTCGTCGTCAAAGGCGATCCAGTCCTGGTCGTAGCTGTTCACGATCACGCTCTTGATCAGGGTTTCGATGATCTGGCTGTTCGTGTTGCCAAGTTTTTCCGTCACTTCCCGGGGTAGATCTTCGCGCTTGAGCAGATTGTAGCGGATGGCGTCTTCTATGTCCTGGCCGATATAGGCGATGGTGTCTGTGATGCGCACCACGCAGCCTTCCAGGGTGCCGGGCATCCAGCTGAAGTTCTTGCCCGCCTTTTTCTCCCCGATGTATTCTTGAATCCGCTTCTCGTCTTTGAGCGGCTCCGGTTTGAGCACCGTGTTGTGGACCTCGCCGTCGTGGGAGATGATGCCGTCGCGTACCGGGAAGGTCAGGTTCAGGCCTTTCCCCTTGCGCGAAATGTGATCCACGATGTGCAGGGATTCGATGTTGTGGTGGAAGTGCCCGATTCCGTGCGCCACGCAGGCTTTGGAGAGCGCAACTTCGCCGTCGTGCCCGAAGGGCGGATGCCCAAGGTCGTGTCCCAGGGCGATCGCTTCGATCAGTTCGGTGTTCAGCCCCAGATACTTGCCGATGGTTCTCGATATCTGCGATACATAAGCGATATGGAGGTTGCGGTTGGTCATTTCCTCGTCGATGAGATTGGTGAACGAAAACACCTGCGTCTTGCCGTGATATCTGCGATACGCGCCGCTGTAGAGTATTCTGTCGCGGTCCACGGCGAACCTGGTGCGCATGTCGTCTTCCGGCTCCGGTTTCATCCTTTGCGCGTTATCATCGCGGTATGCCCGTCGGCTGAGGCTGCACTCCGATTGCTTCTTTATCTCGCTAAAAATCTGGTTGAGTTTGTCTTGCATAACATCTCCACTTTATATATGATAATCTATCACATTTTTCTCTGGATACAAATCCAAACTCGCCTCCGCTCCAAGCAGCTCTGGCATGCCCATGCCTGCCATGATCACAGATCGGAAGAGCACACGTCTGAACTCCAGTCACCGCTCATTATC
>CAZKAA010000031.1:0-23785 GCA_964550575.1 uncultured Candidatus Cloacimonadota bacterium
GTAAAAGACTGGATTCCCGGTCAATTCACCCCACCCAATCGCAAGCGATTGCGCGGGGACCCCGAAAGCCGGGAATGACAAGGGTGTGGGGTCGGGTGTTCTTGTGGGTTGTGTTGTTTTTCTCTGTGGCTCTGTGGCTCTGTGTCTTTGTGTTTAGAAGAAAAGACTGGATTCCCGGTCAATTCACCCCACCCAATCGCAAGCGATTGCGCGAGGACCCCGGCGCCGGAATGACAACGATGTGGGGCCGGGTGCCAGTTCTGATTCTGCCTCCCAGTTTCGCGCTATGTCATCCCGGGAACCGCAGGTTACCCGGGATCCAGTCTTTAGGAGTATGGACGGACACAAGGCTTGGCTGGAGAGGAGTAGTGGAACCGGAGTAAAGACTGGATTCCCGGTCAATTCACCCCACCCAATCGCAGGCGATTGTGCGAGGACCCCGAAAGCCGGGAATGACAACGTTGTGGGGTCGGGTGTTGGTTGTTTCTTAAGCTTCAGGCGACAGCGTTCCCCACTTAACCTAATTCGTGTGAATTCGTGTAATTCGTGGACAGTCTTTCCTCTGCCCCTCTGTTTTCCCAATAAAAAGAGGGGTCCGAAAACCCCTCTGGAAGCAGGTAAACTAAGTCCTATTCCCCGGTGACGATGGTCTCGTATTTGACCATGAAGATCAGCCAGGTGATGTTGTAATCGACGGTGGAGATCTTGGTGATGCCGCCGTTGCGGGCAGCCTGGGCGATCGCGGCGGTCTTGTTCATCAGCGGCGGGAAGCCGAGAATGCTATTCTGGCTGTAGGTTCCCGTTTTGTAGCCGAGGGGATTGGAGGTCGCCGCCACGGGGGTGTTGAAGGTGCAGGCGGTCAGAAACACGATCAGCAGCAGGGCTGCCAGGATGGCGATTCTTGTTTTCATGCGCAAACTCCTTGGTTTGGATTTGATTCTTTTTTATGGGAATCGGGATACGAGTCAAGAAAAAGTTGCGCTTTCCCGATAAAGGTAGACGCATCAGCATGCCGGAAGCGTTGTTAGCGTGAAAGAATTCAGGAAAACAGGCGGATCAGCAGCGGGGTTGTGAAGAGCGCGAGCAGCGTGGACACGGAGACCATGGTGGCGGCGAACTCCCGGTCCATGTTTTCGCGGTCTGCCAGGATCAGGGTGTTGAAGCCCACGGGCAGGGCGGAGCAGACGATGACCACCGTCCTCGCGACACCTTCCAGGCCAAAGACGAGGGATAGGAGCAGGCCGGCGGCAAAGCCTCCCCCCATGCGCAAAAACACCGCGACAAGGGCTTTGGGAAGATGGGAGGCGCGGGGAGCGAAAGCAAGCCCCAGCGCGACCATCATCAGCAGGCCGGTGGGATTGCCCAGATAGTCCATGAACGCGACCGCCCCATCGGGCAGCTTCACGCCGAAAGCCTTGATCCCGAAAGCGATGAGGATGCCCCAGAGCGGAGGCAGGGTGAGGAACTTCCTGAGCTGGATGCGGTCCGTGTGGGCGTTGTCGCCAAACTTGATGGCGTTGTAATAGCTGAAGGTGAAGATGAGGATGGTGTTGCCGATGTCAAAGAGCGAGGCTCTGGCGAGTTCTTCGTTGCCGATGGCCTTGAAATAGGGCAGGGCGAAGGCGGTGTTCATGATCATGGTGCCAACGAGGAAACTTCCGAAGGTGGGGCGGGGCAGCTTCAGCCGGCTTCCCGCGAGTGAACTCAGGGCAAAGAGGCAGACCACGACGAGCATCGCGCAGAGGGTTACCAGCAGCATGTCGCCCTGAGGCTGGGCGCGGTAGATGGCGAGGACCATCAGCGGCGGAAGGCAGACGTTGAGTACGACGCGCAGGAGCACGGGGGCATCCGCGGGGGAGAGCAGTTTGAGCTGCTTGAGTCCGATCCCGAGGGCGAAACTGAGGATCAGGGTCAGGTTTTGGGGGTTGAGCAAGTTCATCGACAGGAGATACACCCGGGCTTCACTTCTTGTCCGGGGGATCGTAAAACACGCTGTAGAGCAGGGCAAAGCCGGATTCCAGGCCGGCGTTGAAGTCTTCTTCCGCACGGGTGCGGGGTTCGGGCAGGGTCCTCCAGGCGGAAAACTCCTCCAAGGCGCGGCGCAGTTCCCACTTGCGCCTGAACTTCGCGTCGCTGAAGTCTTGCAGGGCAAAGAGCTGCTCGTCGCTGAAGCGGGAGTTCAGCCCGCGCTGGGAAAGCAGTTCCAGATCCACGGTCATGGGGTGGTTCTCACAGAGCGGGATGATCTGCTTTGCCTGATCCGGGGAGCAAATCCCCTCCTGCACGAGTTCGCGGTAGAGGGAGCGTTCCGAGTCAAAAGTGCGGTCGCGCACGATGGCGAAGTCGGCTGCGTCCAGACCAAGTTTTCCGATCTCGGCGAGGGCTTTGCGGTCCACCGTGTAGGTGAGGGGGTGGTGCACTTCCAGTTCAAACACGTTCTGGGTGATGAACAGCGCTACGAAGGAGAAGAGGAACGCCATGGCGGGGGCGGCGACCCACGCCAGGGAGACCTTGCCCAACACGTTGAAGCGGATGTTTTTACCGCTTTTGGCGAGCCCAATGCCGATCACTGCGGCAACGATCACCTGGGTGGAGGATATCGGCACGCGGGGGATGGCTGGCAGGCCCAGCGAGGTGAGCATGCTGTGCAGGGTGCGCGAGGAAAAGAGGAAGAGCACTATCGTCTCCGTGAGCAGGGCGACCAGCGCGGTGGCGGGCGAAAGCTGGAAAATGTCCTTGCCTACGGTGCCCATCACGCGGTGGGAAAAGGTGTAGATGCCCAGCACCACGGAGAGGGTTCCGATGATGTAGAGCTGCTGGACACCCGTGAGGGTGAAGAGGCTGCCGATCGCGAGGTCCTTGAAGGGGGTCACAGGCACGAACACGCCCACGGAGTTGGCGATGGTATTCGCGCCCAGATAGTAGGCCCCGATCGCGCCGAAGACGATCAATCCCGCCCGGATGAGCATATCCTGCTCCAGGAGGTGGCGCTTGGAGTTGTTGATCCAGCCGCGCACGAGATAGAAGAGCAAGGCGGCGATCCCGGCGGAGACAACAAAGGCGGTCACCCAACTGCTGGCGATGGTGAGCAGCCAGTTGAAGTCGGTGAGCCTGCCGGAGAAGAAGTTCCAGCCGAGGATTGCGCCCACGATCGTCTGGGAGATTGAAACGGGTATCCCGATGCGCACGATCACGAGGATCGCCAGCGCGGCGGCGAGGGCGACGGTGAATGCCCCGCCCAAAGCGTCCACAGACCCCAGCCTGCCCAGGGTCGCGGAAGGGCCTCCCCCTTCGAGGATCGCGCCAAGGGAATAGAAGATCGCGGCGAGCAGGGCTGCCCGCTTGAACTTGATCATCCGCGTCGCCACGGAAGCGCCGAAGATGTTGCCCGTGTCGTTGGCGCCCATGGACCAACCGATGAACAGGCCGCTGATCAGGAAGATGAAGACCATGGCGCGCTTATAGTTGCCGCTTGATAGTATAGATGGAGAGGCGGTCGCAGACGGCCTGCGCGTAGTCCGAGATCTGCTCGATGTGGATGGCGAACCAGCGCAACTGGCTCTTGAGAGCGAGGTCGATCGGCAGGCCAAACACCGCCCGGCGCAGGCGTTCGCCGATCTGGTCGGCTTCCCGCTCGAAGAAATAGACTTTGTGGATATAGTTGTTCACCGCGCTGAGGTCGCGGAAAAAGGAGCGCACGGCGTAGACGAGGTTCTCCACCGCAGCCACGGAAGCGTGGGTGGTCTGCATCCAGAGGTCGTCGAGGACTTCCGGGATCTCCGGCGTCTCGATGGAAAACTGCATCAGCGTGTCCTTGATGTGGTCCACGACTTCGTCGGTGTTTTCCAAAATGGCGAGCACATCGCCGCGGTTTTCCGGGATCAGGGTCCGTTCATAGAGGTAGCGCTCGATCGCCACGCGGAGGTCGTCCGCGGTCTTTTCCTTTTCGCGGATCAGGGTCAGGCGCTCCTCAAACTGCTCGTGCCGTTCCTTGAGATAGTCCTCCACGCCTTGCTGGAAGAGCAGCGCGGAATCGCTCACCACGTCCAGGAAGGTGTCGATCTGCGACTCCACGAACTTGGTTGTCTTCAACACCAGTGCCATGAATTTTCCTCGCTTGCGTTATTTAGCTGCAATCTTTCAATATATTATGCTCCGCGCTATTTTGTCAAGGGGAATTGCTGGGGCGATTATCGTTGACAAGATCGCGGACTCAGGCGAGATGAGATTTGGCAAACAATCGCAAACGGGAGGTACTATGCGCCCGACCCTATATCTGATCGACGGCACCGCGCTGCTCTATCGGTCGTTCTACGCTTTCATCAAGAATCCGCTGGTCAATTCCCGCGGAGAGCACACCAGCGCCATCTTCGGCACCGTGAACACCTTTTTGCACATTCTGGAGGCGAAGCAGGCGGAGAACATCGTGATCAGTTTTGACCGCAAAGCGCCGACCTTCCGCCACGAATTGAGCGAGGATTATAAGGCAAACCGCCCGCCGATGCCGGAGGATTTGGTGTCGCAGATCGAGCCGGTGCGGGAGTTCTTTCGTCTCATCGGGCTGCCGGAGGTCTCGCAGGACGGATTTGAGGCGGACGACATCCTCGCCACCCTGGGCGACAGATACAAATCCGCCTACAAGATCGTCTATGTGACCGCGGACAAGGATTATTCCCAACTGGTTGAGGAAGGCGTGAGCATCCTCGATCCCGGCAAGGACCTGGAAATCCGCAGGGACGAGGTGTTCGCCAAATACGGAGTGTGGCCGGAGCAGTTTGTGGACTATCTCGCCCTGGTGGGCGACGCCAGCGACAACATCCCCGGGGTGCGCGGCATCGGACCCAAAGGCGCGGTGACGCTGCTCAACCAGTTCGGCAGCCTGGACGCGGTTTACGCCCGTCTGGAGGAAGCGCCGGAGAAGCTGCGCGGCAAACTCGCGGAGGGAAGGGACAGCGCTTTCCTTTCGCGGCAACTGGCGCAGATCGTGCGCGACGCGGAGGTTCCCATCCCGCCCGCGGAGAAACTCGCCTTCCGTCCCAAGGACCTGCACGGCGCGCTGGAATTCCTCAGCCATTACGAACTCAACACCCTCAAGCGCCGCATCGAGAACCGCTTCGGAGCCAAGCCGGAAGAGAAGCCGCAGGCACCGGAAGAGGAAGTTTTTCAGGACGATATCTTCGGCGAGGGACCGCAACCCGGCGGGGAAACGAAGCCGGAGCCGGTCCGGGAGAAGATGTTTGACGCCATCCTGGGCGACAGGGGCAATCTAAACCGCCTGATGGAGGAACTGACCAAAGCGGAGGTGGTCAGCCTCGACACGGAAACGGATTCGCTTGACCCCATCAGCGCTCGGCTGGTAGGCATCTCTCTCTGCGTGCGCGACGACGAGGCATGGTATCTCCCGCTGGGGCATCAGATGCACGACAACCTGCCACTGGAGAGCACTTTGACCCTTCTCAAACAAGCGCTGGCAGGCAAGACCCTGCTCGGCCACAACCTCAAATATGACCTCACGGTGCTCAATCGCGCGGGCTGGGCGATCGACAACCCCATCTGGGACACGATGCTCGCCGCTTACATCCTCGATCCCGGCACCAACCAGTATTCGCTGGACGCCTGCGCGCTCGCCGAACTCCGCCACGAGATGATCCCCATCTCCAGCTTGCTCGACAAGAAGAACAACACCAGCTTCGACCTCGTGGACGTAAACGCCGCCTGCGAGTATTCCGCGGAGGACGCCTGGGCGGTGTGGAAACTTTATCCCATCTACAAAAAACGCCTCGCGGACACCGGGCTGGAACGGCTCTTTGAGACGATCGAACTGCCCCTCATCCCCGTCCTCCAGCGCATGGAGGAGAACGGCGTGCGGCTGGACACCGCCATGCTGGGCGAGATCTCCCGCGAGATCAACCTCGAACTCAAGACACTTGTGGAGCGCATCTACGACTATGCGGGATATCAGTTTAACCTCAATTCAACGCAGCAACTGGCGAAACTGCTCTTCGAGGAAAAGAAGCTGCCGCCGGGGAAGAAGACCAAAAGCGGCTTCTCCACGGACAACACGGTGTTGGAGGAACTTTCCGGCGAGTACGAGATCGCGGATCTGCTGATCCAATACCGCATGCTGACCAAGCTGGAATCCACCTACGTGAGCGCGCTGCCCAAGCTGATCAATCCCGAAACCGGAAGGGTGCACTCCAACTTTAACCAGACTGTTGCCAGCACGGGACGGCTCTCCTCCACCAATCCCAACCTGCAAAACATCCCCGTGCGCACCCCGCTGGGACGCTCAATCCGCAAGGCGTTCATCTCCGGCGATCCGGAGTGGGCGATCATGAGCGCGGACTATTCCCAGATCGAACTGCGGCTGCTGGCGTTGATGTCTCGCGACGCGGTGCTGGTGGACGCTTTCCAAAACAATCTGGACATCCACCGCCAGACCGCCTCAATCATCACCGGCAAGCCCCTCGAAGCCGTCAGCGGCGAGGAACGACGCCGCGCCAAGGTGATCAATTTCGGCCTGCTCTACGGGATGGGGCAGAAGAAACTCTCCCGCGAACTGGGCATCACCCTCGCCGACGCCAAAGACATGATCCGCCACTATTTCGAACGCTTCCCCGCGATCACCGCCTACATCAACGAAGCCAGGGCGGACGCCCACCGCGAACGCTTCTGCCAGACCATTTTCGGCCGCAAGCTCTACCTGCGCAACATCAACAGCGCCAACCCGGGACTGCGCGCCGAAGCCGAACGCGTGGCGGTTAACATGCCCATCCAGGGCAGCGCTGCCGATCTCATCAAGATCGCCATGATCGACATCCATCGCCAGATCAAAGACGACGCCCGCATCCGCATGATCCTGCAGGTGCACGACGAACTGGTCTTTGAGGTGCGGCGGGACTTTTTGGCAGAGGCTGAGCGTCTGGTGCGGACAGCCATGGAAAGCGCCCTGCCGGAGAAGTATCGCCAAGTGGTTGCCCTCAAGACTGATATCTCCCAGGGGGAGAACTGGTTCGAAGCGCATTGAGTTGTCTTGTGAAATACAGGGATCAGTAATAATCTGTCCACGAATGACACGAATTAGCACGAAATGATAGGACTCAGCCCTAACAGAGGAAAACAGATCAGGACGATGTCCTGACAGACAGAGGAGACAAACCGATGAATTACAAAAAGATAGCAGACGAGATCAACACAGATTTCAGCAATCACGCCGACGCCGCGCTGCACGCCAAGTATTCCCGCTACTTCAAAGGCGGTTTTCCCGGCTACGGGCTGCCAGAAGGGATCATGGACGCCGCTTTGGAGCGTCTGGCGGATGAGCATAAACCCAATCTAGAGGACGCTTTGGCGCTGGGCGACCAACTCTTCGCCACCGGCAAGTACGAGTGCGGTTCGCTGGCGATCAAACTGCTCTCGCGCTACAAAAAAGAGTTTGACCTCGATACTTTCGCCCGCCTGAAGCACTGGTTCGACAATCACGTAAGCAACTGGGCGCATAACGATTATATCTGCTCAGAGATAACACCGGTGTTTTTCCAGCGCAAGCTGATCACGCTATCCGGCTTCGACGCCTGGAGGATCTCCCCCGCGACCTACACCCGCCGGGCGGTTCCGGTCACCATGCTCTGCCTGCGGAAGACCGAGGATCCGCGCATCCTGCTGGACTATCTGGAACCGATGATGGGCGAAGCCGTACGCGAGGTGCATCAAGGACTTGGCTGGTTTCTGCGCGAACTTTGGAAACTGCATCCGGAACCGGTGGAGGACTTTCTTCTGCGCCACAAGCAGCACGGCGCGCGGCTAATCTACCAATACGCCTGCGAGAAGATGGACAAGGAGCATAAGGAGCGTTTCCGGAGGGAGAAGAAGAACGGCTGAGATTTGGAGTCCGGCTGCGGCGGCCTTTTTCCTGGGAGGAATAGCAGGCAGTGGCCTCCCGGTTGCCACGCGGTCGCGGAGAGGGAGGCTGCCGGGAGGATACCGCGGCGTGACTGGACCGGAAAGAGGGCGGGAAGTAGCTGTCCATTCGTGTCATTCGTGGACAGCCCTTTCTACAACCATCCGTGTCTCTGTGTCTCCGTGTTTGGAAAAAAAGACTGGATTCCCGAACCACCCCACCGGCCAACATGTTATCCGTCGAGGACCCCGGACGCCGGAATGACAACGGTTCCGACCCCGGATAACGTATTGAAAACGTAACTGCTTAGTTGCTCAAGGGATTGTTACTCAGGCCCATTGGTGGGGAGAATATCTATGAACTTCACTGTCCCAGGCATAAGCGTTATCGGAGCCACAATGGTAGTGTCCCCGGCGGTCACTTCAACGGATAGGGAATCCACGGTTTCGTACCCGATGAGTTTGAAGCGCAGCGTGAAACTCCCCTCGGGAGCGCGCATGATGAAGTTTCCCTGGGCGTTGGTCTGAACTCCCGTGATTCTTTTATACCCTTGCAAACAGATCACATTAACCCATTGGAGCCCAGTGCCTGCGCTATCTGATACCGTGCCGCGGATCCAGCCTAAGCCTGCATCACGGATCATCTTCACTCGCAGGTGGGTCGCCAGGTCCGGTTGAACGGAGACAACTTTTTGCGGAATGGTCAGATAGCCGTTCCGTTCGCAACGCAGGGTGTATTCTCCCGCCGTGAGAGGGCGGAACCTGAGCATGCCTTCCAGATTGGTGAAACCGTATTTCTCTGCGCCGTTGGCATCCCTGCAGGTCACGCGCACGCTGTCCAGAGGAGCGCCCTCGCTGTCCGTGACCTTCAGGATCAGCCTGCCTGCCGGTCCGATCACCACTGCCTCGTCCCACAGACCTGCCCGGCTCATCCGCAGGGGAGCAAGATGCAGCGTATCTCCCTCTGCGATGTCAACGTTCAGCGAGTCAAGCGATCGATAGCCAATATGGTTATATTGCAGACGATAGTTACCGGGAGGCAGAGGGATTCCGAACTCGCCTCTGGCGTCGGTTTGCGCTCCCTTGACCCGGGTTTCCCCGCTCCAACAGCTGACATTCACCCATTGCAGGCTCATTCCGTCTTCATCCACGACCTTGCCGCGTATGTACCCTGGCCGGCGGGTGTCCGCTGTCAGCGAGGCAACTGCCATCGTAGCAAGCAAAAAGGTTAGAAAGATGCAAAGCAGTTTGTTCATGTTTCCATTTCCTTTTCCAAGGATATGCGTATCAATATGTTGTCAATTCCAAATACATCTGTCGTATCATATCCAAGTCAGGAAATTGGTTAAAGCGCTAAAGAAGCTACTGCGCCAAGCGGCAGATACGAAGCATCTTCATCGCTCTGCCATAGGTCACTTTCAGGAGATAAATCCCGGCGGGGGCCTTTGCTCCGGAAGCCTGGACGCCGTTCCAACTGAGGGATGCCAGACCCGGAGCGGTGACGAAGCGTTCCTCGCTCCAGACGAGTTCGCCTCTTAGGTTATAGATTCTGACCGACAACTCGCCGGGGCTGGCCACGTGGACGCGTATGCTGGCGGCGTCGGTGAAGGGATTGGGGCTGACATCGAGCCCGGGAGCGATCTCCAGCGGTTTCTGGCGTAAGCCGGGCTGGCCGGTGCCGGGGGTTCCCTGCGAGATCTCGGAGCGGGAGAAATCCGGTATGTGGAGCGGTTTTTCGCCGCGGGCGAAGACCACCAGTTCCCTTTGGCGGAGGATCGCGTCTCCCGGCCCGGGGGGTTGGGTGCGGATGCCGTAGAAGGAATTGTCCACGTTTCTGTAGGAGAGCTGATAGGACGAATTCTGGGCGGAACTGCGGAACGCGTAGAGCCTTTCGCCGTCCGAGAAGATGAAGTTGATCACCCCGTATTGGGGCCGGTCGATGTAATAGCGGAGGTCGCCGAGGGCGTTGCGCAATCCTGTGAGGACGTTGTTTCCGGCAGCCTGGATGTGGCAGACGATGAAGTGGAAGAGGAGTTCGGAATCCACCCAGGCGTGGGGGTCGGTTTCGCCCATGTTGCTGGGATGCTCGAGAAACCAGTCGCTCTCGGGATATAGGGCTTCGATGCGCGCGATCATCAGGCTGCGCGCGGAGTTGCAGTTACCGTTGTGCATCAGGGTGTAGGTGCGTTCCCGGTCGTGAAACCAGAAGGGGTGGTTGCCGATGGTCAGCCCCGTGGCTGAACGGGCATGGGCGAGAACGATTGCCGGCTGCGTCGCGGGGGAGTTCAGGCTCCTGAGCGCGATATCAAGAATGTCCTGCTCGCAGGCGTCGCTTTGGGTTCCCTCATCCAGATGGGAGCCGGTATAATAAACCTGTCCAAAGTCGTCGAACCCCGTCACGCGCTTGTACCAAACATGTTGGGGGTCAAGGGCGGGTTCGTCCGCGCCGTAGGCGACAACTCCGTAGCCGTCCGAGTTGCCGTAGGGGGAAGAGTGCGCCATCACAAAGCCGAGATAGTCCCAGGGGTCGTTGTATTCGTAATAGCGGGGAATCGAACCCTGGGCGGGAAACGCGTCCAGAGTGTGCCTTCCGCTGGCGATCAGCGCGCTCATCGCGCAGGCGGGAATTTCGGTAACGAATCCCAGCATGCAAAACGCCGCGGCAAAAGGCAGCAGCAACCCCGCGCTTATTTTAAGGCTCATGGTATAATTCTGTCCTTCAGGTATTTCGTGTCAAGAGATTTATCGGCTACGTCAGGGGGCATAGCGCTCCCTTGAAAACTGAAGTGCGCGCTCTCAACGCTTAGCCAGGCCATAAAGCCATTTATGGCTCCATGGCTGGGGATTGCCCGGAAGAGGATCCGCCTGACCGTAAAGGGCCGGGTTGGAGAGTGGCAGCCAAGCCCAATTGGGACAGACTTATACGCGTGTCAGAAAGGCAACAGGGCTGGCGGCTTGGGTCTGATTATCAGTGTTCAGTCCCCCAGAAACTCTTCGATCCCGGCGCGCTCTTTGTCGAAGCCGGCCTTGCCCATCAGGGCGTAGGTGGCGATCTTTCCGGCTTCCACGCCGGGCTGGTCGAGGGGGTCGATGTGGAGCAGCTTGCCGGTGAAGACGGTCTGGATCTCATACATCATGATGAACTCGCCGACGTGGAATTCGTCGATCCGGGGAAAGACGAGATTGGCGTTGGGGCGCTTTGCCTGGGTGAGGGCGATCCGGGTGGCGAGGCATTCGGCGTTGAGGAGTTCGGAGAGCTTCCTGCCGCCGAGGTAGCTGACTTCCTCGCGGTCGGGATGGAGATTGGGGATGGTGAAATCGTGGCGGAAGTTTTCCACGCTGAGGAAGGTGAAGACCTTGTCGTGGGGGCCTTCCGCGTAGAGCTGCACCTGGGAATGCTGGTCGGTGGTGCCCAGCGCCTTGACGGGGGTCTGGCCGACGAGGACCTCGCGGCCTTTGACGTCGTGCCTTTTACCCAAAGACTCCGCCCAGAGCTGGCGATACCAGTCCGCGAAGTCATACAATGAGTTGGAGTAGGGCATCATCACGGAGATGTTTTTGCCTTCGCGCATATAGAGATAGTGGAGGAGGCCGTTGAGATAGGCGGGATTGTCCATGATCGAGGTGCCGGAGCAGCGATCGCGCATGGAAGCAGCGCCACTCAGCAGGGCATCAATGTCCATCCCGGCGAAGGCGGAGGAGACAAGCCCGACGTCGGTGAGCACGGAGAATCTGCCGCCCACGTTGTTGGGCACGACGAAAGAGGGGTAGCCTTCGTTTTTGATCACCTGGCGCAGGAAGCCTTTTTCGCGGTCCGTGGTGATCACGATGCGTTTGGTGTAGTCGGCAGGATAGCGCTTTTTGACCAGATCTGCCAGAATCATGTAGCCCGCCATGGTTTCGGCGGTGGTGCCGCTCTTGGTGATCACGTTGAATACGGTGCGGTCAAGGTCGATTTGGGAAAGGATCTCATGCAGGAAGACCGGATCGACATTGTCGTAGACCAGAACCCGGCGGGGGAGTTCGCGCTCGGTGCGCAGGGCTGAATAGAGCGCGCGGTTGCCCAGGGCGGAACCGCCGATGCCGAGCACGACCATGGTGTCGAAGCGGGGATCGAGGGTGGCGAGGAAATCCTTGATATGCGAGGTGTCCTGTTCCGGAAGCGCATAAAAGCCAAGGATGTCGGCAGCCCGGTCGGATTGGATCTCATCGTGGGCGGCGAGGACAGCTTCGCCGAACGAGGCAAGGCGTTCCGGGTCGATCGCGGCGGGCAGGAAACGCGAACGCAGAAGGTTGCGGTATTCAAAACGCAGCATGGCTAACTCCTAAAAGCGATAATAAGGTTTGAGGCGGTCAAAGACAAGTTCTTCGATTGCGGCCAGTCCGGCAGCGGGATCGAGCGAACGGACGAGATTGTCCAGGGCGGCGTCGCAACAGCGGATGATGCCGCGGCAATGGGCATAGGATGAAGGAGCGACGCTGAGATCGGTGAAGCCCATCCCTATCAGGAGGGGCAGGTATTCCGGCTGGGATGCCATTTCTCCGCAGAGGGAAACCGGCTTGCCTTCGGTTTTGGCTGCGTCCAGGGTGGCGCGCAGGAGTTTGAGCACCGCGGGATGGTGGGGGATGTAGTAATCTCCGAGTGACGAGTTGTTGCGATCGGCGGCCAGAGTGTACTGCACCAGGTCGTTGGTGCCGATGCTGAGAAAATCGCATGCATGGGCAAAATCAGCCGCGCTGAGGGCAGCGGACGGGACTTCGATCATCACCCCCAAGGGCAGGCTTTCCGCGCAGGGGATACCTTCGCTTTGCAGCTCGAGGCGGCATTCATCCACAATCCGCCTGGCCTGGTGGAACTCGCGGAGATCGGAGACCATGGGAAACATCAACTTTATCCTGCCATGCACCCCGGCGCGGAGAACAGCGCGGATCTGGGTCTTGAAAATCTCCGGGCGCGCCAGGGAAAAGCGGATGCCGCGGCAGCCGAGATAGGGATTATCCTCCTCCGGAGCGGGGATCAGATGCGAGAGCTTGTCGCCGCCGAGGTCGAAGCTGCGGATGATCACGCTGTGGGGGGCGGTTTTTTCCGCCACTTCGCGGTAAATCTGGCATTGGAGGTCTTCCGAGGGCAATACGTCCTTGCCCAGATACAGGAATTCCGTGCGGTACAGGCCAACTCCGTCCGCGCCCAGTTGTGCCGGCTGGTCGAGGTCTGAGAGCAAGTCGATGTTGCAGCGAAGCTTGATCCTCTTGCCGGCTGATGTAACAAGAGGCTCTCCGGTGTGACGACCGGACTCGGCTTCCCGAGCCAGGTATTTCTCTCTCAACTGAGTGTAGAAGATCAGCGAATCCGCATCGGGAGAGATGACAACCTTGCCTTCAAGAGCATCGAGGACTATCTGGTCGCCGTCGTTCACGCTGTCGTAGAGTTCCGCTACTCCAACCACGGCGGGGATGTTCAGGGAGCGGGTCAGGATCGAGGCATGAGAGGTGTAACTGCCGTGCACGCAGCAGTATCCGGGAATCTTGCTGCGGGCGAAAGTGGTGATCTGCGAAGGGGTGACATCATGCAAAACCGCTATCTGGTTGGGTTGCCAGTCCAGGCTGGCATCGCTCTCTTCTCCCGCCAGAGCGCTTAGCAGACGATGCTCGATATCGCGGTAGTCAGCCGCGCGCTGGGCAAAATAATCGTTGCTGAGTTTGGCGAAGTTCTCATAGATCGCATTGAAGGCAGCCTGAACCGCGCGCGGCGCGGAATGCAGGCGGTTGCGGATCTGGGCGTTGAGCTTGTCCCGCAGGTCCGGATCATTCAAGATCTCCAGATGGGCGTTTAAAATCTGGGCATCCTCAGATGAATCATGCAACACGTCAAGATGAGCCTGGACCTCATGCCGAACTTTCTCCAATGCGGTTTCAAGAACCCCGATCTCGCTCATTATCCTATCGGGATTGAGCGAGTGATTCGGGAAAATCCAGGCTTTGGGAGACACTTTTCGGGCTGTGCCGATCAGGAGGCCGGGGCGTATAACCGAACCTTGCAGTTCAAGCATCTAATCCTCCCCAAAACCGCTGGCGATGAGCTCCGCGATCTCGTTAACAAGATACTCTTCATCCACTCCCTCGCCAATCAAGGTGAGTACCGCTCCGCACTCCGCGGCGAGCATCATCACGCCAAGGATGCTTTTTCCGTTGACCTTGGTACCGTCTTTTTCGATAAAGAAATCGCTGCGAAACTTGGTCGCCGCCTTGACGAGCAAGGCTGAGGGCCTGGCATGCAAACCGAGGCTGTTGGTGACCTTAATCGTCTTTTGAAACATCCTGCGAGGCCGGAGCCGGCTTGAGGAGCGACTGGCGGCGGATCTCCTCGTTTACCCGGCGGTTGAAATCTTCGGCAGCGTCGTAGCCCACGCCTTTGAGGATCATGTTCATGGCTGCCACTTCCACGATCACGGAGACGTTTTTGCCCGGCGAGACGGGGAGAAAGATGATGGGGATCTTGACGCCCAGATGTTCGGCGTAATTATTCGCGAGTCCGATGCGCTCGTAATCCATGTTCTCCTGCCAGGGCATCAGTTCGATCTGGAGATCGACGGTTTTTTGCAAGCGGATCCGCTCGACACCGAACATGCGCTCGACATTGACCAATCCGACTCCACGTATCTCCATGAAGTGCCCGAAATCCCTGCCGGGCTTGCCGATCAGCTTGTCGTCCAGAAAACGGATCGTGACCAGGTCATCTCCCACCAGGCTGTGTCCCCGGTGAATGAGGTCGAGGGCGCATTCGCTCTTGCCGATGCCGCTTTTACCCGTGAGCATGATCCCCAGCCCGAAGACATCCACCAGAGTGGCGTGTATTGTTTTCTCCATGGCGAAAATATCAAAGAGGTAGCGTGAAAGTTGCTGGATAAGCTGGATGGTGGAGAATCTGCTGGAAAGCAATGGGATATTCAGATCGTTAGCCAGATACTCAACGCTGGGAGGGAGCGTGAGCCCTTTGGTGACGATGATGCAGGGGATATCGGTCTTGAAGAGGTTGCGCACGCGCTCCAGCATCACATCTTCTTTCAGGCTTTGCAGATAGCGGACTTCGACTTCGCCCATGATCTGGATGCGGTCGGCGGCAAAGACGTCCAGATATCCAGCCAGGGCGAGCCCGGGTCGATTCAGATTGGGGGAGTTGAGCCTTTTGCTGAGGGATTCTGGCTCCGTGAGAAGCGAAAGCGCCAGGTCTTTCTTTTTAAGGTCGAAAATCTCTCTAATCGTGATTGATTTCATAGTGCTTCCCATGCTCCCGGCAGGTCCCGGCGCGATGGTTCGGCACGCCGGGACTGACGGGATGTGTTATCAAGGTTCAAAGAGTTTATAATTCTGTTCGTCCCTTTTCACCAGGACGTTCAGGCGGTCTGTTTCGATGTTTTTAAAAATGAGGAATTCTTCCTTTTGTTGCTCAAGTTTCTCCATGGCTTCCTGGACAGAGAAGATCTCAGGCACCACGCGTTTGGTTTTGATGGTTTTGCGGCCGCGGGTTTCAGGGGTTACGAGTATGTCCGATTCTCGGGAAAACTCGCTGAACTGCTCCTTTAGCGCTTTCTTTTGGTGGTCGGTCACACGTTCTTTCAGCTTCTTGATCTGGGCTTCCATCTTGTCCAGGGCGGTGTCGATGGAGAGGTACATATCCATCTCCTCAGCCTGGCTCTGCAGGTTGAACTTAGAAGCGTGCAGCGCGATCTCGCAGATATTGCGGCTGTTTTCCAGGGCCAAGGTAACGTGGATGTTGATGATGTGGTCAAAGTACTTTTTGACTTTGAGGCAAGAAGTTTCCACGTAGTCCCGGATCGCTTTCGTAAGTTCGAAATGGCGGGCTGTAATCGTGATCTGCATGTGTGATTCCTCCTTTAAATTTTGTGGATGGAAAGATTGTTAAGGTCTTCCAGCGATTCCTTGATCGCTTCGGAAAGGGTGGGATGGGCAAAAACAATATCCTCCGCGGCTGTCGATCTGGCTCCGGAGGCGATCAGGATAGCACCCTGGGCGATCAGTTCCGCGGCGTTGGGGCCAATGATATGCATGCCGACCAGAAGGTCGTTGTCGGCTCTGGCGATCGTCTTCACAAAGCCGAAAGTATCGCCCATGGCCATGGCTTTGCCGCTGGCGGTGAAGGGGAACTTTCCGGTTTTCACTTCGCCGTATCTATCTTTTGCCTCTGCTTCGGTCAGGCCTACGGAGGCAACCTCGGGATGCGTGAAAGTGCAGCGGGGTATGTTCGCATAGTCAAGGTCCGGGGAGTTCGCTTCGCCGGCTCCCAGCAAACCTCTGATGTGGTCCGCGACGATCAGGCCCTGTTTGCTCGCGGTGTGGGCCAAAGCCAGCTTGGCGGTGACGTCGCCGATGGCGTAAATTCCTGGCAAATTGGTGCGCATTAGGCTGTCGATGCTAATCGCCCCGCGCTCTGTCTCGAGGTCCAAACCCAGCCATTCGAGGTTGTTTTGGGGCTCACGGCCTACACTGAGCAGAACTTTTTCCACAGTGACCGATGATCCGTCCGTTAAAGAAAGTTCCAACCCTTCGGGCACGCTATGCGCGCTTTGAACCCCGACGCCGGTGCTGATCTTGATTCCGGTTTTTTTCATCGCCATGGCCAGTCGTTTGGAGATCTCCTCCTCTTCCTGGGCGATGAGACGCGGTAAAAACTCGATGATATGCGTCTGCACCCCGAAGGTGTTCATGATCGAGGCAAACTCGCATCCGATCACGCCTCCGCCCACGACGGCAAGGCTGGCTGGCAGTTTCTCAAGCTGGAGCATCCCCGTGGAACTGAGGATATCCCGCTCATCGATCTCCATGCCGGGCAGTGTTTTGGGGAGCGAGCCGGTGGCGATGATGATGAACTCAGCGGTTATCTCGCTGCCAGCATCGGTTTTTACCAAGTATCCGGATTCATTTTTTCTGACAGACAGAGCTTTTTCCTTCAGCACAGGGATTTGCCTCTTGCGAAAGAGATACTCGATGCCGCCGACCAACTGCTCAACCACTGCGTTTTTGCGGGAGAACACGCTTGCGTAATCAACCTTGAAGTCCAGCGCGGGAAGTCCGTATCTTTCCGCTTCCGCGAGTTCGCCGGCCAGTTCGGCGCTTTTAACCAGCGCTTTGGTCGGGATGCATCCCCAGTTCAGGCAGATTCCACCCAAGCGCTGGTACTCGATCACCGCGCAATCTATGCCATATTGGTTCAGCCGGATGGCCGTTTCATAGCCTCCCGGGCCTCCGCCTATGATAACCACTTTATATGCGGGCAATTAGCCTCCTTTAATGTCTGCGCAGACGGCTGTTCAGCAGACCGAGTTCGAATCTGTATTTCGCCACGATGCGCCGGGAAATGTTCAATCCTCCCGCTTTGAGCCGCTCGACCAGGTCCTGGTCGCTGAGAGGGTGCTGCTTGTCTTCCTGCTCTATCATGCTGACCAGGTGGGATTTGACGCGCTGCCGGGATATCGTTTCATAATTGTCGTCCCGCCCGGCGGTGCTGCTGAAAAAATCTTTGAGGGCAAATATGCCGTAGGGAGTATCGGCATACTTGTTTTTAACCACGCGGGAGATCGTGGATTCGCTTACGGAGAGGTCTTGGGCGATCACGGCATAGGTTAAAGGTTGCATGACGCCGGATCCGCTGAAAAAGAACTCCTGCTGGTGTTTGATGATGGATTGGGCCACCCTTTCCAAAGTGCGGGTGCGCATATAGATGCTTTTGATCAGGAACTTCGCGCTGTTGATCCGATCCCGCACGAACTGCAGCGTTTCCTTGTCGAAAGCCCCGCGGTTGATCATCTTCCGGTAGCGGGGGCTGATGATGATATTGGGTGTGATATGATCGTTGATGATGACCTCGAAGCGCCCGTCGATGAGCTTGATTGTGATGTCAGGAAAGACATAGGCGGCGTTGGGGGACAGGATGCGCAATCCCGGCTTGGGATCAAGCTTCGCCACCTGGTCCTTGATGGTGTGTACGTATGCTTCGGAGATTCCGTAGTGGGAAGCAATCTTCTGGTATCTGCGGTGGATTAGATTCTCAAACTGGTCGGTGCAAAGCCCCACCAGCACCCGGTTTTGTAGTTGGGTCTCGGTCAGTTGGGCAACCAAGCACTCGCCGATATTCCGAGCTGTGATGCCCTGCGGGGTGAGATGGAGGATGATCTGGTGTAACTCATCCGCGCGCGAAGCCGGGATGCCATATTGCGCAGCGGCTTTGGCCAGGTCGAAGTTGCTGGGGAGAAATCCATAAATATCGCAACTGTCAAGCAGTTCACCCGCAAAATCGACTTCGTTCTCAGGCAGGGAAAGAGGGTAAAGCTGTTGCAAAAACTTGTCGCGCCCATTTTCCTCGAAGCGGATCATCGCTTCGCCGGAGTCTGAATCGGGATCGGCGTATGAGGCTTCGGAGCTTTGATGATAATCGTTCCACTGGTCAAGGATCTCGGTCAGTTCCCGCGCTTCCGAGAGCGTTTGCAGATTCTCTCCCTCGCTCTCCGGATCGTCGAGCTGGCTCTTGCTTTCCTGCTGTTCATTGTTGAAAGCCGGCTCTTCCAGGTCCTCTTCGTCTTTCTCTTCCCTCAGTTCAAGCAGCGGATTGTTCTCCAACTCCTGCTTGATATACTGCTCCAACTCCAAGACTGGCAGAGCCAGCATCTTCAGCGACTGCAGCATCTTGGGCTTGAGAGCCAGTTCCTGTTTTTGCCGGAGGGAAAGGGATTGGTTGATCGTGCTCATCAGATATGCTCAAACGGATTTGCTAAAAATCTTTCTCCCAGATAGACTTGCTTTGCTTTCTCGTCATTTATCAGCTCCAGTGAAGAACCTGAAACGATTATCTTTCCTTCAAAGATAATATACGCGCGGTTGACGATTTTCAAAGTCTCAATTACATTGTGGTCGGTCAGCATCACACCGATGTTTTTATCCCTGAGCTTGGCGATAATGTCCTGAATGTCAGCCACAGCGATGGGATCCACTCCTGCGAAGGGTTCGTCCATAAAGATAAAGGTCGGATTTGTCACCAGGGCACGGGTGATTTCCAGCTTGCGGCGTTCACCTCCGGAAAGCGTGTAGGCTTTTTGTCTGGCAAGGGGAGCCAGGTTGAGTTCTTCCAAAGCCTGCTCAAGGCGAATCTTTTGCTCTGCCCGGCTTAGCCGCAGGGTTTGCAGGATAGCCAGGATGTTGTCCCTAACGCTCAGTTTGGCGAAGATGGAAGGCGCCTGCGCCAAGTATCCCAAACCCAGCCTGGCGCGCTTGTACATCGGATAGCGCGTGATGTCCCGATCGTCCAGCAGCACCTTGCCGCGATTCGGCTTTGCCAGGCCCAGCACCATGTAGAAGGTGGTTGTCTTTCCAGCTCCGTTGGGACCCAGGATGCCCACGACCTCGCCTTGGTTGATCTCCAGGCTCAGATCTTTAACGACGGTCCTTCTGCCATATATTTTCACCAGATTATCGGTGCGAATTTTTCGGTTTGCCATATATTTAAACTACTTCATCCGACCGGGGTTGTCAAGATTTGTTATGAAAGCGGTAGACACCTTTGATCCCCTTAAGCATTTTCATTTTGTCCAACTTGCTGTCTGCCTTGAAACTGGCTTCCAGATAGTCTCCTTTGGCGTGGTTGATGAAGAAATCCCTCTCTTCCGTCTCATCTTGCGTATAATGATAGCTGACCGCGTTTTCCGCCTGAAAGCGGTCTATCGTTTCGTCACGGAACTCCAGCTTGATGAAATCTGCCCGCACCCAGTTTGCATCATCGGCGCGAGGCTGTTCTCCAAACACGACCAGGCAGGAATCAACCAGTTCCGCACGTGATAGCTTCCGCTCGTCCAAAAAGAGATAGAACTCTCTGGCGGAGGCTTCCGCAAATTCCGAACTGAAGGCAGGTTCTCCGGTAAACACCGCTTTCTCCTCATCCAGCCAGTACAGAAGGAAATCGCTCGTCGCCTGATAGTCCTGGGTTCTCGCTAGGACGTTGAAAGTGGCAACCACCTTCTTCTCTTCTGAGAAGTATTCGATCTTGTCTGCGCTAACCAGTAGCGTGTCCTCCCGGGCGGTTTCCAGCACCGGGTTTTCGATCAGGTAGGAGTAGCCGTTTTTCCTGTCCCAAAAAGCGTAGCCACAGGTCAGGGAGGCGTTCTCCTCCTTGTCGTAGGAAGAAACCTCCCGCCAGACCGTCACGTTGTCGTCCTTGCGGTTATAGACAGCGTTTTCGGAGCGGAACCAACGCTTGGTGCCCTCTGAGTTGAATTCCGAGATCTCGACTCCTCCGCCGGCTTTTAGTTCATCCGTCAGGCGGTAAAACACCAGGCTGTCCGCCGTTATGCTGAGAGAATCGTTGCTCACCTTCACGTTTCCGTCCAGACGGGCGATTTTTTGGGTGTCAAAGATAAGCGCGCGGTCGCTTATAAATTCCGTGGGGCCATACCAGAAATGCACTTTGCCAGTGAGTTGCATCACCTGCTCGTCCTGCGCCTTGACCAGGGAAAGCTTGTCGGAGTGGATCAGACGCAATTTCTCCCGGGAGGACTGCCCTCCCAGACTTGCCGCCAGCAACAGCAGCAGGCTACCAATCAAGATATTCTTCGGCAAAGTATCCTTCCGCGGAGACGCTGTCCATTTCCGTGGGGTAGATGTTTAGATTGGTATGCAGATTGGTTCCCCGCAACACGTTACCGTGCTGGGTCAAAACTACCCTGCCGGGAGCCACGATCGTATCCTGGTTTCTGTCCCAAACCATTCTGTCCGTCGCAACGCTTCCTTCGGCGGAGGTCAGGCTGACTCTGCCGTTGGCGAATATCACGTTGCGTGCGTCATCCACGATCGTGCTGTCGGCTTTCATCACCGAGACGCTGCCCTTCTTCTGGTCGAAGGCTTTGAGCTCAACCTTATAGGCATACAGCATCCGGCGGTCATAATAGCGGTCTATCCTATCCGCTTTGAGGATATAGCCGATCTTGCCCTCGTTGAATTCCGTGATCGTGACATTGGTGCTGGTTTCGTCGGGAAGGGAGCGATTCATCGTCTCAGTGGGCAAGTCGAGATTGCTCTTGCCGCAGGCGGCAAGCAGGATGAGCATTCCCCAGGCGGCGAGTTTAACTGATTTTTCCAAGATAATCACTGATCGCCTGATCGAGAAGGCCCTTTTTGCTCAGCACCAGTTCGATGCATTCCCGCACTGCTCCCCGTCCGCCTGGGCGTGTGGTGACGTGGTCGGCGAGTTCCCTGATGCTGTCCATCGCGTCTGCCGGGCAGACAGAATACGCCGCGGCGAACATCACAGGGATGTCGTTCCAGTCGTCGCCCATGTAGAGAACGCGGCTAAGGTCGGATTCCGTTTCAGAGAGCAGGTTTTTAAGGCATTCCAGCTTGTTCGCCACTCCTTGAAACACAAAATCTATCTTAAGGTCGTTGCAGCGGCGTTGCAGCAGGTCCGATTTCCTGCCCGTGATCACCGCGGTGCGGATGTTCGTTTGCCGCAGCAGCAAAAAGCCCATGCCGTCGTGAGCGTCGAAATTTTTGGCTTCTGCGCCGTTTTCGTCATATATGATCCTGCCGTCAGTTAAAACTCCGTCGCAGTCGAAGACCAGCAGATCGATTTTATCCCATCTCAATACGGGCTTGTGAGGTTTCAGTATCTTTTTGTAGCTCATTGTTTTCCTTGCGTCAGTTTCGAGATTTCCAGGCATTCGGCGACCAGGGGTTTCAACCGGTCCAATCGCAGCATGCTGGCAGCGTCGCTATTGGCGGAGGCAGGCTCGGGATGTGTCTCGACAAACAAGCCCCGCACCTTTCCGGTCGCCATTGCGGCGCGCGCCATCATAGGAACGAATTCCGGTTGACCGCCGGAACTTTTTCCCTGGCTGGGGAGCTGAAGAGAGTGGGTCACGTCATAGACGACCGGATAACCGAAATCTGCCATGATCTGGAATCCGCGGAAATCCACCACCAGGTTGTGATAGCCGAAGCTGCTTCCCCGTTCAGTAAGCAAGATCAGCGCGTTGCTTCCCGCCTTTGCCGCCGCCAGGCGCATATCTTCGGGAGCCATGAACTGCCCTTTCTTGATATTGACGATACGTCCAGTGGCTGCCGCGGCCGTGATCAATTCCGTCTGCCGGCTGAGGAAGGCCGGGATTTGCAGAATGTCGCAAACTTCCGCTGCGGCTGAAACTTCGGCGCGTTCATGCACGTCGGTGAGAAGCGGTAGGTTGAACTCATGGCGTATCTCCGCCAAAGCCTTCAATCCGTCTTCCAGCCCTGGTCCGCTATAGGAATCAGCCGAACTGCGGTTCGCTTTTTTGTATGAGGCTTTGAACACCACGGGGATTCCCAGTTCGTCTCGGATTTCGGACAAAATGGAAGCAATCTGCTGCATCACGGTGCGTTCTTCCACCACGCAGGGACCGGCGATCAGAAACAGCCCTTCCGCCGTCTTCAGCCGCGGGTATAAATCCATCTTACCTGCCTATTTTAGGTTTTTGACCTGCTCCCAGGTGAATTCAGCATCGTCCCTGCCAAAATGCCCATATGCGGAGGTGACCCGGAAGATCGGTCGACGAAGTTCAAGATAATCTATGATTCCCTTTACTGTCAAGTCAAAACTGCTTTTCAGCAGCCTTTCGATCTCTTTGTCCGGCATGCTGCCGCTGCCGAAGGTATCCACCATGAACGATACCGGTTTATGATCGCCGATCACGAATCCCATCTGGATCAGGCATTCCGCTGCCAGGCCGGAGGAAACCACGCTCTTGGCGAGGTGGCGGGACATATAAGCCGCGCTGCGGTCAACCTTGGTCGCGTCTTTGCCGGAGAACGCTCCTCCGCCGTGCTGAGCCCAGCCGCCATAGGTATCCACTATTATCTTGCGGCCGGTGAGTCCCGTGTCGCCGGCAGGTCCACCCTGCTCCCACATCCCCCCGGGATTGATCATGATCTTGTAACTATCGGCGCTGAAGGTGCTGCTGGCATCATTTTCCATCTCATCCACCGTCGGCAGGACGATCTGCTCGCGGATCTGCTCTTTCATCGCCTCATAATCCGCTTGGGACAAATGCAGGTGGTTCGTAGAGATCACGACCGTGTGCAGGGAAACCGGCCTGCGCCCGCAATAGCGGAAGCTGACCTGGCTTTTGGAATCCGGAAGCAGATTGGCGATGCTGCCGCTCTTTCTGGCTTTGGCAAGATTCAGCATCAGCATCTGCGCCATGGCAATCGGCACCGGCATCAGATGCTTGGTCTGGTTGCAGGCGTAGCCGAACATCAGGCCCTGATCGCCTGCCCCGTCGCGGTTGGCGTTGTCTGTCAGTTCCTGCGTTTGCGCGTGCAAATGGTTGTGGATCATGCAGTTTTCGTCAAAGCCCTGCCCCTTGCTTGTGTAGCCGATGTCCCTGATCACCCTGCGCACGAGGGGTTCGATCTCGATATCAGCGCAGCCGGGGGCGTTGATCTCGCCCGCCAGGACCACCGTGTCTGTGGTGGCAAGGGTCTCGCAAGCCACCCGCGATTGGGGGTTGCCGCCCAGATAGGCGTCCAGAATAGCGTCCGAGATCTGATCGCAGACCTTGTCCGGATGCCCTTCCGATACCGACTCCGAGGTGAATACGTATTCGTTCTTGTCGCAGCCGCTGTTGTCGTGTAGTGCTGTCATTTTATCTCCTTAATCTCAAATATCCGTGCCGTGCGCGGAATCGCCCTCTCCGGAGAAAAAAAATCCGGCCGCTAAAGCCGGATATGAAAACACCGCACTTTAGCACATTTTTGCGCGGAGCAAAGGGCAAATTACCGCGTATACAAAAAAGGTGGTACATCTCCGGGGATTCGAACCCCGGACCCACTGATTAAGAGTCAGTTGCTC
>CAZKAA010000032.1:0-23747 GCA_964550575.1 uncultured Candidatus Cloacimonadota bacterium
GCTTGCCATTCAAAAAAAACCGAAAATCTTATGTTGTAGATGTGCTTAGATCATTTGAAAAAAGCGTGATACTCCATTTGAAAAAATGGTGATACTGGGAGATGTAAAAACATGCGATTTGAAAAAAAGGTGATACGATTTGAAAAAATAGTTGAGATCCCACACTCGGCTTGATCAGTTCACCCCCACCTGATATCATCCTCCAAGGCGTTATTGCCATTTCCGATATCTGTAATCAAAGCCCCCCCCTATCTTATGAATGTTACCTTCCTAGTGCTAACGTTTCTACCGTTTACAATCAGATTAACTAAGTAAATTCCAGATGAGCATCTGGCATTATCCTCATCTCTACCATCCCAGAATGTGAATTGCTCTCCCGTCTTTTCCGGGTCTATCATTATGCTTTTCACTCTCTGTCCCTTGATGTTATATATAGTGATACCAGCACTCCTAACTCTCTCTGTGCCAGCACCTCGACTGCTTAGAGAGCTCACTCGAATATTGGTAAAAACGCTAAAGGGATTAGGATAAGCTGTAAGACTGAGTGCAGGAGTACCCGGAGCTGTGGGATCATCATTAGCCACAGGTGGAGCTCCAAACTCAAAAGCTCCCATATCTATACGTCCATCCCAGACTCTCTGGTTCCCCGCCAGATCATAAGGCAAAAGGTTCAAACCCAGTGTATCAGGTGTGCCGCTATTGATGCATGGTGACAAGGCAGAGAGGCTGTAGTAGAGGGGATCGTGTATATCCGGACCCCCGGCGAAGAGGGGATCGCTGCTCATGCTGGTGGGCAGGAAGTTGATCGTGTTCCCCGGAGCCTGCTGGATGCCCGCCATGCCGTCCTTGATGCAGGAATAGTCTATGTTGAGCGTCGTCGTCTCCATCGATACTTCCATGGGATTAATCCTGATCTGGTAGGGCGTATCATTATCAAAGATGGAATTGATGATATCGACGTTGCCATTTGTTGTCAAGGTAAAGGTATCGCTTTCATTCCCGGCAAAGGTGCAATTGGTGAAATCCATATTCGGGTAGTTGGATGATACGCACACTACTATTCCGCCCTGAGACGATATGTTGCTGAACAGGCAGTTGTTAAAGGAAAAGTTGTTGTGCTGCTGGGGGAATTGGACGGCAACAAACTGGATGGCATTGGAATTATCGTCAGACATGGTCAAGTTGCTGAACTCGCAGTTTTCGAAAGTGAGATTCCTGTCTCCCCTGAAAGAAACCAGGGGATAGGCCCAGACTGAGGCTGAAGTATATGTGGAAATTGCGTTACTGAACTTACAGTTGGAAATACTGCCAGACATACTGCCGCCAATATCTACCAGGCCCATATCCGGGGTAACGATGTTTTCTATTGTGACATTGTCCCACACGCTCTCATAATCACTGCTCAAATATAGCCATATTGCAGATAGATCAACTGGATTCACATTGAAAATGTGTATTTGCGATAAATTCATACTCCCAAAGCTATTCCCATACAATGCTGTGTCATTACTCGAATTCTGTGTTGATATGGCCATATTGGACAAAGATGCTACATTCTGGTAATTACACCAAAACACATCATTGTGTGGATTAGTTCCTCCTGTGATCAATGGGTGCAGCTCTCCTACCACATTGGTATTGTCCATTCCGCTGCCCTGCACCATCACCCAGCTTTTCAGCGCGATGGGGAAGACTTGGGAGTTGGCGGTCCGGGAATAGGTGCCCGGCAGGAGATGCACCGTATTCTGGCTCAGGCTGTCTGGGGCAATGCGGTAGATGCCTTCATGTATCGTTCTCAACGGAGAGGCGGGGCTCAGGCCGTCGTTGGCGTCATCGCCATCGGGGGACACGTAGAGGTCGCTGTCTATCTCCTGGTGGTGCGCGTTCAGGATGTCGAAGTGCATCTGGTAATCCGCCAGGCCCTCAGGCTTATAGATGGCATAGTATGTCGTGGGAACCGTCACCGAAAAGGTCTCTAAGTATATATTAAGGTCGCATGTGGCGTGTTGCATATAAATATCCTGTCCAGCGCCAGAGCGATTGTTATAAATTGAACAGCGATTCACTGGATCGAATGTGATATTATTTACATAGCCTGTAGCCGCGGAAGCGTAAATCCCACCTCCCATATGTAAAGCATAGTTATCAAATACTGACACACCAGATAACGTTACATTTGCACTGGCTATTCCAATTCCACCGCCGTTGGACGCTGTATTACCTGTAATATGGCAATTGGTAAGTGATGCTTGAGATGAGGGCCCAAAGTTAATCCCGTTGCCTAGCGCATTTGTTAGTCTGAACCCTCTTACAAAGACATTTTGGCGATTTTGTCCTACCGCGATTACTGATGATACGCTATTGCCGTCCACAATAGTGGAATCAATATAGGAGGGATTCCCGGTGGTTGCTTCCAAACTTATCAGACTTATGCCGTTTGTTTGGATTGCCACATTCTCATAGTAACGTCCCGGATAAACCAACACGGAATCTCCCTCGATTGAGGCGTCCAACGCGGCTTGAATGGCGGTAAAATCCCCGCTGCCGTCCAGCTTCACGGTATGGGTCACGGAAAACACCAGGCCCGGCAGTATCAGGGCCAGGATCAGAAAAGCATTCAAGCGCATTAGGTTACCTCTCAGATAGAGGGGAGGGCTTTTGCCCTCCCCCGGTTACTAAGTCATTTCATCAGGAGCATTCTCTTGCCCAGTGTCTGGGCGGGACTGCTCAAACGGTAGAAATAGATGCCGCTGGCCACGCTCTGGCCCGCGTTGTCCGTGCCGTTCCAAACCACGCTGTGGTATCCGGCTTCCTGTTCGGCGTCGATCAAAGTCCTGACCAACTGGCCCCTGACGTTGTAGATGTCAAGGCGCACTGGACCGGATGCCGGCAACTGATAGGAGATCGTCGTGCTCGGATTGAAGGGATTGGGGTAGTTCTGGCCCAAGGTAAGCTCTGGAGGAACCATATTATCCATATCCCGGGCTGTGATATTGATATCAAAATAAGGATACCGTTTGTTGCCGTTCACGAATCGCGCGCAAATCCGGCTGGGATCCAGTCGTACTGTTTTCATTTCCTGCTGCTGGCTCTTGCCGTCATTGTAATAGAAGACGAATTCCACCACGCCGTCAGTCAGTTGTTCGCCGATATCCAGATAGGCGCAGATCTGCTCCAGATTGTCCTCGATCACGACCGCTCCTTTGCATACTCCGTCCAGATACAAGCCGATTTCCTTCAGGCCGGTCATTAGGCTGTCCGGGATGCTCAAATACACAGGCACATAATCCTGTTTCTCGTCAAAGACGAAGTACTCCGGCAAGGCCTTGGTCTCAGGAGGGGTGGCGTCCGCGTTGTTCCACTGGAAGGTATGGTCGTTGAGCGTTGTGACGATCACCATATCGCCATCTTTCAACGAAGTCATTTTCCCGTGCATGCCCCAATAATCCCCGACAGGATTTGACCGAACCAGGCACCAGTTCTTGGTCTTTATCATGCATATGTCATCCCAGATCGAGGCGAAGACATCATGCGGCCAGGCGGAATCCTCCCTGAAATAGCCCAGCCAGTTCTCAACTTGTCCGCCATAGATCGGGAATTGGGTTTCCGATGATGTCCGCAAGCCGGATTCTCGGAGTGTTACGATCGATGGAGTTCGTGAAAGCATCATGACCTTGTAGCCTTGAGGACTGGAGACAATATGAGAATTATAGTTATCTGTCCAATCGTCAGTGTTTATGTCCCAGTTAATATATTGAAGACCACTTTGAACCATCCAGTCGATCTCTTCCAGATAGGTGGGAGTGTCATGCCACTCACCGTTTTCCTGCACTTGATGTACTTCAAGCAAATCCTCGAAAAACTCACTCGCTTTTAGGGCATTGTTGGTCACAGAGTTCAGCACAGGGTAACTCACCCAGTACCATTTCTCCCTGTCAGCCTGAGTTGTGAATTTGTACTCCCAATATTCTTGCGCGACAGGCCTTTTGTCGGCTATATCCGGAGTTGCTCTGTCGGAATCTTGTTCCCCAAAACCGGCTTCAATGCAGGGAGAAATGACGTCGACAGCCTGTGGGCTTTGATCATAAATAATGGGATCCTGTGTTGTTTGATAGTTATCATCAAGAGCCTGCCGTTTGAAAACACGCTGCGCTGCGCCAGTGGCGAAGAATGCCATTAAAAGGCACGCTGTCAAGACTATCGCAAAAATCGTCTTTCTCATCTCTGCCACCATTAAGGTATTTCCGGAAAAAACAGGTTCAATGGGATTTCCGGGTAATTAACAGGGCTATTCATTGTAGCTTGTCCCCAAAACCAAATCTGCAGGGAAGATGAAATTCTCCAATCCCCTCTTTCACCACTTGCTTCCTGCAAGCGGCAATTCTTCTGGCTCATCCCATGATTTTGATCTTTATATCAGACACTTTTATTGTCAAGGTTTTTCTTTTGACTCCAAACTGCCGGGATAGAATCAAACGATTTCTTTCCGGGATAGCGAAAGGTCCATAATGTCCCTTCCCACTGTGTCACAGGCGAAAACCAGTCCCACCTATCTCACAAGCCTTTAAACATTTACATCCACTGAGAGCTGAGAAGCCCAGTTGCAGTTTTGGCTGAGACTTTATAAATTATTTAGTTGCATTCACATGAATATGTTCAAGGTTATGAACGAAGTCGTCCCAGCAAAGTTATTCGGATATCAAGTGATTACTGGGCAGAATCCACTTACCCTGCTATTAGCTGAACACTCAGGCATCAGGCGAAAAAAAACCTTGCCTAAATACTAAGTTCTCAATTCTTGGACGAAAATAACCAATTACATTTGAGTTAATGGGAGCGTAAATGCGGTTAAAAACCTTTCCGGGGGGAGTGCACCCCCATGACCACAAGCATTTTTCCGCCTCTGTCCCGATCGAGAACTTCCCCCTGCCAACACGGGTTGTGATTCCCCTTTCCCAGCATATCGGTGCGCCCTCCGCGCCTATAGTGAAAGTGGGTGACGAGGTGCTGGCGGGTCAGAAGATCGCCGATGCCGGAGGTTTCGTTTCGATTCCTCAGCATGCGAGCATCAGTGGCAAGGTCACGAAAATCGAGAGCTATCCCCATCCCGCCGGAGCCAGATCCCTCGCTATCGAGATAACCGGCGACGGAGCGGACAACTGGGTTGAACTCGCGGATGAAAAAGAGTTTATGAATCTCTCAACCGACGAGATGAAGAACCGCATCGGCGAAGCAGGCATCTGCGGCATGGGAGGCGCGGGATTTCCCACTTTTGTCAAGCTTTCCCCGCCCGCGGACAAACCGATCGACACCGTCATCCTCAACGGCGTGGAATGCGAACCCTATCTGACCTCGGATTATCGCCTGATGCTGGAAAAAGCGGAGGACATCATCTCCGGGCTGAAAATCCTGATGAAGGTCCTGAACGCCAAGCAGGGAATCGTGGGCATCGAAGCGAACAAGCCAGACGCCATCTCCCTGATGCAAAAACTTACTGCTTCCGAAAGCTCCCTAAGCGTCGTTCCTCTCAAGCTTCAATACCCCCAAGGCGCGGAAAAGCAGCTCATTTACGCAGTCACGCGACGCAGGGTCCCTGCCGGGGGATTGCCCATGGCAGTTGGAGTGGTGGTCCAAAACGTCGGCACCGCCTTTGCGATCTATGAGGCCGTGCGCTATAAAAAACCCCTTGTGGAGAGGATTATCTCCGTGACGGGAAGCGTGGTCAAAAAACCCAAAAACCTTCGCGCCCGGATCGGCGTTCCTTTTTCCGAACTGGTTGAATATTGCGGCGGAACTACTGCTCCGGTCGGCAAGATCATTTCCGGCGGCCCGATGATGGGCTTCGCTTTGCCTGATCTCCTTGCTCCCATGGCGAAAGGAAGTTCCGGACTTGTGCTTCTTAACGAAAAAGAAGCCCATGGCATCGAGGAGAGAAACTGCCTTCGCTGCGCCCGCTGTGTGGACGTTTGTCCGATGAACCTGCTGCCCAGCCTGATCGTCCAGGCGGTCAAAGCCGGGGATCTGGACCTTGCCGTGAAGTCCGGACTGGAAGACTGCATGAAATGCGGAAGCTGCGCCTATGCCTGCCCCGCGCACATCCGCCTGGTGCAGTGGATCGATACCGGCAAGATACGCCAAGCAGAACTACTGCGAGCCAAGAAATAGAGGAGAGCGGACATGAAAGATAAACTTATTGTTTCCCCCGCGCCCCATCTTCACGACCGGACAAACATCCCCAACGTGATGTGGAACGTGGTTCTTGCCCTGCTTCCCGCACAGGTTTTCGCCGTCATCAATTGGGGTTTCTGGCCTCTGGCGCTGACCATGATCGGCGTGATTGCCGCCGTGCTCACCGAAGCGGCGATCCAGAAATTCCGCAAGATACCCATAACGGTTAGCGACGGTTCCGCAGTCCTGACCGGTGTGCTGCTCACTTTCAATATTTCTCCTGGCGCGCCGTGGTGGCTGCCTATCATGGGTTCGGTTTTTGCCATCGCGGTAGGCAAGCAGGTTTTCGGCGGACTTGGCAACAACCCCGTCAACCCCGCTCTACTGGGAAGAGCGTTTCTGCTCGCTTCTTGGCCTGCGCTGATGACCGGCACCAAATGCTGGGTTCAGACCGCCAAAGGCGTTGCCATGAGCGGAGTTGACACCAACCTCATCGCCGCCAACCTCGCCAAGGAATCCAAGCCGCTTTACGACCTTGTTTCCGGCGCCACGCCGTTGAATGTCGCCCACGCCCTGAGGGACAGCAACATTGTGGCGACTTTCGCCCCGACCAGGGAAGCCGCCCTCGACCTCGCGAACAAGACCTACAATGGATTGATCGATCTCAGCACGCTGAAAGCCCTGTTCTGGGGCAATGTCGGCGGCTGCATCGGCGAAGTTTCCGCCTTTGCCCTCCTGCACGGTGCCGCCTGGCTGCTTTGGAAAAACATCAACGAATGGCGCATCCCCTTCTTCTATCTCGCCACCGTGTTTGTCCTCAGCTTTCTCTTCGGACCGATCCAGGGCGCGGGATTTTCCCTCGCGCTGCCGTTCTTCCATCTTTTCGCCGGCGGTCTGATGCTCGGAGCCTTTTTCATGGCGACGGACTATACCACCAGCCCGTTGACCAAGAACGGCAGGATAATCTACGCTGTCGGCTGCGGCGTTCTGACCGTTGTGATCCGCCTTTGGGGAGGATATCCCGAAGGGGTTTCCTACTCCATCCTGTTTATGAACGTGATGACGCCCCTGATCGACAAAATGACCATGCCAAAACCTTTCGGGAGGGCAAAGAAATGAAATTCTACCTCAAGCTAGGCCTCATTCTTCTCGCTTTCTGCATCGTCGCCACAGCCCTGCTGGCATACATCAATTCCGTCACGGCTCCACGCATCGCCGAACAAAAGCGGCTTGAGGCGGAAAAAGCCCGTGAGGAACTGATTCCCGGAGCTTCTTTCGGCGATCCCGTCGCAATCCCCCTAGAGCCGGGAAAGCAGCTGGAGTATTATATCGCGAGAGACCCCAAGGACCCGACCAGGATTCTCGGATACGTCTTTATCACCGACAAATACGGCTACAGCAGTTCAGTCAAAACCATGGCCGCGGTGGACTCCACGTTCCGCATTATCAACATTAAAGTCATTGAGCAAGCCGAAACGCCCGGGCTCGGAGCCAACTGCGTGTCCGACCCCGATTTCTCTGCCCAGTTCCGCACCCTGGGCACGGACGACCTCAAGGTGGACAAAGACGGCGGAACCAAGGTCAAATCGCTCACCGGAGCGACTATCACCACCCGCGCCATCACAAATTCGCTCAAGGAAGCGATCCAGATAGTGCGTGACAATGTCAAGGGTGCAGCTAAAAATGGGACTGAGGTGAACTCATGAGCTTCATGCAGGAACTTACCAAGGGAATAATCAAAGAAAATCCGATCTTCGTCATCGTGCTTGGCATGTGTCCGACCCTCGCAGTCTCGACTTCCGTTAACAACGCGATCGGTATGGGAGCCGCGGCGACTTTCGTCCTGGTGTGCTCAAACATCATGATCTCCCTGATCAAAAACATCACTCCAGACAAGATCCGCATCCCGGTTTATGTGGTTGTGATCGCCGCTTTCGTGTCCATCGTGGATATGGTCATGGCGGCCTATATCCCGGATCTGCATAAGTCCCTGGGGCTGTTCATCCCTTTGATCGTGGTCAACTGCATCATCCTCGGCCGCGCCGAAGCGTTCGCCAACAAAAACAACGTCCTCAACTCGCTCGCTGACGGCATCGGCATGGGGCTGGGCTTCACCCTCGCCCTCAGTGTGGTCGCGACTATCCGGGAACTTCTCGGTAACGGAACCTGGTACGGCCTCAGAATATTTCCCAAAACTTATGATCCCATGCTGATGGCGATTCTTGCCCCCGGAGCTTTCATCACGCTCGGTTTCCTCATGGCGACGATCAACATGCTGAAGGAGAAGAAATAATGGGCTTCCTCGGTCAATTCTTCGTGATGGCCATGGGTGCCATCTTCATCCAGAACTTCGTGCTCGCCAAGTTTTTGGGGCTCTGCCCCTATCTCGGCGTGTCCAAGAAACTCGATTCTGCCTTCGGCATGGGCATGGCAGTGATATTCGTGATGACCATGGCTTCGGCGATTACTTTCCTCATAGACAGGTATCTGCTGGTCGCCAACGGTCTTGAGTATCTGCGCACTCTCGCCTTCATCCTCACCATCGCCGCCTTGGTCCAGTTTGTGGAAATGGTCATCCAGAAAAACGCCCCCGCGCTATATCGCTCTCTGGGCGTCTATCTGCCTCTGATAACTACCAACTGCGCCGTCCTTGGCGTCGCCATCCTCAACGTCACACCCCTACCTGACGGAAGCACCTACAACTTCCTGTGGGCGACCCTCAACGGCTTCCTCTCCGGCGTTGGCTTCACTTTTGTCCTGCTGGCGATGGCGGGTATCCGCGAACGCCTCGCCTTGGTGGATATGCCCAAAAGCATGCAAGGCTTTGCCAGCGGACTCATCCTCGCAGGCATCATGGCTCTGGCGTTTTACGGCTTCATGGGCCTCAAGATCTGAAGGAGGTTGAGATGACAGCATATTCAATGACCCTGATCGCCGCTTCGATGGGCTCCCAGATCTTCGTTCCCGTGATCATCCTCGGAGCGATGGGACTGGTTTTCGGTCTCATCCTCGCCTTTGCCGCCAAAGTCTTTGCCGTCAAGATCGATCCCCGCGTGGAGCAGATCATCGCCGCCTTGCCGGGTGCCAATTGCGGTGCTTGCGGAAAGGCAGGCTGCGCCGGATATGCCGATTCGATCGTGCACGACGGCGTGGCGATCAACCAATGCGCCCCCGGTGGAGCAGCGGCCGCCGCCCAAATCGCCAGGATCATGGGACAGGAAGCCGGCGCGGTGACTCGCAAGATCGCCGTGACACACTGCACCTCCGGAGGAACCAACTGTACCAAATGGAAATATGCCTATCAAGGCATCGAAAGTTGCAAATCCGCGGTCAACATCGCCGGAGGCCCCAATGCCTGTTCCTTCGGTTGCATCGGCTTCAACGACTGCTTCCGCTCCTGTAAGTTCGATGCGATCACCGTCGACGAAAACAACGTGCGCCACATCGACATGGAAAAATGTACCGGCTGCGGCGCATGTGTCAAAGCCTGTCCGCGCAAACTGATCGATCTGGTGCCCGTCAACCGAAACGTTTATATCAAATGTTCCTCGCTCGACAAGGGACCGCAATCCCGGGAAGTCTGCGGAACCGGCAGACCCTGCATTGGTTGCGGGATCTGTTCGCGCAAGTGCCCCGTCCAGGCGATCACGGTCGAAAACAACCTCGCCCGCATCGATTATGATAAATGTATCAACTGCGGACTCTGCGCCACGGTTTGTCCCACCAAGGCGATCGAGGACCTGCTTTGCGGATCTCGCAAGAAAGCTGAGGTCATCGACGAACTCTGCATCGGCTGTACTATCTGTGCCAAAAACTGCCCTGTGGAAGCCATCTCCGGCGAACTCAAGCAGGTGCATAAAATCGACAGGGACAAATGCATCGGCTGCGAAGTCTGCGTGGGCAAGTGCCCCAAGAAAGCCATCACCATGGTGGATTGACCTATAGTCTGAGTTCTTAGCCCGAAACGGTGGATGCTTCATCCGCCGTTTCTTTTTTGCCTTGACATTTTGCTCTCCGATTGCTATAAAAAGAAAGGGTTTATCTATACAAACTGTCTTCACTTTCCAACTCCCCTCCCGTTTGCATCTCTTAATCACTTCTTTATCACTTCTTAATCAAGCCTTAACAATTAAGAAGTGATTAACTAGTGATAAAGAAGTGATTAAGAGATGACAATAGGAGGGGGCTGGGAAACATGAGGTTACAAATGACCTTTGGGATTGCCGATAATCCGCAACATACTGGCAGTTCAGGCTGCCGGACATCCGCAACACACTGCGATTCAGGACGGTTGCGCTTGTCAAGCGATATCGCACAGGCAACGATAAAAACCTTGACAGCATTCTTCTCTAAGGCGAAAATGACTAGGTCTTTGTGGGGAGGATCACGAACCGACAGAAGCCTCGGCGAGCAGTGACTGTCGCCAAGGAGTATTGCTATGAAGAAGTTGCTGATTATTTTTGGGCTGCTTGCCGCGGGGAGCCTGCTTTCTGCGCAGGGGCAACCAGACTGGCTGTGGGCTGCGAACGCCGGCGGAAGCACAAACTACTATGACGAGGCAAGGGCCATAACCTCAGACAGCGCCGGCAACAGCTACATTACCGGATGCTACTATGGAACCGCGTCCTTTGGAGCGACATCACTCACAAATGCGGGGCAGCGTGATGTATTCGTCGCCAAACTTGATCCCCAGGGGAACTGGCTCTGGGCTGTCCGCGGTGGCGGAACCGGCCATGACTACGGCTTTGGCATCTCGCTTGATTCAAGCGGCAACATCTATATCACCGGCTGCTTCTACAGTTCTGCCAGCTTCGGGGCGTTCAACCTGAGCGGGGGAGGCCTGTTTGACATGTATGTCGCGAAGCTGTCTCCCGCGGGTGACTGGCTGTGGGCGAAGCAGGCAGGAAGCAACCTCTCGGACCTGGGAAACGGAATCTCCACCGACTCGGACGGCAACAGCCACGTGACCGGGTATTTTAACGGCAGCGTTGCGTTTGGAGCCACCACTCTGGTTAGCTCGGGCTCAGAGGATATCTTTGCCGCCAAGCTGGATACCTGGGGCAACTGGGTGTGGGCAAAAAAAGCAGGCGGAACCGGATATGACGCGGGTTTTGGCATTGCCCTCGACGCTGCGGGCAACTGCCACCTGACAGGGAGTTTCTCTTATACTGCCTCATTTGGAGCTTACTCGCTGGCAAGCACCTCAAGTTCCGATGATATCTTCGCCGCGATGCTTTCTCCCTCAGGCACCTGGCTCTGGGCTTTAGGCGGAGGAGGTTCCGGCGCTGACTATGGTTATGGTATCACGACGGATAGCGCAGGAAACACGTATTTGTCGGGCTCATTCAATTCCACGGCCGGTTTTGGCGGAACATCTCTCACCAGCGCGGGCATGTTTGACGCGGTGGTTGCCAAACTTGACCCCTCAGGAACCTGGCTCTGGGCCAACCGCGCCGGATCTGCCGGCGGCAACGACTACGGTTATTGCGTTTCATCGGACCTATCTGGCAACTGCTACCTGAGCGGTTTCTTCACCGGATCAGTGCTCTTTGGGTCTGTTCCACTGACCAGCAGCGGCGCTGAGGACTGCTTTGCGGCAAGATTGGACAGCTCCGGCAACTGGCTTTGGGCAGAGAGCGGAGGGGGCATCGGCTATGACGTTGGCTACGGAGTTGACTGCGGTGTATCGGGCAACTGCCACTTGGCGGGGGCTTTCAGCTATACTGCGAATTTCGGTGCCTTCACTCTGAGCAGCGGAGGGATGCGGGATATTCTCTGCGCCATGCTTACGCCTGGACAGAGCAACCTGGACATTCCGCAGAATGTGATAGGCACGATGTTTGATACCCATATCCAACTTGGCTGGGACGCTGTGTCGGGAGCAGGGATTTACAGGGTATTCATCTGCGATACTCCCGAGGGAGCATATCAGCAGCTTCTGGTGTCCGCAGAGACTACCGCGGAAATCACATGGGCACAGATCATTGCCGCGGGGTTCACAAGCGCGGACAGGAAAGCCTTTTTCCGGGTTACGGCAGACTCCGGGGCTTCATACTGAAACAGACCGGAAGAACAGGAGAATATCGATCCGGACAGCGGCTTTGCGGGATTCCGGCACAGGCAGAAACTTCGGGATAATGAGCCTTCAATTTATCAATTGACACAATCAGCCATTTCAAAAGAATTGAAAAAAATATATTTTCTGCAAGCGCCCAAGCGCTGGGAGTTATGATGCCCTACATATCAAACACGGAATCCGAGCGGCGCGAGATGCTCGAGCGGATCGGAGCGTCCTCGATTGAGGAACTGATTTCCGCCATTCCCAAGAATCTGCGACTCGATAAGCCCCTGAATCTGGCGGAACCGCTGTCCGAGATGGAAATCACCCGCCTGATCAATGAACGGACCTGCGGCAACGTTTGCTCGCAAAACGCTCTTTCTTTTCTCGGAGCCGGAGTGTATGACCATTTCATCCCTGCGGCGGTGGACGCGATCGTTTCACGCCCGGAGTTCTATACCGCCTACACGCCCTATCAGGCTGAAGTCAGCCAGGGCACGCTGCAGTTCATCTACGAGTATCAGACGATGATCTGCGAGCTTACCGGCATGGAGATAGCCAATGCCTCGATGTATGACGGAGCCTCGGCAATCGCGGAAGCGATCCTGATGGCGGTACGCAAAAACAAGCTGGCAAAAGCGATCCTGCCAGCCACCCTGCATCCCGAATACGTCAAAGTGATCAAGGTTTACACTGAAGGCATCGGGGTCGAACTTCTCACCTGCCCAGCCAAAGACGGAGTTTTGGACACGGAAGCCCTGATAGGGATGATGGACGAAACGGTGGGCAGCGTGGTGGTGCAGAATCCCAACTTCTACGGCAATCTGGAGCCGGTGCAGGAGCTTGACGCGATCATCCACAGCAACCCCAAAGCGCTGTTTATCGCGGCAGTGGATCCCATTTCGCTGGCGATCATCACCCCCCCGGCGTCATACCATGCCGATATCGCCGTCGGCGAAGGCCAGGCCCTTGGCAACAGCATGTATATGGGCGGGCCCCTGTTCGGATTTTTTGCCAGCAAGATCGATCTGGCGCGCTCGATGCCGGGACGCATTGTGGGAGGCACCCTGGACAAGGAAGGCAAGCGAGCCTACGCACTCACCCTGCAAGCCCGCGAACAGCATATCCGGCGGGAAAAAGCGACCTCAAACATCTGTTCCAATCAATCGCTCTGCACTCTGGCAGCAACGGTTTATTTGAGCCTGCTGGGCAGGGAAGGTTTGGTCGAAGTCGCCACGCAATCCGCCCAGAAAGCTCATTATCTGGCAAATGAGCTGGCGAAGCTTACCGGATTTGGACTGGCTTATCCGCAAACTCCCTTCTTCAAGGAGTTTGTGCTCAATACTCCGATCGACGCTGCGACAGTGATCGAGAAGATGATGTACCGCGGCATCTATCCAGGAGTCGATCTGAAGCGATTTGGGCTTGCCAACCAGCTTCTGGTTGCGGTGACGGAAAAGAAGGCGAAAGAGGACCTGGATTCCTTTGTCGGCGCGATGAAGGAGTTGAGCCATGAGTAAGACGATATTCGAGATGAGTTCCGCGGGCCGGCAGGGAACGACGCTGCCCAAGCGCGACATAGACATCCCGTTGGAAGGCATCATCCCCGCCGCACAACTTCGGGACTGGCAGGCACGACTTCCTGAAGTCAGCGAACTGGATGTGATGAGGCATTACATCGAGCTTTCGCATAAAAACCACTTTATCGAGAAGGGGCTTTATCCGCTGGGCTCCTGCACCATGAAGTACAATCCCAAGATCCATGAAGCGCTGGTGCGTCATTCATGCTTCAACAACATTCATCCCTATCAACCTGAAAGCACATTGCAGGGCTCGCTTGAGATCCTGTACGAACTTCAGAGAGATCTGGCGGAGATTTCTGGAATGCATCAGGTTACGCTGCAACCAGTGGCAGGGGCGCAGGGTGAGTTTACCGGCATCAAGGTGATCGACGCGTATCACAAAGCCAAGGGAAACGCGCACAAGAACCGCATAATCATCCCGGACTCCGCTCACGGGACGAATCCCGCCACCTGCTCGCTGGTGGGTTTTGAAGTGGTGGAACTCAAATCCAATGCACAGGGCAGATGCGACCTCGAACACCTGAAAAGCATCGTGGACGAGCGCACAGCCGGATTCATGCTGACTAATCCCAACACGTTGGGCCTGTTTGAGAACCAGATCGAAGAGATCGCGGAGATCATCCACGGAGTTGACGGCTTGATCTATATGGACGGAGCAAACCTGAACGCGCTGCTGGGAATTGTCCAGCCTGGCAAGATAGGATTCGACGTTATGCATTTTAACCTGCACAAAACTTTCACAACCCCTCACGGCGGCGGCGGGCCAGGCTGCGGTCCTGTGGGCGTGGTTGAGAAGCTCGCGTCTTATCTGCCGGTGCCGCTGATCGGCAAGAACGAAGAGGGATACTTCTTTGATTACGGCCATGAAGCGACATCAATCGGCAAAGTTCATACATTCTACGGCAATTTTGCCATCATGCTGAGGGCATACATCTACATCAAGATGCTCGGCGCTGAAGGCCTGCGCAAGGTTTCCGAAAACGCTATTCTCAACGCCAACTATCTGATGGCGCTGCTGAAAGAGCATTACCACATCCAGTATCCAGAATTCTGCATGCATGAGTTTGTGGCAGATTCGCTGTGGCAAAAGAAGGAGTATGGAGTCAACACTCTTGATATCGCGAAACGCCTTTTGGACAAAGGCTTCCACGCGCCAACCGTGTATTTCCCGCTGATCGTGCCGGAAGCAATGATGATCGAACCGACGGAAACCGAAAGCAAGCAATCCCTGGACGCCTTTGCCGCCGCAATGGTGGAAATAGCGCAGGAATGCAGGGAAAACCCGGAATTATTACATGAAGCGCCGCTGACAACTCCAGTGCGCAGGGTGGATGATGTCCGCGCCGTAAAGGTTTTGGACCCCATCTTCCCGCTCGGAGACGCAAGCGGATCATAACACCTTTTTTTCAGGAGAATTGATGAAAAAGACATTAATGATACTCATCCTGGGCCTGGGCATGATCGCCGCCGGCTATGCCCAACAGGTCAAACTGGGATACGTGGACACGGACAGGCTGCTGCTGGAAAGCAACGAAGCAGCTGAGATCTCGCGTCTGTTCAGCCTCGACAAGCAGAACTGGACCAATCAGATCAAGCAGCTTGACGAGCAGATTAAGCTCATGGAACGCAACTACGAGATAGACAAGCTTACTAAAACGGAAGCAGCCAAACGCGAAGCCCAGGCAAAGATCGACGCGAAAAAAGCCGAAGCGGGGCGATTGCTGGAAGAGTATTTCGGAGACGGGGGCAAGGCGGAGCAACGCTACCGCGAACTGATAGATCCCCTCACGCTTAAGATACACAACTTGATCACCAAGACCGCAGAGGACGAGAAATACACTATGATCTTCGACGTCAGCTACGGCACCATTCTCTACGCCATGCCGACAATCGATCTCACGGACCAGATCCTCTTGGAACTCAACAAAGACACCGTCAAGCCAACCGATGACGGCACCAACGAAGAAAACATCCTCAAGCCCGACTTCGGCAAGGAAACCAAGCCCGAAGACTTTTTTGAAGAGTATAAGCCCGACAAACCATGAAGAAATTCCGGCTGGTTCTGGAAGCAGATAAGATTCAGGCTGTAACCGGCGGCATCTATCATGGTGCCGCCGATCTGGCGCTGGACAACGTTTGCGATCCGGCAGAGGCGATTTCCGGTAGTGTGGTGTTTTGTGAAAGGGAGAAGTTTTTGCCTGAGATCCAGGCCTCAATCGCCGGATTGGTTGTTTGCACACAGGAAACGGCAGACAAGCTTCCCGGGCGCAATCTGCTGATACATCCGAATCCCTACCTCGCCACGCTCAGACTTGTGTCGTGGTGGCTGGAATCAGATACGGTCCGTCCCCAGGCGGGGATTCATCCCACTGCGGTGGTGGATGCCAGCGCACAGATCGGGAGGGATGTCTGCATCGGGGCGTTCACCGTAGTTGAAGCCAATTGCTGGATCGGCGATGGTTGTTGGATTGGCGAGCAATGCTACCTCGGAAAGGATAGCTCGCTTGGTGGCGGCTCCCGGCTTTATCCGCGCGTCACGGTTTACCACGAGTGTGTGATCGGTGCATCAGCTATCATCCACAGCGGAGTTGTTATCGGAGCGGACGGTTTCGGCTTTTTGCTCATGGACGGTGCTCAGCAGAAGATCCCGCAGGTCGGAAATGTGCGGGTGGGCGACAATGTTGAGATTGGCGCCAACTCATGCATCGACCGGGGAACGCTAGTCTCCACGGTAGTGGGGGATGGAACCAAGATCGACAATATGGTGCAGATAGGGCACAATTGCCGCATCGGAAAGCATTGTATTATTTGCGCCCAGGTCGGACTTGCTGGCAGCACCGTGCTTGAAGACCTGGTCTATCTTGGCGGGCAGGCGGGTTCCGCAGGGCACCTGACCATTGGAACAAGGGCCATGGTGGGCGGAGGCGCAGGCGTGACGGCGGATGTCGCTCCGGACGCAAGAGTTTGGGGAACTCCGGCCAGGGACATCAGCATCTTGAAAAGGATAATCGCCAGCCAGAAACATCTGCCTGAGATGTATCACTTTTATCAGCTAATGAAGAAAAACACGGAGAACTGAATTCAGTTATGACGGATTATAAACATACAATTCGCTCTGAGGTATCCTACACCGGAATTGGCCTCCATTCCGGCGAAATCTCCACCATACGCTTCAAGCCGGCCAAGAAAGACGACGGCATTGTGTTCGTACGGGTAGATTTGCCCGACAAGCCGGAAATTCCAGCCGACATTGACCATGTTGTCGATATTTCCCGCGGCACTACGATCGGGATCAAAGACGCCACTGTGGCGACAATTGAGCATGTACTTTCCGCCATCAAAGGGCTGGCGATCGATAACATCCGCATCGAGATAGACGGACCGGAAGCCCCTGTGGCGGACGGATCGCCCATCGTGTTCCTCAACCTGCTCAAACAAGCGGGTCTGGTGCAACAGGATGCGGAAAGGGAGTACTTCGAGTTTGACGAGGCAATCAGCTATTCCTCGCCGGATGAGAACGTTGATATTGTGATCGTGCCCTCGAACGAGCTTAAGATCACGTTTATGATCGATTACAAGCATGCCTATTTAAGCACCCAGTATACATGGCTGCCCAATATCAAGCACTTCGAGAAGGAATTCGCTGGAGCCAGAACTTTTTGCTTCATCAAGGAAATCCTTCAGTTGAAGGAAATGGGGTTGATCAAGGGCGGTTCGTTGGAAAACGCGCTGGTTATTGCCGAACCTGATATAAGTGAAAGCGAATTGAAGCATTTGCAGAATGTATTCGGATATCATGAGCCGATCACTGTTTCCAAGGAAGGGATCCTCAACAGCCATCCGCTTAGGTACCCTAACGAATTCGTGCGGCACAAAGTGGTTGACCTATTGGGTGATATCGCCTTGCTCGGATTACCGATCAAAGGGCACATTCTTGCCGCGCGAAGCGGCCACAAGACGAACGTTGAGCTTGTCAAGAAGCTGCGCAAGATCCAACTCAAGCAGGAACTGAAAAAGCAATATCAGAAATCAAACGCCAAAGAAGTGGTGTTCGATACAAACGCCATCCAGCGCATCATACCGCATCGCTATCCGTTCCTGTTGGTGGACAAGATCATCGATCTCAAACCGGGGGAATCAATTACGGGCATCAAGAATGTGACGATCAACGAACCGTTTTTCCAGGGGCACTTTCCCGGACACCCCATTATGCCGGGCGTGCTGATCATAGAAGGCATGGCGCAAACCGGAGGAATCATCATTCTCAACCAGTTGGAAAATCCCTCCGATTATGTGGCGTATTTCGCTTCGATCGATAATGTCAAGTTCCGCAAACCGGTTCTGCCCGGCGACACGCTGCGCTATGAACTGAAGGTTCTGTCACTCAAGCGCAACCTCTCCAAGATGCACGGAGAAGCCTTTGTGGACGGGGAAAAAGTTGCCGAAGGCGATTTTATGGCGATGCTGCAAAAGAAGGAAGCATGATTCATCCTACCGCGATCATTCACGAGGGAGCCTTTATCGGGGAAGATTGCGAGATCGGGCCATGGTGCGAGATTGGGCCTGAAGTTGTGTTGGGCGCGGGTAACATCCTCTTTGCCGGAGTTGTGATCATGGGGCAGACCCATATCGGGACCGGCAACCGGTTTTTTCCCCACGCCGTGCTTGGTACAGATCCGCAAGACCTGAAGTATAACGGAGAACCCACGGGGCTGAAGATCGGCAACTGCAACACGATACGCGAGTATGTGACGATCAACAGATCCAACCACGCTGGCGAGGATACCGTCATCGGAGACGGAAACTTGCTTATGGCCTATGCACATGTGGCGCACAACTGCCTTATTGGATCGAACTGCGTGATCGCCAACGCGGTTCAGATGGCGGGTCATTTGGTTGTTGGCGACCATGTGTCGGTGGGCGGTTCCACTGCAATTCACCAATTTGTGCATCTGGGCACACATGCATTCGTGGGAGGAGCATCCGCGGTGAAAAAAGACATCGCTCCCTTCACCAGGGGACAGGGTAACCCCTATAAAACAGTCGGCCTCAACAGTGTGGGTTTGATGCGGAAGGGATTTTCCCCAGAAGCGGTCGCAGCAATCAAGAAAGTGTACAACCTGTTTTACCGCGAAGGGTTGAATACATCTCAAGCGCTTGCTGTGGCGGATGCATGGCCGGACCTGACTCCAGAGCAGCGGATATTCGTTGAGTTTATTCGCGGTGCCGAGAGGGGTTTGTCCAATTAAACCGGAGCGTCTTCCTGTTCTGATTGCAGCGCTTTGTGTGTATATATGTGGAACCGATGCCGCAGCATCAATTTAGATTGACAGGAAGTAACAGAATTATATCAATAGCATACAACATAGAGGAGAACGGCGATGGATGATCGGACATGGGAATACGTGAGCGTGTTCATAATGTCCTGGCTGCTTGTTTACGCTTTGACGCCTTTTATCATGAAACTGGCGACAGCCATGAACTTCGTAGATAAACCAGAAGCGCGCAAGATGCACCTGAAAAGCGTTCCTTTGATGGGAGGCCTGAGCTTGTTTACCGGCTTTCTCATTCTATGCCTTTATGACGTTGCCCTTTCTCCCGGGCGTGGGTTCGATCCCGCGATGGTGGGTTATCTAAGTGCCGCTGTATTAATTGTAAGTATCGGTTTGATTGACGACCGCAAGGGCATGCACCCGCTGGTTAAAATGTTTGGGCAACTGGCAGTAAGCTTGATTTTCATCCTGAGCAATTTTCAGCTAAACGAACTGGACAGCATGTTCGGAACGATCTACATCTCTCTGCCGATCATGGTTTTGTGGATGGTTGGCCTGATGAACGCCCTGAACTTTCTGGATAATATGGACGGCATCATTAGCGGGATGGCGGGGATCCTCGGTCTGGGGTTCTTTGCTTTCAGCCTCACCAGCACCACAACATCCAACGGGGCAGAGATGGCTTTCATAGGCCTCATATCATTGAGCTTTGCTGGTTCCGCCTTTGGTTTCTTACCTTATAACTTCAATCCCGCCAAGATCTTTCTGGGTGACGCAGGCTCAATGTTCATCGGTTACTTTCTTTCCTCGATGGGCATCCTGATGGCGCGGCACGCAGTGATTCGCCATTCGGACAATGCTTTTTATCTTTTGCCGGTGCTTCTGCTTAGTTACGCCATCTTCGATATTTCGCTGGTCAGTTATACGCGCAAGAGAGACGGGAGACACGTGATGCAGGGCGGCAAGGACCATTCCACGCACCGCATAAACACAGCGCTGGGATCGATCAAGGTGACTGCGATCATCATCTATGCGATAAATCTCCTGATTGCACTGACGACAATAATCATCTTCATCACAGGCAACCGCATCCTGCTTATCGTGGCCACGGCGCTGTTCGCGCTGTTCTTTCTGTTTTTCGGCAGCAAGCTGGACAGGGTTCCGATCGTGGTGCCCAGCAACCAGCAGAAAAAATCCAAGGAAACCGTAAAGTGAGATTCATTCTGCTGGGTACTGCTTCCGGTATGCCCGATCCCAGTCTGAACTCCAGCTGTCTCTATGTGGAAAGCAATGGGAAACGCTTTATTTTTGACTGCGGCGAAGGCTGCGCAGCTCAGTTGATCAGGCACGGCCTGGATGGAGAAGCTCTGGATGCGGTGTTTATTAGCCATTACCATCCAGACCATGTGTCCGGTTTGTTCATGCTACTGCAGATGCTGTATCTGCAAAAAAGAATAAAGCCCTTACAATTGTTCCTGCCTGAGCGCCCGGCCGAAATGATGGAGTTGCTCCAAATGACCTACACTTTTCCCAAACGGTTTTCCTTTTCCCTAAATGTCTTTGATTGCGCAGAAGCTGAACTATACCACGATGAGATACGCGCCCAGCGCAACGACCATTTGGCGGGATATCGGGAATTTGTGGAGGACCATGGACTGCCACATCTGTTTTTATCATACTCTTTCCGCGTCAGTTCGCCAGCGGGAGATCTGGTTTACACCTCTGATTTGGGTAGCACTGACAGCGTGCGGTCACTGGTCCGGGATTGCCATACGGCTATTGTCGACGCCCTGCACCCGGAAGCGGCTCAGATCATCAAACTTCAATATCTTGGCCTCCGCAGAGTGCTGCTGACCCATGGTATCTCGCAGCAACTGCGGGACACTCTTTCTGCGGTGCCTGTTCCGCTCTTTTCTGCAGCAAGGCAGGATGAGGTTTATGAGATTATCTAGATATCATTTGGCAGTCATTGGGTTAGTGCTTGTTGCCCTGACATTCCTGGCCTCCTGCGAGATAAACAAACTTAACAGCGCTCAGGACCATTTTGATAACCAACGCTATGCTTCGGCGATCCAAGAAATTGACTCTTACGTCAGGAACGGCAAGAACGGGGCTCTGATCACCCGGGCTGAACTCCTCCGCTCCGCCAGTTATTATGAACTGGGACTGATAGCCAAGCAGCGCGAGAACTGGGATCTGGCGATCCGCTTTTTTAAGCTTTCAAACTCTGGAGAAGCAGACGAAGCTCTCGGAAGTATCTATAAAACCTTGGCAGACGAGGCGTTGGCGGCCGGCAAACTGCGGGAATCCCTTGACTATGTTAACGCTATACTTCGAGAAGTCAAACCTGAGCGGGAAAACGAACTTCAGGATCTGAACGAAATTGCCCTTTCGGAACAGATACTCACCTGGACGCAGTCCCTCCGGGCAGAAATGCTTTATCGCAGGATCGGCTTTGAACTTGACACCTTCATCGATCACGCAGCCGCCTGGCGCGATTATATGGACCTTTACGACAATTATCCCAATAATCCTTACAAGATTGCTGCTTCAAGGCAGATACAGCGGATTGTCCCCAATAAGGTCGAATATGCGCGGAAACTATATACGACTGGTTACTACATTGAGGGGTTGAACATTCTGCGTGAATTGGGACGATATCCAGTTGTCGATGAACAAGTCAACGACAAGATGATCGCCGAAGCCTACATCGGGCAGGCTGAGAGTTTTCTCAAAGAAGAGGACTATTTACAGGCGCACGAAGTCTTTCGCATTGCGGTTCAGTATGACCCATCCAAAAAAGCGGAGATAGACCGCAGGCTTGACCAGGTGATCAATCTCTTCATCCAAAAGGGAAACGAACTTGTTGCCCAAAGGGATTTTGATAACGCGTTGATATTGTACCAGCGGACATTTGACATCGTTCCTGATTATCCTACCGCGGTTCAAGCCATAGCGAGACTCAACACAATACGGGAAAACATCGCGAGGGCAACCGATCTTTACGCGCAAGCTGTAAAAGCTGAGTCCTCAGGAAGATACTCGGAAGCCATGAGCCTCTATCGCGATGCCAACAATCTGGACAATCGCTCAGAGTATTCAAGCAAAGCAGCGCAAATGCAAAACCTGATCGAGGCGGAACGCAATCCCACAGGATTTGCCCAGCAGATCATCAACGATTTCAAGGGCGGTTTACTCAATAGCCGGATTAGAAAGCAAAAGCAGGAACTCCTTCGTTCATACAATGCTTCCGAGATTCGCGATTCGGGCTGGAAGATCACTGTCTCCTCCGGCCAGTATAAGTATGAAGCGAGGTATGATCTTATTACGCCGACTGTCTCATATTACTATGTATGGCAGGTCAGCCTGAAAGACCGCCAGATAGTGCCGCTCAACAAGCTATCCGAAAACCTGATGAGGTGAACATGCGAAAAATAAGCCTGGCCACCATCCTTCTTCTTTTTGCTGCTTGCCTCGTTGCGCAGACCGAGTTTGACATCCGCGCTTTTTCGGACAGCACGAAATATGGCTGGAGCGACTGGCGGCAGAGGAACTCCTACCGGGACGACCTGCTGAACAGGCAGGACCTGCTGCAGATGTATGAGATGCGGTCCCGTCCGATCGAGAACAATATTCTCAGATCAGCGCTCATCCCCGGGCTTGGCCAATTGTCATGCAAAGCAGGCACCAAGGGTTCCATAATCCTGGGGGCGGAATTGCTCTCACTGGGCGCGTCGCTCTATTTCTATGACAGAAGCCTATACTACTATGAAAAATACTTGACCGCAACCCAGATCGACGACATCGAGGCGTATTACAAGGCAGCCATGAATCCCAGGCAGTATTCGTGGCTGTTTCTCGCTCTGGGTGCTGTAGTTTGGGGATACAACATCTACGATGTGATTCTGACCACGGATGAATACAATGCACAAATCTGGCAGGAAATTCTGGAAAACAACGCTTCCCAGCCAATATCAATCGGACCGGACGGGATCCGGGTAACATTCTAGGGAGGGTGCTGTGAAGCATGCGATCACCATTCTTTTTGCCACAGCCTTGATTCTCTCAGGTTGCGGCATCAAGCGGGACAATCCGCTCGATCCAATTGGCAACCCTGATATTATGGTGCCTGCCACGGTGGCAAACGTGACCTGCACTCCGTCACCGGCGGGTGCGGCGAATAAATTCGTCGAAGTCAGATGGACTGCCAACAGCCCTCTGAACACAGACGGTTATTTCGTATATCGCGGCTTGTCCTTTTTTTCAGAGTTTACGGTGGTGGACACGGTTTTCACCAACATTTGCAATCATGGGGCCGAGCCCTGGCAGACGGTTTTTCCCGGCACTTATTGGTACAAGGTCTCAGCCTTTAAAGACATCAAAGACACCCAGCAAAACATTCTCGGCCGCCTCGAAGGCCGCTTGAGCGAAGCGCGGGCGGTCATCGTTCCCGCCTGATCAAGCCAGCATGCCCACAGATTATAGCGGTGAGCTGAACGACCAGCAGTACCAGGTTGTGACTCAGGTCGATGGCCCGTTGCTGGTACTGGCCGGCGCGGGAAGCGGCAAAACCCGCTCCATCATCTATCGCTGCGCGTGGCTGCTGCGGGAGTTGCAGGTTCCTCCCTGGAACGTTCTCGTGGTGACCTTTACAAATAAAGCTGC
>CAZKAA010000033.1:0-23695 GCA_964550575.1 uncultured Candidatus Cloacimonadota bacterium
CGGTCTGCACGGTGCCGTTCTCTATGTTCGTGGGCGGGTTGTCCGTGCCCAAATAGACTTTGTATCCGTCTATCGTGCCGCCGCCAGCCACCCAACTCAGATTAGCCGTGATTGCCACGTTAACGGCATTGTTGGCGGGATTTGGGTTTTGCGCGGGGGTGGGCGGCTGACCCGCGACCGGAGGCGTGAAGCTGAAGCTCAGGCCTGCAGGGGGAAAGACTGTGGCGCTGAGGACGCAGAAATTGTTGTTGGCCGTTCCCGCTGATGTAGCGGTCCAGTCCGTGGTGGTGGCGCGATTGTTGAAATCCGAGTTCGCGTCTCCGCGGATGCCAACCTGGACAGCCTGGTTGGTGGTGCTGGTCACCGCAGTAAAAGGCCCATAGGCAAACACCACCTTGTTTCCGTTTTCCTGAAGCTGGATCTGGAACGTGAGGTCGTCATTGGCCGTGGCCGTGGCGGAGCGCCTCCAGTGCTTCCACTGCACCGTGAATATCCGGTCAGGAGCCGTGCCAGCGCTGAGATACATCAGCTCGCCGTTGTCCCGGCTCTTGATGTCCCTGCCGAGGGCGGAAACTACGTTGTTTGAGGTGGCGGCATTGCTGATGGGCTGGTTGCTGGTGACAACTTCAGCACCCAAGGCCAGAAAGCCGTTTGAGGCAACACTCGCCTGAGTGTGATCAACGCCGTTATAGGTAAAAGTGAAGCCAAGGGGCAGCGCGTTGAAGACCTCGTTGTCGTTGGCGGTTGTGCCCAAAACCGTACCCCCGGTGATTTCGGAAAATGTCCCCACGGCAGAGGCGAAAGTGTATTCGTTCACCGATGCCCAGGAAGAAAACGCTACCGCAAGTAAGAGCAGCAGGAAACCCAACCTGACCTTGTTCATCATTTCTCCTTAATGCAATGTTAAAATCATTCTCTTACGCGTGAATCCTCTCCCGGAGAAGCGCCGCGTTGGCTATCGCGCTCACAGGCATCGTTGATCGGGACAGAGAGATTCAGTTACAGGGCCATTTCCGGAGCACTTGCCGGTAAAAGAATCAGTCCTGTAGCCATTTTTTTTATCAAAGCGGGAGGCCTCCCAACCGGGAAGCCTCCCTGGTTAGCGATCTAGTTGCCGCGATTTGACTTGATCATTTGATTACTGCTTCCGCCCTGATTTGCTCAGGAGCCTGGAAGAACATGGGAACGTTGGCCTTGCGGGTTGCCTTGCCTCCGCCGGCGTTTGTGGAGCCCAAAACACGGAAGAACTTCATCGGGTCTGTGCCGGTATAAGTGTAGCTTGTTCCGGTGATGTTGTCCGCGATAACGGTCCAGGGCCATGCCGCGTAGGGATCATTGGCTCCATAGACGTCATAACTGGCAGCTCCAGCCACTGCAGGCCACGTGATCTCGGGATTTCCCCCGGTGTTGAGCGCGATGGCCGGCTCAGGCGGGAAGTAGAGGGCAGGACCGCCTGTCTGCACATAAGCGCCGATGCACCATTCACCTGTACTGGCAGAGGTATACAGCTCTCCACCAATGAAGAGGAACAGCGGCGAAGTGTAGTCGTAGGTGGCATCATAGAGGAAGTAGCGGCTGGTGCCCAGATCTTCGTAGGAAATCCAGAACCAGGGTGTGGTGATCTGGATATCATAGGCGCTGAGATCAACCGTCCTATAGGTTCTGTGCGTGAACACCACGTCTAGTGGCGTCATCAGATCGGTGAGGTTTCCTTCGAAATCCTCTCCATACACGTGCATATGGGCAGTAGTGGGTCCGTTGCCCGCAGTAGCGTTATGCAGAGCTCCGTCCGAACCTATTAGCTTAACCGCTGTATCCGTGCCATAGAAGGGATTTTCGAACCAAACCGCCGGACCCCAGTTGTAACTGGCAAATCCGGTGTAGCCGGTGCCGCCCGTGTCGTACCAGATCCAGACGGGATCAGCGACTGAATAGCTGTAGGTGGCTGAAGCCATATTGGGGATGCTGTCGAAGGCTTCGAACTTGTAGGTGACATCACTGCCCAGAGGTTGCGCAGGCAATGAGCCGGTATAGGTCGTTCCCGTAGACAGGGTCATGGGAATGGCCGGGCTCCAGTTGGTGCCTGCATCCAGCGACCAGTAGAGATTCACCGCGGTGATCGGGTTGTTGAAGACCGCGTCGTCCACAACATTGACACTGACGCCCCAGTTGAGATCTTCCCGCGGAGTGTTCAGCACCGGAAGATGGCCGGAGAGCACAGGTGCCAGAACATCTGAGGTATAGAAGGCGAGGTTGACATCGTCGATATGCCAGGCATTGGCGTCGTAGCCTGTATACTTGAAGGCAATATAGATGATGTTTCCATTATAATCGCTCACATCAATGGTCTTCTGCACCCAGGCCTGAGTAGCCAGATCGGTTTGCTCCCACACATTGACCCAATAAGGGTCGGTGGGGCTGGGGTCGGTATTGATCCAGACTCCGTTGTGCACAGTATAGGAAGGATACAGGTTGTAGCTCCAGAAAGTGAGCACGCCCACCCCTTCCGGCGGAAGCTGAATGGGAGGCGAGATCAGCCAGCCGTTCTGCCCGGGATCTGGCACCGCGTCTCCATATAAATGCCGCATGGAATAGGAGGCAGAATGGGCATAGGTAGTGGTGGGACCGTAGGGAGCCCAAGTGACGGTGTCATTATCCACATCGCCAACTGACCAGCCTGCGGGCAGGGCACCGGCTTCCTCAAAATCCTCGTTCCAGGGGAAGGTGGTGATCACCGCGCTGGCAGGTACGGTGTCGAAGCGCCAGATCTCGCTGAAGGCGTCATCCTGGCCCGTGATGCTGGCAATAACCGTCCAATACCAGGTCTCGCCGGCGGCCATCACGAAGTCCGGGATGTTGCCGCTGGGGCAATATGATGAGAGGTAATACAGCGAGTCGGCGGGATTGTAAACCGGTTGTATTTCGAGGGAATACGTCGGTGCGAAAGTCAGAGGCTCGAGATTGGCCAGATCTGCATCCACGCAGATGGTGTAATAGTCCGGGAACGCTCCCAGGGAGGAAACGGACCAGTCGAAGTCGAATCCCGTGTAGGGTAGGTTAGCCTGGTTGTTCAAAGGATAGACCAGATTAACCGGCGCGGGGGCAGCGGTCACGGAGAATATCTGGAAGTCGTCGATCTGCAACGGGGTGCCGATCGGAGTGTTGCCGTTGGATTGGAAATACCAGCGGAATTTGACGGTATTGCCCGCAAACAGGGTGATATCTCCGTCCAGGGTATAGCTGGCGATCATCGAAGCCCAGGTGTCGGGAGCGCCGGAATAGACATAGTTCGATCCTTCCGGGTCCGCGTAGGGATTGCTCATGTATCGCCAGGTCGTGCCATTGTCAGGCGATACCTCCCATCCGAAGTAATCGACATCAGGAAACACTCCCGCGTCATAATAAGTCCCTTTCATCTGGAAATCAGCCACGATCTGAGTGGCTGCCGCGGGCAGAACGATCGAAGGGCTTTCCAGATAGTTGAGCATGAAGGGCACGTAGGTGCCGGCGCTATTCATGGAACTCATGATATGGGTCGGCGAGGGGGCGCTTGTGTCTGTGGCGACATGCCAGAAATCCCCGGCTGTCGGTACCAGGCTGGAGTAGCTCATTTGAGTGTCGACGCCCTGGTTGCTGAAAGCTGCCAGGGAGATGTCGTCAACCATCACACCAAACAATGTGGCGTCATCCGCTGTGCTGTAGGCGGGGTCCGAGGCGAAAGCGAAACGGATCTTGACGTTCGCCGCTCCGCCCACCAAATAGCTGGAAAGATCAGCCGTAACGGTTGTCCACGCTCTTTGTCCGCCCCAGCCAGGAATGCCCAGGCCTTCGCCGTGCTCGCTGCCGAAGGCATATGAGTTGGCGAAATCATAGGGCACGCTCAGTGCCGTGGAGGGAATGACCTGCCAGGATACGCCGCTGTTGGTCGAAAGGCGGATATTGAATGAATCCCAGCCGTCATATTCGCCGCTGGCTCCCGGTTCTTCCAGTCCGTGCTTCATCGCGAAGCTGAGGGTGCTGCTGCCGGTGCTGATGGCGATCACGGGAGTGTCCAGAACCAGGTATTGGTGGTCATAGTAGCCGTTATTGCCGCCCTCTTCGCCCATCCACCAGCAAGGAGCGGTGGCATAACCGTCACCATTATAGATGTGCCACTGATTCGGTGAAACAGCTCCGTCAAAATGGGTCCAGCCTGTAGCGCTGGACTCGAAGTCTTCAGTGTAAAAAATATCGCGGGTGGGATATTTTTCCCTGGCGGGCGAATTCTTCTCCGGCCTAGCAATCGAAGTTCCCGCGATCAGCGAGGCAGCGACAATCAATACTGCCATAATAATGAGATATCTCTTCATAATAAAGATCTCCTCTTCTACAAGAGTTATGAGTGGTTCAGTGAAGAACTAAATCAAATAGGAGTCCCTTGGCCGCAGGGCAAAATACTGCCGCCCGGGTGCGGCTCCCGGCTTGATATCGACTCCGTTTTTTTGATCACGGACGCGCGCAGTTTCGCCAAACACAGTTCAAGCGTGTGCATGTGCGATGACAGGGCGTTTAGAGTGTTGGGAAAGGCGTGGTGGATCCGTTGTGACTGACGATGCAGAATGGTTTTAGGAAGTTCAGTTGGCGGGTGAGCGCATCTCAAACTGCAGAGCTCTGGCAAACGCGAGCTTTGATATTGATCGAAAAAAACGGAGCTTAGTTTCAATCAATACTCCTTCATCCCGCCTATCGGAATGACAATAACCTTGTTGACCCTGCCGGCGAGAGTTGCTTTGCAACGCAAGAAACTGCACCAGCATGACACATGAATAAAACTATGTACTGGTTTCAGTATTTCGCAACCAGTTTATTATGTCAAGCTTTATTATCAAAACAATCCCAGGACGATCACTCCACCTCTGTAGCACTTTATCTCTTTGATTTAATATATGTTGCGAATATGCTGACACTCCTGGTAGAGGAAATTTTGCGACACACAAAATGGCGGGATCCAAAGATCCCGCCATACACGTTATTCCATGCGGCGCTTTCGCGCCGAGGTTAGGTTACTTGTTTTTTGACGCCGGCATTTCTCCGTCGGCGGCGGCAATTTTGAAGAACTTGTAGGGCGTTGTCCCCGCGGGGAATACATAGGACGGGGTCGCGCTATAGCCGATGATCGCCCAAGGCCAGGCGGCATAGGGATCGTTGGAGCCATAGATGATGTAGTAGGACGCGCCGGGTTCGGCGGGCCAGCCAATGCTGACGTTGGTTCCCGTCGCGCCAATGGTGCCGCCTTCAATATCCGGAGGGGTGATGAAGACGCCAAGGGCATTGGAGACGATCGCTTCGGACTCGAGAGCACCGCTGTAGTTGGCTTTCACTGCCCACTTGTATGAACCTTCGGGCAGAGCGGCAAAACCGGTGTCGAGGTAGGTGGTGTCAGCCACCGCGTCGTTGACCAGGGTCCAGTTGCCGGGAGTTCCCTCATCGGCAGCCAGGAAGCGGTAGACGTCGTAATTCAGCAGCCAGCGGTCGCCGTTGCGGGTGCCCAGTTGGGGGGTCATCGCTCGGGTGGCGGGACCGACATAGATATCGTCAAGATACCAACCGGCATAACTGACCACAGAGGTTGCATACCACTCGAAGCTAATCTCCACACTGGTCAGGCCAGTATATGCGGAGAGGCTTACGGTAAGTTCCTGCCAGGGCATGAATACTGCCGCTGCGCTGCTGCCCCAGACAGTGGTTCCATTCACTTTGATCAAACCATAGTCGTAGGTATTGTATCCGTTCATGTAGTGCCAGAATTTTAGTACCGGGCTCTCATATCCGGTCAAGTCAAAGGTCTGGCGCAGATAGGACCAGGCAGCAGAATTGCTGTAGTCGGCGAGAACTTTGGTTCCCCATAAGCCTGTTCCAGAGTATGGTGCTGTGGGGGGAGTACCAACCGATGTGTCATTATCAGTATAACCAGTCAGCGTATAGGCGTTGGTCCACTCCCAATCGCCATAACCGCTGCCGACCCAACCGCCGTTGTCGGTTTCGAAATCGGTGAAGTAGTAGTTCGGCGCTGCGGCAGGTTCCCAGAGCAGGCGGGCATCGCCGGCTTCGTGGCTGGCAACCAGATCGCTGGCGGGCCAGAGGAATTCATTCAGGTTGATGGAGCCGAGATCCAGGTTGGCTTCATAGAGGGTGGTTGTACCCGTTTCGGTCTCATAGCTTTCCTTGGAAACCTCCCAAGTGTAGGCGGAGCCAACCGAGTTTCCTTTCACGTCCGCGATGCTGAACGTACCGCCCGTGCCGGTTGTGGTGCTGTAGTTATGGTATCCGAACAGCTCAACCGTTGCTCCTTCCAGGCCGGCGGGATAGTCGTTGGAGGTGACCACGCCGCTCACGGTGAGGCTGGGCAGGGGCTGCAGCGTGAGGTTCTGGCTCACGGTGTTGCCAGGGGTGAGGGTGATTCCAGTAACGGGAGTGCCTGGATAGTAATCGGTCTTGTTGGCAACCGCATTCACGGTGTGGGCTTCCCAGAAGCCGATCTCGTAGAATCCTGTCGCGTCTGTGGTAACACTGTAACGCTCGTCTGTGATCGTAACCGTGGCATCGGGTATTGGAGTGGTGCCCCCGGTCTCATACACATATCCGTTCAAGATCGCCTGGGTCTGCAGGACGGCATCCTCAACAATGAACATGGTGTTGGGGAAGTAGTTCAGGGTGGTTCCAGCCGCGGAAGGCGCCATGGGATCGTATGTTGTGCTGTCGCTTTGCAGGTATCTGGAACGCGTGGAGTGATCGGGATTGGTGGTATAATAGAACTTTTCGCTGCTGGTAATGGCTCCACTGTCAAACGCGCGATAAACGCGAGTGGCAAGTGTTCCTCCGGTATATTCAAACGGAGTGGTGAGCGGAATCACGATGTAGTTTACACCCGCAGGGAAATCCACCAGACCATCGAACACCAAAGTATAGTTTCCAGAAGGCAACCATCCGCCACTGAGATCAGTGACCGTGGTGTGGGCCATCCAGATCTTGATGGCTTTATCATCGCGGGCATTGGTGGATGTGTTTTTGTAGACTATGGCAGTAATAGTGCCGGATTGCAAATGCATCTCATCTGTGAAATACAGTTCTTCGCTTACGTTGTTTCTATAATATAGGTTGATGGGAATGTAGTATCCGGAAGTTGTGGTGGCGTCGTCGCCCACCGCAATCACTTCCATTGTTTCGTCCAGGATATACACTTCCCTTGTTGCTGTGGCATCGTTAGCCGCGCTACCATCTCCTGTGGCGACGACTTTGCCGAACACTTGATACACGCCGCCCGTGGCAGGAGTCCAGGAGAGGACGTGCTGCGCGGTTGCGGCGGGATCCAGGGTTGTACTTACCGGCAATGTCGCCAGCACGTTTACGCCTTCCATCAGTTGGACCGTGTAGTTGCTTTGCGCGGCCGTGCCTTCGTTGAACACAGTTACCGTGAAGTCGTAACTGGTGCCAGCTTCCAGTATGCCAGGCCCGGATAAAGCTGTGGCAGCGAGGTCGACCGGCAGCAGTTCGATCAAGCGCACGTTATCCACATACAGGGATCTGGAGGTTCCGCCCAGTCCATGCTTGAAGCAGATGTACTGGTCAGTGCCGATGTAGTCTTCAAACGACACTTCATATTCGGTCTTGGTCGTGGTCAGGCTGATCGATTGCAGTTGGGTGAACACGCCGGTTCCGTCCGTCGCGCTGACTGAGCCAACCAGCAGCGGATATCCTGCGGAACTGCTGCGGGCGTAGAATTTGAGCTTGATGGTGTTCAGCGGGATGCTGGCATCGATCATGGGCGTGATGAGGCGCAGATCGGCCGCCGCATCCGTGCTGTTGGTCAGATAGGCGCTGTTGGGAGCGCTCTGGGCGTAGGTGGTGGAGTTGTAGGTGCGCACATAGGCAGCCGAAGCGACCGAGTTCACATAACCTGTCCAGCCATACGGCAGAGCAGGCGCGGTCACGCTGTCGAAATACTCCTCATGCGGCAGGGCAACGATGGCGGGATCGGGAAGGGTCGTGAAGTTCCAGACCATTACGTCCGCCGGGTCGGGGTCATCAGGCGAGTTGTAATCGTTGAACGGCATCACTGCCCAATACCAGGTTGTCTCATAGCCAAGGTCAATATCGCCCTGATCGCTCAGGTTCAGGCTGGTGACGGTTGTTTCGTAGAAGTATTCGCCATAGTAATCATTGGCTGGATCTATGGGGTTTTCTCCCACATACACTTCATAATAGTCCGGCTCGCCGCCGCCGATCGCGCTTTGCCAGTTAAGCACGCAGTTGCCGGGATCGACAGTCGTGACGTCGTCAGCAGGCGAGAGCAGGGTTACATGGTCCGGGGCCTGTCCGGCCAGGCGGATGCGCACATTGTCCACGAAGAAATCGTTGTCGGCATTGCTGACGGTCGATTCCCCGTAGAAGGCAATGTACTTGATCCCTGTGTAGGCATCCAAAGGCAATATCCAGTGGCTTCCAGTATGGGGCACATCATTATACACTTCATAGATGCCGCCAGTTGTTGCAGCATCATTATCCCAGATCTTCACGGCATTGGCGGTGGTCCAGGAACTGCCGTCGCTGATCAGGACTACGAATTTGTCGTCCACTCCTGAGTATCCGGCTGGATCATCCGGGGGAAGCGTGCTGGCATAGTCGGTGAGGCCAAGGTCAAATTCCAATTGATAACCAGCTCCCGGCATCTGGATGGGCGGTGTGATGATCCAATGGTATCTTGCGGTGCTGTAGATATTCATCCTGGCAGACCAGTTCACAGGGGTAACAGTGGTATCGTTCAACCAGTTATCCTGACCCCAGATCGTTGATCCGGAAGTAAGGGTGCTGGGATTAGCCAGGGCACCCGACCATCTAGTCCAGTTTAGGGGCGGGAAAGTGGTGCCGGTGGTGCCGAAATCTTCCAGCCAGGGCATGGTGTAGATGGTGGGGTCTGCCATGACTGTGAAGCTGCGGACCGTATTGCCGGTGGAATTGCCGGAAGCATTGTAGGCCACCACTTTCCAATAATAAACGTTGGAATAGGTGAGGGCTGTGGTCGCGGTGAAGCTCAGTCCGGTCACGTCGCCGATCTCGGTGGTGGGATCGGTGTTCATGTCGCAGTAGACCTTGTATCCCGTGGGAAGACCGCCCAAAGTGGGGGCTGTCCAGGTGAAGGTCGGAAACTGAGTTTGATCGATAGCGGCATCCGCTGGCGCGCTAAGCGTCACTGGACCGGGAGCTACTGCCGCCAGTTCGGGACCGATTAAATGATCGACGTAAATGTATGATGCTGCGGTCTGCGTGGGAGAATGGAAGGCCAGATAATAATTGCCGGGTGTCAGTCCGCTCAAGTCAATTGACACCGGATACCATATCCCCGTTGCCGCGAAGGTGATATCAGCGCCCACCTGCGTCCAGGTGGTCCGATCAGTCGATTGCAGAACCTGAAGCACTTGGGTGGTTGCCGAAGCCTTGGCATAGAAATCCAGACCGCTCGTGGCGTCGATCGCCAGAACGGGGGTGGAAATCGTGTATGGCGTGCTGGTGGAAGTGGATGCATACATGCTGGCTGCGCCATAGAATGGTGATGTGGTGCTGCGACCCCAGTAAGAGGTGCTGCTGGTCATACGCAGCCAACCCAAAGGCGGGAAGGTCGTCGCGTCGAAACTTTCCGCCAGTTGCGTGGCGGTCGGGGTCGTGAAGCTCCAAACCGGGCAGTTTTCCGCCGGACCTGTTCCGTTGCGGGGCACGATCTGCCAGTAATAGGTGGTGCCGGCTGCCAGGGTGGGGGTATAGGTTGTTCCTGTCTGGTTAACCGCGAAGTCCGGAGGATCGGTCGTCCCGAAGTAAACGTCATAACTGCCTGGGATGCCGCCGGTGGTTGCTGCGCTCCATTGAAGGGTTCCGTCGGTAAAAGCCCAGCCGGCGTCGGCGGGATAGACCAGAGTTGCAGGGTCGGGAAATAATGCTGCCACTTCAGGTCCGAAGACATGGTCTATAAAGAAATATGTGCTGGTGCTGGTGGATGAATAGACCTTGAAGCCGATATAGTAGTTGTTGCCGTCCAGGGAACTCAAATCGACGTTGTAGTTAATCCAGGTGGTCTCTATTGGCATAACAATCTCGTCACCGATATTGTTCCAGGTTGTGCCATCATCTGAATAGACAATCTGTACTCTGCCAATGCCGGTGGTGGCGGAAGTGCGCATCCACCAATCAAGTTCGGAGGTGGCGGTCAGTTGCAGCATTGGTGTATAGAGATATGACGGACCCGCTGCGATGTATTCATATGCGCAGGCGGCTCCGTAATAAGGAGTGGTGGTGGAGCGGGTAAAGGCTCCGCCTGGAGTGGTCCAGCCCAAGGGCGGGAATTCAGTTGCATCGAAACTTTCGGCTATCTGTTCCGCCGTCGGGGTTTTAAAGCTCCAGGTAGTTACTCCTGTCGCCGGCCCGTTGTCGTTGAAGGGAACCACTTTCCAGTAGTAGGTGGTTCCGGGGGCCAGGGTGGGCGTGTAAGACGTGCCCACCTGGTCATTACTGACAAGGGTAGTGCCGTCGGTGGTGTCAAGATAGACGTCGTATCCGGTGGGCATGCCGCCACCATCGCTCCAGGAGAGTACTCCGTCCAAAAAACACCAGCCGGCATTTGCCGGATAAGCCAACACAGCCGGGTTAGGCGGATCAGTTTGGGGAGTCACAATTGCGATGTTGGATCGGCTGGTAGATCTGGAGCCTGCACCTGTTGGCCAAGTGGTATCCGCCTGTCTGTAAACAAGCTTATAATCCGGGCTGGTGCTGGCATAGCGATAGGTCGGATAACCGGTAACGTAGTCGCCGTCATAGTTCTGCCAGAAGATCTCGATGTTGCTGGTGCCATCCCAGTTGAAGTTTGCCAGGTTGAAGCTGAAGTAATGCCAGCCGCCGCCGTTGAAGGTCAGGGTTCCGGAAAAGACCTGGGTGAAGTTGACTGGATCCGGCCAGGCAGTTCCAGTCTCGTCCTCGGTGGTGGTGTATGTACTGAGTGTTGTGTGCCGAATGTAACATGTCACATTCACTATCTGGTAGTTTGATGGAGTATTACCGACGTAGTAACCGAGGGCGGTTATATCGTCCGTCCCATCATATCCTGCGGCGGTCATCTCGGCGGCAGTTACGATTGTTTTCGTCCAGCCGAAATCGTAATACCCATTGACAGGTCCATAAGTAGATGATGGGCTGGTGCCCAGGGTCCCGATGGGATAAACGTCCGCCCAGGCGAACGCTGCCAGAATCAGGAGCAGAGTAAAGAATAAGAGTTTTTTCATGTTAACTCCTTGTTAACGTTTATCGTACGAAAAAAAGGTTCTCGCTTAGGTTACCTCATTTGTTTGCTCTTGAGATTGCTAAATGGGAATAAGGATTTGCCAAGGCCGGGCAGACGAGTGCTGTGTTGACATGTGCGATGATAGACTGCGTAATTGTCCGGATTTGTGCTGCATCCTTGATCGATCTCGAAGTTATTATACACTAGTTTGAATGTGTTTTTCTCTAAGGGGATACGTGCGTATCCTCCCTCCCCAGTTATCCCAGCTGTCCTACGATCGATTAGTGGTTTCTGTTCCACCAGTCAATCTCCTGACTTGTTTCTCAATATACCCCAAAAACTGAAAGCGACCGGCTGCTTCATTATCGTTACTGAGTTCTCGTCAGCCGGATCATTTGAAATCCATCTAGAATCCCATCTGTCATGCGCTTAAATCAGTGTCAAGTTATTTCTTTGTGAAGCGGGTCATTTGCAAATACCCATGCCCCCTGAATCCCCTATTTTAGGTATGGGCGATATCATCGCTGTTATCAAGCAGAGTTTCTTCCTCGTGCATTTGAATCCCCATGATTTTTGGCTCTCTATTCAAATCGAGTGGGCAAGTTGATCGAATGTAGTTGAAATAGCCAAAATTATCTCATATTGAGTATACTCATTGTTTTCCTATATGGCTCCTGTTTCTATCCTTGGTGCGACCAAGGAATCAAATAAGAGCGAAGAAGGAGACACAAAAAAAACACCTATACTGATATGTGCCTTATCTACCCGCTTAGTTTGAAAGAGAGCCTGAATTTTTTGTTTCCCGCCATGGTTCTTGAAAGCCCAAAAGCTATATGCATCCTGGCATAAGCTTTGCGCCAGTGACGCGAACAGGGTTTCCGATAGATTGGAATATGTGCCTTTGAGCGCCGACTGGCATGACTTCTGGGGTATCTCGCTTATTTCCGGAAGATTAGCTGTTCTGCCATTATTATCGTTCAACAAATGTAACTTAAAACAGTTATTTTTCCTCTTGACATGAAATCAACCATTCAGAAGATGCAACTGTTGGGAGAATTCTCAAGCCGGTATGTTTCTGTAAACATATTGCAATCAAGACACAGAAGCATCTCTTGGGTTATGCCCAGCGAAATATTTCACTTCTTGCCTGTTGACTGGCGCCAAGGAGAAGTTGTTGAGACCAAGAGACGAACACTTCACCAATATTTGCCCCAACAGCACCTGGTCTGCTGCTGGGACCATAGCGCCGGTCCGCGCCCTCTTTTTATCGCAATCAAGACAAAATCACACTCCATCACGGAACAGAATGCAAACTGGCTCGCCGCGCACTAACACAGCCATCATCGCACATGACCACTTAGCGCATAAGCACAGCCATTTCTGCTGGTCCGTACCCAGATTCGAATCGTCAAAACCAGGCGGTTTTGTGCACAGCTTCCAAGCAAAGGCAGGCGGAGCACAACCTAAAACAGAGACCTAAAGATAACTTCACAAGGAACAAACAAGACAGGAGTTTTCTGTTATGAAGAAACTACTACTGATCATATTCGTTCTGGCGATGGCGCTTTCCGCCTTTGCCCAGACCGATATTACCATTGGCACGGGGACAACCACTGGCCGTTATCCTTTTAACGACTATTATATGTATTCCCGCTCCCAATGCATCTATCTGGAGTCCGAGATCGGAGCCCCCGGCACCATTCACAAGCTGAGATGGTACCGCAATGACACCGGCGCGGACGCCAACGCCATCGGCACCACCCAGATCTGGCTCAAGACCGTCTCCAACGCGGTCCTGACGGATGCCAACTGGGAAGATCCCGGCACGATGGTTTATGAGATTTCCAATATTGACCTTGGCGCTGGCGGAGCCTGGTATGAAATCGACATCACCGATTTCAACTATACCGGCGGCAACCTGCTGGTTTCCGCATACACCCAAAACGCGCCCTACACCACACCCCACTCCTACTGGCGCTATACCGCCACAACCGGCAACCTCTGCCGCCTGGGCAACAGCGATAGCAGCAATCCCCCGACCTTGAGTCTTTCCACTGCCCGCCCCAACATCCAGATCAATATGACGCCCGGCGCGCCGACCGTGGCGCCGAATGCCGCCCTCCTGGCCGCACCGCTTGACGGCGGTTGGGCTTTTATCGGCGACAACCTTGTCTGGAATAGCGGCGGCGGCTTCCCCGCTGGATATGATGTATACCTGGACACGGTTGACGGGACCACTCTTGTCAGCAATGACCAGACCGGCACCAGCTACACCCCCACCCTCGCCGCCGGCACCACCTACTATTGGAAAGTTGTCCCCTACAACAGCTTCGGCGATGCCACCGGCGTGGTCACCTGGAGTTTCAAGACCCCGACCACGACCCAATTGGCGGAAAGCTTTGAAGTGGCTGTTCCTCCCGCGGGTTGGGCCAACGGCACCACAGGCACCTGGAGCAGAAGCACAAGCTACGCCAAGCACGGCACAGCCAGCGCATACAAGTATGGCTCCACAACAACTGCCTACCTGCTCTCCACTCCCAGGCTGACCATCACAGAAACCAGCACTCTGGACATCTGGACCCTTGCTTCCAGCGCCACCGGTACCCTGCAGGTTGTTTACTCACCTGACCGCGTTACCTGGACTGCCCTGGGCACCCCGATCGCCCACGCTGCCACCTACACCTGGTATAACACTGTTGCAGACCTCAGTTCACTGGCCGGCAACAACTACTACCTGGGAATCCAGACCGGATTGCAGAGCGCAAGCTTCTATGTTGACCTGGCCATCAGCGCCGAGATCACACCCGAAGCCCCCGGCGCGCCTGTCCTGAGCGCTCCGGCTGATCTGGCCATCAATGTGACGGAATTTCCCTCCTTCACCTGGACCGCTCCCACAACCGGTGGCGTGCCCACCGGCTACAACCTCTACCTGGACACCGTTGACGGTACCACCCTCTATGCCAGCAACGTGACCTCTCCCTACACCCCTGCCACCGCCCTGGCTTACAACACCTCCTATTACTGGACTGTTGAAGCCTACAACGGTGCCGGAAACGGTCCCGCGGCCGCAGTGCGCAGCTTCACCACCAGAGCGAATCCGACCATCAGCACCTTCCCCTGGGAAGTGAATTTTGGTACGCTGAGCGCTGATTGGCCGGTGCTCAACTGGAGCCAACTGGTCAACCAGTATGGCACTGCTCTTGTCGCAGGTACCAGATGGTATCAGGATGACTTTGTTAACGTGACCACCCCCTTGAATAAAGCTGCCAAGATGAACGTCTGGTCCGCCAACTACGGTTGGCTGGTCACTCCTCCCATCGCCATCCCTGGCGCTGGTTATGAACTGAAGTTTGACCTGGGTCTCACAGCCTATGGCTCAACCTCAGCCGTAACCGCAGGCGGACAGCCCGATGACAAGTTCATGGTGGTGATCAGCGACAGCCCGATGATGACCAACCCCACCGTATTGAAGGAATGGAACAACACAGGCTCTGCCAATGTGTACGACGCCATTTCCAACACCGGTGAGAACCACATCATCGACCTTGATGCCTATGTGGGCACCAAATACATCGCTTTCTACGGCGAATCCAGCGTGTCCAACGGTGACAACGACCTCTTCGTGGACAATGTGACCGTGCGCGAAACCCCTGCCGCTCCGATCTTCAGCTACACCCCCGCCAGCATCGACTTTGGCATGGTGCAGAACGGAGTGCAGGTCGGCCCGCAAAACGTCACCATCACCAATATCGGCGGCGGAACCCTCAACATCGCTGCCACCGATATCAGCATCAGCGGGACCAACGCAGCCGAATTCAGCTTCGGCGCTGGCAGCCTGCCCGCTACCCTTGGCGGCGGTCAGTCCGTGGTTATCCCGGTTTACGTGACCGGCGTCACCGAAGGACCCATCTCCGCGACCCTGACCATCGCCAACAGCCAGGCCCGCACAAACTACGACGTCGCCCTGGCCGCGAACGTGCTGCCCGCCGGCATCCTCGTGATCGGCAACGGCACCACTGACTTCGATCTGCCGATCAATGCCTACTATGGCTACACCTACAGCCAGAGCATCTTCCTGCAGAGCGAGTTGAACACAGCCGACCAGCGCATCGAGAAAGTATATTACTACTGGAACGGCGTTGCGGAAGCTGTTGACAGCAACAACTGGACCATCTACATGGGCCACACTGCCGCCACGGAATTTGCCAGCACCACCGACTGGGTGCCGTTGGCCAACCTGAGCACAGTGTTTACAGGCACAGTAGCTCTTCCCGCGGTTGCCGGCTGGATCGAGATCCAGCTCACCGCACCCTTCGTATATAACAATACCGATAACCTGGTGATCGCAGTGGACGAGAACGCTCCCAGCTATGATGGCTCTTCCGAGTTCTTCTACAGCACCGCCGCCGCCACCAACCGCAGCCTGCGCTACTATAGCGACAGCACCAATCCTGATCCCGCCGCTCCTGTGGCTGGAGCCCAGGTGATGGCCTATCCCAACGTGATGCTGCAGTTTGGCGACATTCCCATGGAAGCACCCAGCGCGGTAACGCTCACCTATCCCGCGGATAACGCGACAAATATGCCCGCGAACGGATTCAACCTGACCTGGTCTCCCGCTCTGGAAGGCGGCGTGCCGGATTACTACGCCGTGTACATTGCCACCAGCGCGGAAACCATCTATGAAGAAGAGTACTTTGAAACCAGCAATCTCTTCTTCAATCCCGTCACCGAAGGCGCTATGACCCTCAACTACGAGGATCGCTGGTACTGGACCGTCCAGGCATTCAACGCCTATGGCGACGCCGTGGTCGAACCGCCCTTCTCCTTCGAGATCATGGCGGACCCGCATGTCACCCTTCCTTACACCCAGGACTTCGGCACAACCGCGACCTGGCCTGCCAACTGGACCCAAAGCTCCACCGGCAGCAACGTCTGGGCCGTTTCCAGCACCGCCAACGCAGGCGGCACCGCGGACGAGATGAAGGCTTCCTGGGTTTCCCTCGACGGAACCACGCGCCTGATCACCCCGCCGATCGCCACCGACGGGCTCAGCAACTTCGCCGTCAGTTTCAACACCCTGTATGACGACTACGGCGCCGGCATCACCGCCAAACTGCAGTACAGCCATGACCTCGTTACCTGGTACGACACTGCCTGGAACATCATCAGCGGCGGCGGCAACGTCACCGGCTACCACACCGCGCTGGTCTCCGGCCTGGTTGACCAGCCCACCACCTATGTGGCGTGGGCTCTGGAAGGCAACCACTTCCAGTTTGACTACTGGTATGTGGACGACGTCCTTGTCAGCCTGCCTCCGGATCACGATGTGTCCCCGCTCAGTTGGGACATTCCCGCGGAAGTGTTTGCCGAAAACACGCTGGTCACGCCTTTGGTCACCGTCGGCAACAACGGCATCAACACCGAGACATTCACCGTGACCTGCACCATCGGCGCTTACACCGACACCCGGACTGTGGCCGGCCTGGCCATGGGCGCGACCCAACAGGTGAGCTTCAATCCCCTGACTCCCGCCCTCTGGTCCGCCGAGAACGTGATCGTCACCACCAACCTCGCCGCAGACGAGATCACAGCCAATGATTCCCTGTTCGCCGTGATCGTTTGCCTGCCTCTGGATACCCCGGCTCTGGCGAACAACGCCCAGACCGACCAGTTCGTGCAGTTCAACCTCGCCACCCCCGGCACCCTCAATCCTCTGCCCAACACCTACACCGGAAGCTACTTCATGTCCGGCGGCGACTGGATGAACGGGCAGTGGATGGGCGTCGAGTATGACGACGGCACCCTTGCCACCGATAACTACTACGAGATCGATCCCCTCACCGGAACCTACCTGCCCAGCCTCGGCCAGCCCGGCCAGGCGTTCATGGGCATCGCCTACGACGATACCAACGCGATCCTCTACGGCGCGACCGGCACCTCCGGCTACCTCTATACCATGGATCCCCTCACCGGCGCTGCCGCCGTGGGCGACTCCATGTGGTACGACTTCGGTGGCGGAGAATACGCCAGCCTTGCCAATATCGGCGGCCTGATGATCGACATCGCCTACGACAACTTCACCGGCACCCTCTACGGCATCGACCTTGGCAACGACGCTCTCTGGATCATCGATCCCGCGACCTACGAACTGACCCTGGTCGGTTTCTTCGGCGTCGACCTCAACTACGCCCAGGATGCCGCCTTCGATCAGGACAACGGCCTGCTCTTCCTCTGCGGCTACTCCACCTTCGGCGGCCTCTACTGGATCGACACCACCTATGGCGGCGCCTATCTGGTTGGACCCCTTGGAACAGCCGGCTACGAACTGGATGGCTTTGCCATTCCTTACGGCAGCCTCACCATTCCGGAACCCGCCGTCGCCACCACCGGCCAGATCTCCTGGCCCGCCGTGGAAGGCGCGGTCCACTACCAGGTGCTTAAATCCTCGGATCCGTATGGAACCTACGCTCCCTACGCGACCGTCTATGGCACCTCCTGGGCGGACCCCGTCTACTCCGAAGGCATGGCCTTCTACCAGATCGTGGCAGTGGGCGGAGTGCGCAGCGACAACCGTCAGGAAGTTCGCTACACCCAGCCTCTGCGCAACACAGGCAAGCTGGGTGAAATGAAGCGCTTCAACACCGGCATTGCCTGGTAAACAAAACCCAACCCGCCGCGGAACTTACCGCGGCACAGATAATCCCAAACCCCCGCAGCACCGCGGGGGTTTTTTCTTATCCATCGCCAGCAAAAAAAACTTCCTCAGCCCGGCAGCCCGGCCAATAGAGGTTCCCCGGAGCAAAGACAGGATTAGGGCAAAGTTTTGACTAATGTAAGTGTAGCAATTTGTCAACAATCCTCGCGTGCAGACGGTTATTCCAATGCTAGCAAGGTCTTGCGATCTCACTGGAGAGGCAGGTTGGGGACTGATGATTCTGTTCTACCCGTTTTTTATCTAATGCGTCATTTGTATTCGCAAACTTTTTTCGATTATTCCCAGTTCGCCCGATTCAACAATAAATCGTCATTTTCAGGATAGTGTATATGTCAACAATATCGGTAATGGCGTATTTTTAGCATGAATATGTAAACATTTGTGTTCTGCTTCTATTGATCAATATTAATGTTTTTATCCTAAATAATGCTTGACATGGCTATCAAGAGATATTGGACTTGTTTCAATAACTTATAATTATTCAGGGATCAGCGGTTCCGGCCCTTGAATGATGATTTGAGCCCATATGGCGTCATCCTGCCGGAGAGACTGGCCCGGAAGTTTAATAAACGGTTATCGCAAGAGGAGAGAGTTGATGAGACTTGGCAGCGGACTATCCGCAAACAGCTTATGCCGCCGGGAAAGCAAGCCGGCTCTCCGCACTTTTTTCGCAATCCGGTCATTATAACCCATCCTATGAACAAATCGTCTCTTTATTGTTTTTCCCACACTCGCGCCTCTTTCGGCACTGCCGAAAGCATCATCGCACATTGCCTACGATCTGCCGCGGGAGACTGCGATCCGGGAAAACAGTTTAACTTCTCGTCTTCAAAACGCAACCCGGGAGTCGTTGTGGCGATGTAACCACAACCTATGGCCTACTGACTTCCATCAAAATCTTCACTCGACAAACTCAAAACTCTTTTTGAGGAGATCTAAGATTATGAAGAAATTTATCATAATGTGCATGGCACTGCTCTTCGTTGCGGGTGTTTTTGCCGATGTCACCATCGGTACGGGTACCTCCACGCAATACTACCCGATGAGTACCTATTACAATTACTACAGGTCTGCCACTCTGTACACATCAACCGAGATCGGGGCTACAGGTACGATAACCGACTTGAAATGGTATTGCAGTACAGCAAATACCACGACGAGTTTCCCGATCAAGATTTATTGGAAATACACAAACCTGACTGCTCTCACGTCAGATACCTGGGCGAACTACTCAACGGGAGCGAACGAGATATATTCGGCAACCCATACCATCAATACCACTGGTTGGTTCAATTTCAACGTGACCGACTTCACATATGATGGCACCCAGAATCTCATGATTCTTGTCGAAAGCGGCAGCGCTGCTTTCGTCTCTCCCTATGTTAACTGGCGCTATACCACCACAGCCACGAATATGTTTGCCAGAGTTCAGGCTGATGGGAGTGTTCCAACCAGTCTGACAGCAAGCACCCTTAGACCCAACATAACCTTGGTGGGTATCACCCAAGCTACTCCTCCCGGAATTTGCAGTTTGGTTGCTCCAACTCCCAGCGGTGTAACTGGGATTACGAATCTACCCACCCTGCAATGGGCGGCTGGAACAGGTACTCCCACCCAGTATGACATCTATTTCGGCGAGACCCTTCCCGCGGAAGGCAGTCCCACAGTAAGCAACCACCTGACCACTTCGTGGGCGCCCGGCACACTTAACTGGAACACAACTTATTCCTGGAAGATAGTTCCTGAGAATGCCTACGGAGCTCCTGCGTTCGGCGATTGCCCGACCTGGACCTTCACGACAAAGCCTGACCCAACGATATCCACCTTCCCCTACACCACTGACTTCTCAACCTGGCTACCAGCCAACTGGGCTCAGTATAATTATGTGTATGGCGGAACGCCCGCAACTGGTGGATCCTGGACTCAGGACGACTGGTTGAATATCACCGCTCCAGTCAACAAAGCAGCCAAGGCAAATCTTTACTACAGTGCACAAAACTGGTGGCTGGTGACCCCTCCAATTCAAATTCCGGCCACAGGATATGAACTGAAGTTTGATCTGGCCTTGATGGTCTGGAATTCGCTTTCCACGCCGGTTACAGCCGGAAACCAGGCTGATGACAGATTCTTGGTTGTGATCAGCAACAACCCGGACATGACCAGCCCGACCACCCTCATGGAATGGAACAACACCGGTTCACCCAATGTTTTTGACAACATCCCTGCAACAGGTGGTACCTACACCATCGATCTGGATGATTATGTCGGAACCAAGTATATCGGATTCTATGCCGAATCGATTCTCGATGATCTCGGTGACAATGACCTGATGATCGATAACGTGACAGTCCGCGAAACCCCGCTCTCCGGCGTGCTTACGGTCAATCCCAACCCGGTGCAATGCGGCAGCGCTTTCATCGGTTTCCCCGAAAATACTCAGGTTACCCTGGATAACACCGGCGCGACCGCGTTCACCGTCAACACCATTAGTTTGAGTGACGCGACCAACTTCCAGTTGGCCAATCTGCCCACCCTGCCTCTGACAATCAACCCCGCCGATCCCGCGGTGCCTTTCACTGTGATCTTTAACCCAACAGTGACTGGCGCATTGACCACCAACCTGCTGATCAACGATACACGTTTGGACAGTTCGGTCACGGTCAACGGCACCGGCGTGGAAATGCTGGTCGGTGAAATCTGCGAAAATCCCTACTTGGCAACCTTGCCGGTGGTGGATTACGCTGGTACGACCGCTGGTTATGCCAACGATTATACCCTCAGTATGTTCACCGGACTGACCAGCACCTATTATGTGGGCGGCCTTGACTGGGTGGCAAAAGTCACCATTCCTGAGGACGGCTGGCTGGATGTCACCCTGGCTGACCAAGCCGGTTACAGTTCCCAGTATATGGGTATGTTCCTGGTCAACACCATTCCCAGCGTTGCCTCCCCTGCCGCAGTGCTGGCTCAGGCATACGCGGGTTCTGGAACAATATCCATCACCGACGCGGTGGTCTCCGCCGGCGATTATTATCTAATCGTCGATAACTGGCCTTCACCGGTGAGTATCTATTTCGTGCTGAACATGTCATTCGAAGCGATGCCTTCCGGACCAGTATTGGCACCGAACATGGATTATCCTCTGGACGGGGCAATCAATATGCCTAGTTCCGGTTTCGCTTATCAGTTTAGTTGGAACACCGGTGGTTCTGCCCCTGACGCTTACAACCTGTATGTCGCGGCGGTCGATGATTTGTCGCCCACATACGACGCAGACGAGTTCTTTGGCATCGCTACAGCCTATGAAGACGTAACCAGCCCCTACAATCCCGGTGTTACGTATGAATATGATGCTCGTTATGTCTGGACGGTTGCCGGTTACAACGAAGACTATCCTGATCCTGTGTTCACCTGGCCGCCTTACGAGTTCATCATCCAGGGAGACCCACGCATCACCATCCCTCATTATCAGGACTTTGGCACCGATGCCACACCTGTCTGGCCATTGAACTGGACTCAAACCGGAACCTCCTTAGTATGGGATCCTTCCGGAACCAATGCCGCCGGTGGCGTAGCCAACGAAATGATGCTGACCTGGGTCTCAGGCACCTTCATCTCCAGATTGATCACACCACCCATCAACACCGACGGTATCCCGATGTTCCAGGTTAAGTTCAATCAGATGTACGACGGTTACGGCACCGGCATCACTGCCAAGTTGCAGTACAGCCATGACCTCGTCACCTGGTATGACACATCATGGTCTATCGTCGGCACCAGCGCGACGGTCGGCCCGAACATCGGCAACGCGGTCATCTCAGGGCTCAGCGAACCGGTTACCTACGTCGCCTGGGCTCTGGACGGAAACCACTACCAGGTTGATTACTGGTATGTGGACAACGTTGTCCTGCAAGTCCCGCCCAATCACGATGTTGGTGTAGTGAGCTGGGATTATCCGCGTGAAGTGGTTCCCGAAGGCACTGTGGTAACTCCCGTTGCCACGGTTGGCAACTTCGGCATCAACGCCGAGTCCTTCACAGTGACCTGCACCATCGGCACCTATACCAACACTCAATCGGTTACCGGCCTGGCGTTTGGCGCAACCCAGCAAGTAACTTTCCCTTCATTCACCCCCGCCCTCTGGTCGGCTGAGAATGTGATTGTCAACACCACGCTCGCGACTGATGAGGCAAGCGATAACGATACACTCTATTCCGCTCTGATCTGTCTGGATCTGGACACCCCCGCCCTGGCGAACAACGCCCAGACCGGCCAGTTCGTGCAGTTCAACCTCTCTGATCCCGGCACCCTCAATCCTCTGCCCAACACCTACACCGGAACCTACTTCATGTCCGGCGGCGACTGGATGAACGGGCAGTGGATGGGCGTCGAGTATGACGACGGCACCCTGGTCACCGACAACTACTACGAGATCGATCCCCTCACCGGAACCTACCTGCCCAGCCTGGGAGAACCCGGACAGGCGTTCATGGGCATCGCCTACGACGATACCAACGCGATCCTCTACGGCGTGACCGGCACCTCCGGCTACCTCTATACCATGGATCCCCTCACCGGCGTTGCCGCCGTGGGCGACTCCCTGTGGTTTGATCTTGGCGTGGACGGGCAGTGGTCGCTTGCCAATATCGGCGGCCTGATGATCGACATCGCCTACGACAACTTCACGGAAACCCTCTACGGCATCGACCTCGGCAACGATTGCCTCTGGATCATCGATCCCGCGACCTACGAACTGACCTTCGTCGGATACTTCGGCGTCGATCTCAACTACGCCCAGGATGCCGCCTTCGATCAGGATAACGGCCTGCTCTTCCTCTGCGGTTATTCTGCCACTGGCGCTCTTTACTGGATTGACACGCAGTTCGGCGGAGCCTATCAGATCGGGCTTCTTGGCACACTCGGTTACGAACTGGATGGATTTGCCATACCTTATGGCATCCTCACCATTCCTGAACCCACCGTCGCCACCACCGGCCAGATCTCCTGGCCCGCCGTGGAAGGCGCGGTTCATTACCAGGTGCTGAAATCCTCCGATCCGTATGGAACCTATGCTCCCTACGCGACCGTTTACGGCACCTCCTGGACCGATCTGCTCTTCTCCGAAGGCAAGGCCTTCTACCAGATTGTGGCAGTGGGCGGAGTGCGCAGCGACAACCGTCAGGAAGTTCGCTTCAACCAGCCCCTGCGTAAAGCCGGGCAGCTTGGCTTGAACAAGCGCGTCAACACCGGCATTGCCTGGTAAACAAAACTAAACCCGCCGCGGAACTTTCCCCGGCACAGATAATCCAGAACCCCCGCATCGCCGCGGGGGTTTTTTCTGCCTGCCTATCCTCCTTGTATTATGCTGGTATCCACCCGCTTGCCGACCGGGAGGATAGTTGGATGTTGCCAGGATGCCTCGCCGGCAGACAATAGGGAGGTATGGCATGGTCTTGTGGCATAGGCTTCAGCCTGTTGGGTGTCCGGACTTCAGTCCCGGATACAGGATTTTCTTCAAAAACAGAGGCACGGAGAAGGGACTTTAACACAGAGAAAAGCGGAGATTGGATGAGAAAAGCGGAGATGGGAAACTCAGAGACACGGAGGGATGGAGAACAGGCTGTCCACGAATGGCACTAATTGACACGAATGAAAAGATACTATGAAAAACA
>CAZKAA010000034.1:0-23624 GCA_964550575.1 uncultured Candidatus Cloacimonadota bacterium
TAAGGTGGATGGAGTAGTCGCTGGCCTTGCGGCGGATGTTTTTGCCATGCTGGCCAGGGGGGAATTTGCGCTTGTTCAGAATGCGGTCATACTTGGCGCTGCCAAAGATGTTCTCGCCGAACTTACGGCATAGTTTTGCACGGGGGCCGGTATATCTTGCCATTCTAACCTCGCTTAGATCCTTCTGGTTTTGGGTGGACGACAACCATTGTGCGGAATCGGGGTGGCGTCTTTGATCATAGTCACTCTGAGCCCGGATGCGTTGACCGCGCGGATGGCGGATTCCCTTCCGCTGCCAGGGCCTTTAACAATCACGCCGACGCGGGTGATGCCCATGTCCATTCCTGCTTTGGCGACTTCTGAAGCAGCTGTTTGAGCGGCAAACGGAGTGGCTTTGCGGGAACCCTTGTATCCGATCTTGCCGCCGCTTGACCAGGCCAAAACGTTTCCGGCGCGGTCAGTCAGCGAGATGATCGTGTTGTTGAAGCTGGAGTGGACGAAGATAATGCCTTCGTCAAATGCAAGGCGTACGCGTTTTTTCTTGGTTCTGGTTTTTTGTGCCATGTGTCACTCCTATTTCTTCTTCTTGATTGCTCCGGCGCGCGGGCCTTTGCGGGTTCTGGCGTTTGTGTGGGTGCGCTGGCCGCGGACAGGAAGTCCGCGTTTGTGGCGCAGGCCCCTATAGCAACCGATCTCCATCAGGCGCTTGATGTTCATGGCGACCTGGGTTCTGAGAGCGCCTTCTACCACATAGTCGTTTTGAACTATGTCGCGGATGGTCTTTTCTTCTTCAATGGACAGTTCCTCGACTTTCTTCATCTCATCGATGTTGGCCTTGCGGCAGATCTCTTTGGCGATGGTTGGTCCGATTCCATAGATATAGGTCAAGCCAATGAACAAACGCTTGCTTTTGGGAAGTTCAATACCTGCAATATGTGCCAAGTTGGTCCTCCTTAACCCTGTCTCTGTTTATGTTTGGGGTTAGAGCTGCAGATAACACGGATCACGCCGTGACGCTTGATTATGCGACAGTCTTTACAGACTATCCGGACTGATGATCTCACTTTCATTATGATCTCCTTGCAAAAAGTGCAGTCGCTTCCTGCAATGTTTTATTATTTGTATCGATACGTGATCCTGCCGCGGGTAAGGTCGTAGGGGGACAACTCCACCTTGACCTTGTCACCGGGAAGGATCCGGATATAGTTCATCCGCATTTTACCGGAGCTGTGTGCCAGTATCTCATGACCGTTCTCCAGTTGAACCCGGAAAGTTGTATTGGGAAGGGCTTCTGTCACGATACCCTCGACTTCGATGACACCAGATTTACTCATTACTTCGCTCCCTTACATCCTGGTCAGGATCACCGGTTCGGATTCCGTCACCAGAATTGTATGCTCGAAATGCGCGGAGAGGCTTCCGTCCGCTGTGAAAAACTCCCATCCTTTCTCCCGCACGCGGTTGGTGCCGACATTAACCATCGGCTCAATCGCAAGCGTCATGCCAGGTTGCAGGCGCAGACCGCGTCCGGGCGTCCCGAAATTGGGTATCTGGGGTTCCTCATGCAGGTTTTTTCCAATGCCGTGGCCGGTCAGGTCGTCAGCTACGTAATAGCCCATGCTTCCAACATAGGATCCTATGGCATGGGATATGTCTCCAACGCGGTTGCCTGCCATTGCGACGGTTATTCCGGCTTTAAGCGCGTCCATCGTAACCTGCATCAAACTTTGGGCTTCTGTCGAGATGGTACCGACCGCGTAGGTCCGCGCCGCGTCTCCGTAGAAACCGTCTTTGACTGCGCCGACGTCGATCCCTATGATATCCCCTTCTTTGAGTATGACCTCTTTGGAGGGAATACCGTGGACGATTCCGGAGTTCAGGGACGTGCAAAGAGTCCCGGGAAAGGGATTCAGGCCTGGCACGGTGTATCCTTTGAACGCAGGCTTGGCGCTTCGGTTGACGATGAACTCGTAGGCAAAGGCATCCAGATCATAGGTACTCGCCCCGGGAACAATCATCGTTCCCAAGGTGTCAAGCAACTCACCGATAATGGCGCAGCATGCTCGCATCTTATTGATCTCGGATGTCGATTTTCGGAAGACCATATCAGCTTGAGCGGCCGCGCAGCTTTCCTTTTTTCATGAAGCCGTCATAGTGCCTCATGACAAGGTGGGATTCGATCTGTTTGAGTGTGTCCAGGGCGACGCCGACGACGATGATCAGACCAGTTCCGCCGAACTGGAAGGGAAGGTCGAAGATGCCGCGCATCAGTTCCGGCAACAGGGCCACAAACGCGAAGAAGATCGCGCCGGGCAGGGTAATCCGAGTCAGAACGGAGCTGATGTATTCGGCAGTTTTCTTGCCGGGCTTCTTGCCGGGGATGTGTCCGCCGTATTTGACCATATTTTCCGCCATCTCGGTGGGATTGAGCACAATCGCGGTGTAGAAATAGGCAAAGAAGATGATCAGACTCACATACACAACCGTATAGACGATGTGTCCGGGGCTGAACGCTCTGAGCAGTCCGTAGGCGAATGTGCCCTGAACGGGGTTTCCGCCCTGGAAAATGCTGATGATGGTGGCAGGAAACATGAGGATCGACTGGGCGAAGATGATCGGAATCACGCCGGCGGTGTTCACGCGGAGCGGAATATAGGTGCTCTGGCCGCCGTAGACTCGGCGTCCGACTATCCTTTTAGCGTACTGGACCGGAATTTTCCTGATCGCTTCGGTTACGAAGATTATTGCCGCGGTTACTCCGACCATGATGCCAATCGACAGAATGAAGATGAGCATATCCGGGATGCTGCCCCAGCTAACGCTGAAGGGCGAGAACTTGATGTCTGCCACATTGGTCGTGAACATCGTGATCAAACCCTGCGGATATCTGGAAATGATTCCCGCAAAGATTATCAGGGATATGCCGTTGCCAATGCCGTGTTCGGTGATCTGCTCGCCAAGCCACATGACGATCATGGTTCCCGTTACCAGGGTGACGATGCCGGTGAAATGGAACAAGAAGCCGGGATTCGGCACGACTGATCCGGTGCTGCCGGTCATGCGCACGAGGCTGAAGGTAATCGTGATGGCGTTGAAAGCAGCCAGCGCAACTGTGCTGTAACGGGTGATCTGGTTGAGTTTCTTTTGCCCGTCGGCGCCTTCTTTGCGAAGCTTTTCGAAATACGGCACGATGCTTCCTAGCAGTTGGATAACGATCGAAGCCGTGATGTAAGGCATAATGCCAAGGGCAAAGATCGATCCCTGCTCCAGATTGCCGCCTACGAAGAGGTTGAGCATATCGAAGAGGCTTCCGCTCTGCTGTTTGAAATACTCGCTTAACTGGCCTGCATTCACGCCGGGAATGGGGATGAAACTCCCCAGCCGGTAAAGAACCAAAAGGAGCCCTGTGATCAGGATCTTCTTCTTCAGGTCCGGAATGCGGAAGACATTCAGTATTGTCTTGAACAAATTACACTACCTCCGCCTTGCCGCCGTTTTTCTCGATCAGCTCAAGCGCTCTTTGGGAAAAGGCGTTGGCTTTGATATGCACGGCCTTTGTGAATTCTTCGGTGGTGCTGGCCAGAATCTTTACGGGATACTTGGCTTTCTTTCCGCTGGACGGAAGTAAACCCATCATTTCCAGCTTTGTAATATCGAAATCCGTCTCTTCCAGATCAATCAGGCGGGAGAGATTGAGGATCCTGTAGTTCACGCGGAAAGGATTCTTGAAGCCGCGTTTGGGCAAGCGCCGGTTGATAGGCATCTGGCCGCCTTCAAAATAAGCGGGGATTCCTCCGCCGGCACGGGCTTTCTTACCTTTGTGGCCACGGCCGGCCTGGTGTCCCTGGCCTGTTCCCTGACCTTTGCCCAGACGCTTTTTTGCCTTTTTGCATGCGGGCTTGGCTAAATTCGAAAGCGTTAACATCTTATTCTCCCTTCACTTCTTCGACGGTGACAAGATAGGACACTTTGCGGATCATACCCTCGATACAAGGATTTGCCTCATGGATGCGGCTCTTGCCGGGGCTTCCGAGTCCCAGGGATTTAATGATCCGTTTATGGTTTTCTTTGCGGTTGATCGTGCTGCGGACTTGGGTGACCCTGATCTTCATTTCTCCTCCCTGCCGGTGATTTCGGCAATCGTCTTGTTGCGCAGACGTGAGATGTCGCTCAGGGTACGCATGCTTTTGAGTCCGGACACAGTAGCCTGGACCACGTTGCACGGCGTGTTGGAGCCCAGCGATTTGCATAGGATGTTCTGGATGCCGGCTGCTTCGAAGATCGCGCGCGCGGTTCCTCCGGCGATAACACCGGTACCGGCGGATGCCGGTTTCATCATGATGCGGCTGGCGCCGTAGCGGGCAACGATCTCGTGAGGTATCGTGCCTTTGATGATCGGAACGCGAAACATGCTCTTGGTGGCTTTTTCTTTGGCTTTGCGGATGGCGTCGGCGATTTCGTTGGCTTTGCCTTTGCCTACACCGATCTTGCCGGCCCGGTCGCCGACCACGACGATCGCGCTGAAGCTGAAGTTGCGTCCGCCTTTGACGACTTTGGCGACGCGCTTGGTCTCGATCACAGTCTCAACCAGTTTTTCTTCTTCTATCATATTGTTATGTTCGTAATTCAATCTATCCTCCCGTTAAAAGTCCAGTCCGGCTTTGCGGGCTCCGTCGGCCAGGGCTTTGACGCGGCCGTGGTATTTGTAACCGGCGCGGTCGAAGGCGACCTTGGAAATCCCTGCGGCGATGGCTTTTTCACCCAACTTGGCGCCAACCTGAAAACTCTGTTCGGTTTTCTTGATGCCGGCAGCGAGTTCAAGGCCCTTCTCCTTGGTGGAGGAAGAGACCATGGTCCTGCCAGTGACGTCGTTGATAATCTGGGCGTAGATGTGCTTCAGGCTGCGGAAAACAACCAGGCGAGGACGCTCTGCGGTCCCTTTCAGGCGCTTTCTGATCGCTGCTCTGCGACGGTTGCGGAGTGCGGTTTTCTTAATGGAACTCGGTTTTATCATGATGGTCTCCCCACTTACTTCGTACCGGCTTTACCGGCTTTGATGGTGACGCGCTCATCATGGTAACGCACGCCCTTGCCCTTATAGTTTTCCGGCGGGCGGCAGGAGCGCACTTCCGCGGCAAAATGACCGACAAGCTGCTTGTCGATGCCTTTGATGCGAATGATGCTTTGCAGATCGCTGCGGGTGCCTTTGGAGCGGGGAACCGCTTCGGCTTCGACAGTCAGTCCGTCCGGGACCTGCATCACGATGTCGTGCGAGTAGCCAAGCGACAGCTTCAGCCAGGGGCCGACGCGCTCGGCTGAATAACCTGTGCCGATCACATGCAGTTCCTTCAGGTAGCCTTCCGAAACTCCGGTGACCATGTTCTGGATCAAGGCGCGGGTCAGGCCGTGCACCGCTCTCTGGGTCTTGGACTCGTCGCTGCGCTTGACATAGACGACGCCTTCTTCCATTTCAACGCTCATGCCGGGCATCAGGCCGTACTTCAGTTCACCGAGCTTGCCTTTTACGAGGACCATATCGTCCTTGACTTCGACTTTGGTGGCGGCATCCAGTTTGATGGGGGCTTTTCCAATGCGGGACATAATTCCTCCTACCAAACCTTGCAGATGTATTCGCCGCCAACGCGCTGAAGCCTGGCGTCGCGGTCAACCATCACCCCCTGGGAGGTGGAGATCACCGCGCAACCTGTGTTGTTGTACACGCTGGGGATGTTGTCTGCTTTAACGTACACGCGTCTTCCGGGCTTGGAAATCCTCACCAGACCCTGCATGACGGGCATGCCGTCGTTGGTGTAGCGAAGATTGACCAGAATACGTTTGTAATTGATTTTGTGTTCCGGATCTTTATCGAGAACCTGTACGCTGTTCACGAAGTTCTCTGCGGCGAGGATCTTCGCCAGCGCCTCGACGAGGCGGCTGTGATTCACCGTCACCTGCGTATGTCCGGCACGATATGCATTGCGGATTTTAGTCAATGCATCAGCTATCGGATCACTAACGCTCATTTCTTTCCTTCCTTATCATTGTTACCAGCTGGCGCGGGTAATTCCAGGGATCTGGCCCTGGGAGGCGTATTTGCGGAAGCAGAGGCGGCACATGCCGAAATCGCGCATGTAGGCCCTGGGGCGTCCGCAGATCATGCAGCGGTTATATTTTCTGACTTTGAACTTAGGCGTTCTCTGCTGCTTCAGAATCAAAGATTTCTTTGCCATTAATACTCCTTATTCACCACGTTGAAAAGGCATGCCGAGTTCTTTGAGGAGCTCGCGGCATTCGTCATCGGTGTGCGCGGTTGTCACGATGTTGATGTTCATCCCGCGGATGGCGTCGATCTTGTCGTATTCGATTTCCGGAAACACGGTCTGCTCTTTGAGGCCGAGGGAGAAGTTTCCCCTGCCGTCAAACGAGTCGGCCGGTATGCCGCGGAAGTCGCGGATGCGAGGAATGACGATCGAAACCAGGCGATCGAAGAACTCATACATTATCTCGTCGCGCAGAGTCACTTTGCAGCCGATGGGCATTCCCTGGCGCAGCTTGAAGTTGGAGATGGACTTGCGGGCCTTGGTCACGATTGCCTTGCGCCCGGTGATCTGCTCCATGTCCTTGACCGCGTTGTCCAGGATGGCCTTGTTCTGCGTGGCACTGCCCACACCCATGCTGACCACGATCTTTTCCAGATGCGGAACCTGGTTGGGGTTTCCGTAGGCGAACTTCTTCTGCATGGCGGGAACCACAGTTTTCCGGTAATGGTCTTTAAGTCTGTTCATTTCCCGTCTCCTATAACTCGTCGCCGGATTTCTTGCACACCCGGACGCGGTGGCTTTCGCGAACCTGGAACACCGGCTTGGAGACCGTGCCCAGCTTTTCGTTGAACAGCATGACGTTGGAAGCGTTGATGGGAGCCTCCTTGTGGATGATGCCACCCTGGGGGTTGCTCTGCGAAGGCTTGCTGTGCTTCTTGATCATGTGCACTTTTTCCACGATCACGCGGTTGGTTTTGGGAAACGCCTTTAGCACGCGCCCCTTCCGGCCTTTGTCGTCGCCGGCGATAACAATCACGTAATCACCTTTTTTCAGCTTCATTTTATCTGACATCGTTATCTCCTAAAGCACTTCAGGTGCCAGGGACACAATCTTCATATAGTGGTGCTCGCGAAGCTCGCGGGCAACCGGTCCGAAGATGCGGGTTCCCTTGGGATCGTGCTTTTCGTCGATGATCACGGCGGCGTTGTCCGCAAAACGGATATAGGACCCGTCCGGACGGCGTATCTCTTTCGCCGTGCGCACGATCACCGCGCGTTCCACCGTGCCTTTCTTTACCTTGCCGCCCGGAGTGGCGGACTTTATCGCTACAACTATGACGTCGCCGATGGTGGCGTATTTGCGTCTGGTGCCGCCAAGCACTTTGATGCACATGGCTTTCTTGGCACCGGAGTTATCGGCGATATTCAATATCGTCTGGGCTTGAATCATTCCAAAACTCCCTTATTTGCTGCGCTCGACGATCTTGTGCAGAGCCCAGCGTTTGCGCGCGCTCATGGGGCGGTATTCCACGATCTGGACGATATCGCCTTCATGGGCTTCGTTATTCTCGTCATGCGCCATGAATTTCTTGTGGCGGCGCACGGTCTTCTTATACAATGGATGGATGTACTGGCGTTGGACGCGCACGACGATTGTCTTGTCGTTCTTATCGCTCACGACCACACCCTGTTTGATCATTTTACGTGTTTGTACCACTGGTTACCTCACTGCCTTTGCTCTTTTTCTTTCAGGATGGTCATGATCCGGGCGATGTCCCTTCTCGCGATGCGCAGACGGTCAACCCGGTCCAGCAGGTTCTTGGACTTCTGGAAACGCAGGTTGAACATCTCCACCCGCAGTTCCTCGAGCCTGTCATGCAACTGGTCCACGCTCATTTCACGGATTTCGGCGGTCTTCATAACTCCACTCCTTCGCGGGCAATGACGCGGGTCTTGATCGGTAATTTATGCGAGGCGAGCCGCATGGCTTCCTTGGCGATCTTCACATCGACACCCTCGATCTCAAAGAGGATGCGTCCCGGGCGAACAACCGCCACCCAGTATTCCGGAGCGCCTTTGCCTTTGCCCATGCGGGTTTCCGCCGGCTTCTTGGTGATCGGCTTGTCCGGGAAGATGCGGATCCAGACCTTGCCGATACGCTTCATGTGCCTGGTGATGGCAATACGCGCGGCTTCGATCTGGCGGCTGGTGATGAAGGCGTCTTCGAGGGCGATCAAACCGTAATCGCCGAAGTCCACGTTGCTTCCGCTCCAGGATAGCCCGGTGCGTCTGCCCTTCATCATCTTGCGATGTCTTACTTTTTTAGGTGCTAACATTACTATTCTCCTAACCCAGGATGTCGCCCTTGTAGATCCACACCTTGATGCCGATCACGCCGTAGGTCGTGTTGGCTTCGACGCAGGCGTAGTCAATGTCTGCGCGCAGGGTGTGCAAAGGTGTGCGACCTTGTTTATAACGCTCGGTGCGGGCGATCTCTGCTCCGCCCAGACGTCCGGAGACCTGGACTTTGACTCCCAGGGCCCCTTCTTTCAGAACGTTGCGCATGGCAAGTTTCATCGCGCGGCGGAAGGATACGCGTTCTTCCAGCTGGCGCGAAATCTCCAGGCCGACCAGGCGGGAGTCCAGCCACATCTTTTCGATCTGTTCGATATTGATCAGCACCGTGATGGGGTTCTTGCGGTTCTTATTGATCAGGACGTTCAGCTCGTTGCGCAGGCGGTCGATATCTTCGCCTTTCTTTCCGATGACCAATCCCGGGCGGGCGGTGTGGATATCGATGGTGATCGAGCTGGTCTTGCGGGTGATCTTAACTTTGGAGACCATCTTTTGCTCCAGCCGCTTGTGGATGTACTTGCGGATCTGGATGTCTTCCTGGAGGAAATCCACGTAGGTGGAACCCTGGGCATACCAGATGGACTCGGTGTCTTTATTGACGCCGATGCGATACAGAATGGGGTGTATTTTTTGTCCCAAGGTCTTCCTCCTATTCTATGGTCTGGATTTCCAGAGCCAGATGGCAGGTCTGCTTGCGGATCATAAACGCCCTGCCATGCGATCTGGGCATATAACGCTTCATTTGCGGGCCTTCGTCGGCGGTTGCCATCGTTACGAACACCTGGTTAAGGTCCAGCTTGGGTTCCTTGACTTTGGCGTTGGCGATCGCCGAATCCAAAAGCTTGCCGATGGCGCCTGCGGCGCGGCGGCGTGAATACTTCAGGATACCTTGCGCTTCGGTCACGCGCTTGTAGCGGATCTGATCCAATACAAGGCGCGCCTTGCGGGCGGAGCCGCGGGCAAATCTAAGTGTGGCTGTTGCTTCCATGCTCATGCTCCTTTATTTGCCTTTGGCCTTTTTATCTTTGTGTCCGCGGTAGGTGCGGGTGGGCGAAAACTCGCCGAGCTTGTGCCCCACCATGTTCTCGGTCACATACACCGGGACAAACTTATGGCCATTGTGAACCGAAAAGGTATGTCCGATAAAAGAGGGTATGATCACGGAGCGGCGGGACCAGGTCTTGACCACATTCTTCTTGCCGTCGGAGTTCAATGTTTCGATCTTCTTCAGCAAGTGGTCGTCAACAAACGGGCCTTTCTTGATTGAACGTGCCATTTTATATCCTTCCCTTATCTCTTTTTAACCGCTTTCACGATATACTTGTCAGAATACTTGCGGGTCTTGCGGGTCTTGCCGCCTTTGGCGGGTTTGCCCCAGGGCGATACAGGATGCCGGCCGCCGGAGGATTTTCCCTCGCCGCCGCCCATGGGGTGGTCGACAGGATTCATCACGACGCCGCGCACGGTCGGGCGGATGCCTTTCCAGCGGTTGCGTCCGGCTTTGCCGATCTGGATCAGGTTGTGATCCTGGTTGCTGACCTGTCCGATGGTCGCCAGGCATTCCTTGCGGATGAGATGCACATCGTTCGAGGGCATCTTGACGTGGACGTAGTCTCCGTCCTTGGCGACGATTTGGCCGTAGGTTCCCGCGGAACGGGCGATCTGGCCGCCCTTGCCCTTTTTCAGTTCTATGTTGTGAACAGTAGAGCCAAGCGGGATCTTTTCCAGCGGAATGGCGTTGCCGAGGGCGATCTCAGCTTCCGGGCCGGACATCACGTTGGCGCCAACTTCCAAGCCGTCGGGAGCGATGATATAGCGCTTCTCTCCGTCGAGGTAGTGCAGCAGGGCGATGCGGGCGGTGCGGTTGGGATCGTACTCGATTGAGGCGACTTTCGCCGGAATGCCGTATTTGTCGCGCTTGAAATCGATCACGCGGTAGTGGCGCCGATGCCCGCCGCCGCGATGACGGCAGGTGATGCGGCCCATGTTGTTGCGGCCGCCGGTCTTGCGGACGGGCTTGAGCAACGACTTTTCCGGGCTGTCGGTCGTGATCTCCGTGAAGGTATAACCCGTGCGGAAACGCAGGGTCGGGGTCGTAGGCTTATATTTCTTGATTCCCATCTCTATACCTCTCAAACCTCAAATTCAGCGATCTTGTCGCCGTCTCTGAGGGTCACGATCGCTTTCTTCCAATCCGGGCGTTTGCCGGAGTATTTGCCAAGGCGCTTGGGCTTGCCCAGCATGCGGATCGTGTTCACGTCCACCACTTTCACGGCAAAGATCTTTTCGATCGCGTGCTTGATCTCGATCTTGTTGGCATTGATGCTGACCTTGAAAGTGTAGGTGTTGTTGGCGCTCACCTGTCTCTCACTCTTTTCGGTGATGATGGGAGCGATCACTATATTGCGGGGATGTATCATGCGAATACCTCCTCAACTTTGCTGAGAGCGTCCTGAGTCATAACGATGTAGCTGCATTTGAGGACTTCATAGGCATGAAGGCTGTCCGCGCGGTCGGTCATCACGTCAGGAAGGTTGGTGAAGGATTTCACGGTCGGAGCATGGTGCCCGTCCGTAACCACAAGCTTGCGGCCCTTCTCGGGGGCGATCTTGCTCAGAAGTTCAAGCGCCTGCTTGGTGCTGGGATTCTCGAAGTTCATCCCTTCCACGATGAAGATGCGGCCTTCGCGGGCTCTGTCCGTGAGGGCGACCTTGAGCGCCATGCGCTTCTTGGTCTTGGGGATGGGGCGATACCAGTCCTTGGGCAAAATCGCGAACGCGCGTCCGCCGTGGACCCGGACCGGGGTGCGGCGGGTTCCCTGGCGGGCGTTGCCGGTGCCCTTCTGTTTGAACAGTTTGCGGGTGCTGCCGGCTGTCATGGAGCGGTTTTTCTTCTGCACGGTGCCCTGGCGCTGATTCGCCAGATACATGGTCACGACCTCGTTCAGCAAAACCTGGGGCGAGTTAACGTCCACGTCGAACACGTTGGCGGGAAGTTCAATTTCCGCTATCTGTTCGCCAAGGGAGTTGAATTTTATTGCTTTGACCATTGTTTCTCCCTTATTGTTCCTTATATACGGTGACCAGCGAGTTGCGGTGGCCGGGAACGGCGCCTTTGACCATGATCAGGCCTTGCTCGGCGTCAACTTTGACCACTTCCAGGTGCTTCACCGTGACTTTCGCGTTGCCGTGCTGCCCAGCCATCTTCACGCCTTTGAACACGCGTGAGGGCTGCGCGCACTGGCCGATCGATCCGGGTCCCCGGAAGGATTCGTGCACGCCGTGGGAGGCCATGAAGCCGGAAAATCCGTGGCGCTTCATCACGCCGGTATAGCCGCGGCCCTTGGAAAAGGAACTCACGCTCACTGTCTCGGCGGGGCTGAAGATCTCCGCGGTCAGGTCTTTGCCGACTTCTATCTCGTTGATTTCCTGCCCGAAAGAAGGGCGGAACTCGCGCAGATAGCGGTAGACCGGGCTGCTGTTTTTCTTGAAATGCCCAACCAGCGGCCGCGTGCTGTTCTTCTCTTTGATCTCTTCAAAGCCCAGTTGCAGGGCTTCGTATCCATGCAGGCCTTTGTCTCTTTTGCTCACCACGCGGCAGGGCCCGGCCTTGATCACGGTGACCGGGATAACTTTGCCGTTGGCGTCAAAAACCTGCGTCATGCCAATTTTCTTTCCAATCAATCCCAACATCTTCAGCTCCTCGTGTTAGCCTTGATCTCCACGTGCACGCCCGCGGGCAGGTTCAGCTTCTTGAGCGCGTTGGTGGTCTGCTGGGTGGGATTCATAATGTCGATCAATCTTTTGTGCACCAGCATCTGGAACTGGTCCTGCGATTTCTTGTCCGCGTGGGGCGAGCGCAGGATCGTGTACAGAGTCTTGTCGGTCGGAAGTGGAATGGGTCCAATGACTTTGGCGCCCGTATTCCGGGTGCTCTTCACAATTTCCGCCACAGATTGATCCAGTAAACGATGATCGTATGCTTTAAGCTTGATCCGGATGCGATTGTCCGATTTACTCACTGGTTCCTCCACTTAAGAGACAGAAACGCCAATAAACGGCACACGAACCGGTCCAAAGACCTTTCGCGCCGCTTCTGGGCTTTCTGCTAAGTTGGCTTGTTGGTTGGCGCGGCACTTTGGTATGCTTGTTGCCGCAATGATACTCGTACGAGTATCCCGTAAACAGGATGACATCGTTCCTCCTAAAGAACTATAAGTCCCTGCAAAACCCGGGACTTGTGCTATGCATCAAAAACAATTTATGCAAGTGGTGACAGACTTTTTTAAGCTCGCGATATTGTCAACCGGAATTTTGCTTCGCGCCGATTTATCACGCTTCTCCTCTTTTTTCTCCCCTGTCCCGGTTTTTTTCGTCCCAACCCCGCCCTGCCTCCTAGCAGTTAATCACTTCTTTATCACTTCTTAATCAAGCCTTAATAATTAAGAAGTGATTAACTAGTGATAAAGAAGTGATTAAGAGATGTTAACAGGAAGGGGCTGGGTATCAGAGGATTGGAAGTCCGCGGCGGGCCCTGGTTCCGGCGCGGGCTGCGGCACTGGGCTGAGGGGCGGGCATCACATCACGGTAAGCCGCTTTAGGCTGAGCCTGACGCCGTTGATCCGGCAGGCAGCCAGATAGATTCCGGGAGCGAGCCTGTCCGTCCGGAGCGTCCCCTGTCCGCAGAGTAATTCCGCGGGGGAAAGGACATGTTCCGCGACCTTGCGCCCCTTGATGTCGTAGAGGGTGACGCTTGCCTCGCCGCCAGAGCCTGCCGGGGCTTCCGGGAAACGGAAGTTGATGGCTGCATCGGTCCCGGCGCTGAGGGGATTGGGATAATAGACCACCGGCAGGCAAGCGGATTCTCCTTGCTGGGTGGGATCATCGTTTGCCACGGTGGTATCTGCAAGCTGGGCGTTGCCTGCATATACCCATACATATCCATTGAAGTTACCGCTTGGCCAGGGATCGTATTCATGGGACGCGGCTATGGCTATATCGTCATAACCATCGGCATTGAAATCCCCGGTCACCAGGCTATAGCCGTAGTTCTCATAAGCCGAATTGTATTTTATCAGATCGGAGGTTCCATTCACATGTTGCTTACCGAGCCAGACTGCAAAGCCACGGTAGCCGTAATTTGCACCAACCGCGTCTTCGTAACCATCATTATTGAAATCGCCATGCTCCAGCGAGCGTTGGAATTCTCCCCCATACCAGGGAGGGTCCATATCAAAATCTGGCACAGCGTAGCTGATGTTAGTTCCCCCCAGCCAGGCATGCATCCCCTCATCCGTTATATAACCCATAAAGTCATCGTAACCGTCGCCATTCATGTCTCCCAGCGGCTTGCTACCTCTGGATACTCCATACTGGCAATAAATAAGCGTTATCGGATTATCGGTACTTCCAGCGGCATTGCCATAATATAGCCGAATCAGATTGTGGGTGGGATCTGAAGATGAGGTGGCAAAGCCTGTTGTAAAATCATCGTAGCCATCGTTGTTGATGTCACCGATACCATGGATTGAACATGAATAAGAATAACTTGCTTCCCCATTAGAAACAACATGTTCTTGAAATGATCCTCCCCAGATGATTGATAGTCTATTCAGGTAAGAAGGAGAATGCAGGTAATAGAACCCCATATCTCCGAATCCGTCTCCATTTACATCACCTAGTGGTAAAATCCTAAAAAAAGTGTATACACTTCCATACAAATTGAGCACATAATCAGGATTTTCCAGATTGGTGGTTCCACCATAGAAAAAGAGCAGTTTCTTATAACTCTCGTTCCAGGATATGTGATCTTCTACATACATGCAGAGATCTTCAAAGCCATCTCCACTGATATCACCTACTTTGTAGACTTCCCAAATTCTTCTGCCCACACTATTAGCATATGTGCCTTCGATTGTTATACTGGCTGGTGTGGAGGAATTGAAACCTACTCCACCATAATAGATATATATCTTACCTCTTGCCGGTGTGATACCGTAGTCATATCCGTAAGCAAAAGAGCATACCGCCAAATCATCCAATCCATCATGGTTGAAATCCAGAGATACCATTGAATATCCGTACTTAGAATTGTGGTGCTCTCCTTGAAAGAAAGCAACGACGGGCATATCGTTTATTGCATTTAGGATGGTTATAGACAATAGCAATGGGATCAGGAGACAGAGGATGTTCAATTGGGCAAGACCGTGCAGAGTAAGAATAAAACTCTGAAAACGCAGAGAATTTGTATCTCCATCCAAGCGCTTAAGAGTATTCATTTGATTACCGCCAACCGTTTACAAAGGCTCTTACCACCGCTCTCCAGGCGCAGCAGATAGATACCGGAAGGCAGGTTCAGTTCGTGTTCCGCGCTGTTGAATCCGCGCAGGTTGGCAGCGGAGAAGAGTTTGCGACCGCGCAGGTCAAAGATATCCAGAGCGAAGGACGCTTTATCCGGGGTGGAAATACTGAAACACCCGCTGGTGGGATTGGGGTGGATGCTTATTAAGGGTTGGGGAGCGAGTGCATCGTCAACAGCTACAGTCGTATCATGGAGCCCAACATTACCAGAGTATATATAAACATAACCATGATACCAAGGGCTTCCAGTTTGAGCTTGGGGTGCCGAAACTGCAAGGTCGTCAAAACCATCTCCGTCGAAATCACCTGCCGCTATTGCCCAACCAAACTGATGATATGGTGAGGTAGCCGGTGGCAGTAGCCTTAAATCATTGGTTCCATTAGGCTCAGCTTTGCCCAACCACAAGGAGGTTGAGCCACTCCATAAGTTATCTTCATAATCTGAACCTGCAATATCCGCAAATCCGTCCGCATTGAAATCGCCATAAACTGGTGTGGTATTATCCATTTGCATGAGATTATGAAGATAAATACTATGCAGGGTAAGCTCCTCCGTTTCCATGATGTTTGCTCCTCCCAAGCGCAGTTTATTACCCTCCATGTATGAATTACCTGTGCAATAAACCATGTCGTCATAACCATCATGGTTTACATCTCCGACTCCAAAAGCGCCAGAAAATATTTGCGAACCTTCCAACGTGGAATAAAGCAACACCCGGTTATCAAGATTTAAAGGACTCCCGCCGAAATAAAGGTAACGGTAACACCTGATACCTTCTGGAACTACTGCACCATAGCCAACTACAAAATCATCAATGCCATCTCCATTCACGTCACCAACACCAGACAAAGAAGTAACTCTCTGAGTAGACATACCGGGACCAACAACAAGTATTCTCTGCCATACTCCACCCAGCATAACTTCCCATCTGAAATTTTCAGGATATGTACCAGCAAACGTTCTAATTCCCAAGTCATCGCAACCGTCGTTATTGACATCCCCTATGGCATACATGGGCCAGACATTGGGTTGATATGAATAATAACCCACAACGATTGTATGATCAGGTACCAAATCTGGATTGGGTCCCCCATAACAGAAGTGGATCATGCAGGAGTCAACTTCCGTCGGATACATTTCCTGCAACATAATGTCCTCATACCCATCACCGTTTATATCACCCACACCCATAAATATCTGGTCACCCATTTGGTTTAAGAATTGGCTTTGGAAGACCAAGTCCGGAACAGTATCCATAACCGCACTGCCAAAGTAAAGCAAAGCCGCAGGCCAGGCATTTGGGCCGGTCTTGTGAGAGTAAACCAACAAGTCATCATAGCCATCGGCATTAAAATCTAGGGCAGACAGTTTATACCCCAGCCAAGTATTACCGTATTGTCCGAGATAGGTTTGCATGATGGGCATGTTATTCTGGGCATACATAGTTACAGATCCGGCCATCATGAAAAGCATGATTAGAGAAACGAGGGCAGACCTCAGACCTGTCTCGGGGAAACATGTTGCCGGCCTGCTCTCCTTGCCGGCTGGCTTGGCTTGTGTAAATCTCATGGGCACTTCCCGCGCTGGATTATTACGTTGCAGCTTCTTCTGAATATGCTTGTTCGCCCTTGCCGATATTGTCAAGGATAATCTCCCGCCCGGGCATGGCATATCTGAACAGATGGAGGCGGCTTGTGTCGACCGGCGGGCGGAGAGACAGGCTGGGCGAGAGCGAAAATAATCTGTTGACACGATACAACTAGCATAAATTATGAGTTCATGAGAAATATCGTTATCTTGCTGGCACTATTGCTTACAGGCTGCGACCTCTTCCGCCTGCGCGATTCCGAGCCGCCGGCAAAACCGGCGCCCTGGAACGACTACGCCACGAATTGGGACCTTTGCCTGGAGAATCTGGAATACTGCTTTGAGGACGGGCGCAACGCCGTGAAGTACGCGGGGCTGTTCGCGGAGGATTTCTCATTCTCTTTTGCCACGCAGGATGTTAACGATTTTGGCCTTTCCCCTGTCTGGAATACCGCGCAGGAGCAGGACATGCTGCTCAATCTCCACAGCCAGACGGACAGCATCGCGATCACGCTGAACACCCTGGAATCCCAGCCGGACGAGATAAGTTCCGACCAGGCGAGGATATACCGGAGCTACGAGTTGTTACGCCATCCCCCCGGGGGAACGGAGCCTGTCCTCTATCGGGGCAATCTGGAGATATTGTTCAAAAAATCGGGCGGCTACTGGTATATCAGCAAATGGTATGATTACCGCGCCTACAGCAATCCAACCTGGGGTAAACTGAAGTATGACTTCTCGGTATAAGTTCCTGAGCCTGATGTTGCTGATCGCGGCGCTGGCGCTGAGCAGCTGCCAGAATCCCTTTCATCCGCCGCTGGTGGACAACTCGCAACCCACTGTGCAAAACCGCACCCCGCTGGAAGTGCTGCAAAACCTGGAACTGGCGTATGCCGAGCGCAATATCAACATCTACAAGACTTTGCTGGCAAGGGATTTCCGGTTTGAATTGCTGGCCGCGGAAGTCAGCCAGATCGGGATCGACGTCAACGGCGACGGGATCCGCGATTCCTGGTGGGGTTATGACGAAGAGGTGCAATACACTTCAAACCTCTTTACGGACGGATCGACCGACGGCAACTATCCCTCGCCGGACGATATCCAGTTGCGCCTGCAAATCCCGCCGGAAGAAAACTGGGAGACAGATCCCGAGGTCGGGCACGAAAACTGGGTGGTCATCCCCTGCCTCTTTGACCTCAAACTGATGTATCTGTCCACCAATTCCATGATCACCGCCAGCGGGGTCGCCAGATTCTATCTGAAGCCCGCCAACAACCGCTGGTACATCGCAATCTGGAGAGACGAATCCAATCTGTGAGCACAAGCGGGCGCATTCTGGCGCTTGACTTCGGCAGCAAACGCATAGGATTGGCGCTAAGCGATCCGCTGCGAATCTTTGCCAAACCGCTCAAGGTGATCCCCAACAACGGCTTCCCCGCGGTGCTGGAAGCGCTGCGCGCCGTGATCGCGGAGCACTCCGCTGGGCTGGTGCTGGTGGGCATGCCCTACGCCATCGAGGGCGGCAACACCCCCAAGACGGATGAGACCTGGGCTTTTGCCGATAAACTCGCTGCCGCTTTGGAAATCCCTGTGCAGACCTGGGACGAGCGCTATTCCACCGCGGAGGCGATTGAGGAAATGATCCGGCTTGGCTATGACTGGAAGCAGCGCCGCGAGTTTCAGGACGCGATGGCGGCGGCGATGATCCTCAAAAGTTTTCTGGAGTCGCAATGCCCGCGATAAACAAACGCCGCGCCCTGATTGCCGCCGGGGCGGCAGCTTTGATTGTCTTATGCTATGCTTTGTGGGCTGTGTTTGCCCCCCTGAGATCGGACCAGATCGCTTTCCGGGTCAGTTTGGGTGACGGCGCGGGACAGATTGCCCGGGAGTTGAGGGATCGCGGTATCGTGCGTTCAGGTTTTTGGTTTCGCCTGCTGGCCTCGGCGAGGGGAACTGACCGCCGCCTCAAAGCTGGCACATACAGCCTCGGCGGGGATAAGAGCCTTTATCAGACGCTTCTCATGCTGGAACGGGGAAACACGCAAGCCATCAGGATCACATTCCCGGAAGGGCTATCTCTATACAAGACCCTGCGCCGCATCGAAGACAGCGGATTGGCGACCTACGCGGAGCTGCACGCCGCCGCGACCGACACCTCACTCGTGCGGCAGTTGACAGGATTTGCGGTTGCCTCAATGGAAGGATTTCTCTATCCGGAAACCTACTTTTTCGACCTGGGCTTGACCCCGGTGGAGATCCTGTCCCGGATGACGGAACAGTTTCATCAGGAACTGGAGCAGGCTGGCATCCGGGCGCAGGATATTCCCGGATTTTATGAAAAGCTGACTCTGGCGGCGATCGTGGAAAAAGAAAGCGCCCATCCGGACGAGCGGGGGCTGATCGCGGGAGTGATGTACAACAGGCTGCGCAAGGGCATGCGGCTTGCCTGCTGCACCACGGTCGATTACGTGCTGGAGCGACGGGGAACCAAGAAACCGGTCCTCTCGCTGGACGACACAAAGATCGCCAGCCCCTACAACACCTATCTCAATGAAGGCCTGCCGCCGGGACCGATCTGCAATCCCTCCCTCGGCTCGCTGCAGGCGGCGCTGCATCCCGTGGAATCCGACTATCTCTACTTTGTGGCAGACCGCAAGGGGCGCAACGACTTTTCCCGCACCGCGCAGGAGCATATGAGCAAGAGCCGTGCCTACAAGCGCGCGGAGTGGGAATAAAAAAACCCCGGCTCATCGCCGGGGCTGCAAGTGGCTGGGATGGAAGGAGTCGAACCCTCACATACTGATCCAGAGTCAGCTGTCCTACCATTAGACGACATCCCAATAAATGTTTGGCTGGGCAGGGAGGATTCGAACCCCCGGATGGCGGGACCAAAACCCGCTGCCTTACCGCTTGGCGACTGCCCAATCTATGTTCATGGTCACAAACCTGTGGCGGAGAGGCAGGGATTCGAACCCTGGGTGGGCTTTTGACCCACACACGCTTAGCAGGCGTGCACCTTCAGCCAGCTCGGTCACCTCTCCCCTAATGGGATCACACAATATATACTGGCGGAGGATGAGGGATTCGAACCCCCATGGGCAGAACCCGGCGGTTTTCAAGACCGCTGCCTTACCAATTAGGACTAATCCTCCATGAGCAAGTTTCGCCCTTGAATCTGAACCCCGCTTTTTTGTCAATTGATTTCTTTTCCCGCATATCCGGCAAGCTTTTGCTTGACACATTGCCCCTCCGCGGTGGGCTTGAGGGTGAGAATTCCGGTTCCGGCGCCAAGCTTGGTGGCGAAACCGGTAATCAAGCAACAATACAGGATGCCGCATGAAAGAAAGGCCGCATATCGATGAACGGGCTTGCCTGATCCGGCAAGCCGAACCGAAGGACAGGAATGACCTGCTCCGCATCGCGAGGGGAACTTGGGGCGGTTCCGACTATCTGCCCAGGGTGATGGAGGAATGGAGCGCCGAGCCGTGGTTCCTCGTTTGCGAGTATAAGGGACACGCGGTCGGCTGCCTCAAAATGACCATGTTTCCGGACAATGTGCTGTGGTTCGAGGGCTTGCGGGTGCTGTCCCGCTATCAGAACCGGGGGATTGCCACCCTCCTCAACCGCAGGGCCTTTGCCATCGCGGCGGAAGAGAAGCGCATGAATCCCAGGCTGAGCTTTGAATTCTGCACCTATTATCTGAACGTGGAAAGCCTGCATCTGACTGAAAAGATGGGATTCCAGACCGTCACCCGCTTCTACACCATGAACAAGCGCGGCGTCAAATCCGTCAGGGAGCCAAGGATCATCCGCGATTTCGATCTGTCCTGGTTCCATAAGTTCCGGGACTACATTCCCTGCGCCTGGCAATCTGTGCACAAAGTCCCGGATAGCCTTCCCTTCCTGCGCAAGCACGGTTGCATAATCCAGACCCCCCATGCCGCCTATTACTGCGGCGGGCACCACGAGCGCGATATCACGCTGCTGGAGCCTCCAGGCGTCAGTCTGGCGAAGGATCTGCCCTATCTGCAGCATTGCTTCGGCTCACGCAAGGGATATTCCATCATCTTCCCCGTTGAGTTCCGGGATTGCCTGCCCCAGCTGGAAAAGAACGGATTCCGCTTTTGGGAGGGGGAGCGGGTGGAAAACATGCTGATCCTGAAGCTCTGACATAAGAGGATGGGCAAATAATCCTTTTCCCATAAGGGCTGGCTTGGGTCCAAAGAAGAAAAGCGGCTGGAAATCAGTTGACAAAAAACCCCTTTCTCCTGCCCATGGACTGATTAAAGCGCAGCGAGGAACGATGGCACGGTTATTCAGCAAGGACTATCATGAGAAATCCGCCTCATGGTATTTTAATCATGCCGTGATCGCATTGGAGAAAGGGGATCTACAGTATTGGAAATCCATTGACGAAGCAGGCTGCTACCACTTTCATTTCAAAGCGATTCCCGCCAAACAGGAATACTTTTCCACCCAGGTGGACATGGTTTTCGATCCCAAAACACAAACCGTGCTCAGTCACCACTGCCACGAATGCCGCGAGGACGAAAGCTGCCGGCATTATCTCTCCGTATTGCGCTACGCCTATCTGAACCTGAGAACGGACATCCTGGACCAGCCGACGGTTGAGACCTGCGACGGCAACTCCCTGCGGGGCAGCGAACGCTGGCAGGGGATCCACTCCCACGCCCGGATTGAGATCGAGGGCATCTATGAGCCCCAAACGAACAAGATCCGGGTGCACCTCGATACCTACAAGGAAATGGACATTCCTCTGCTTCTCAAGTTCCAGTCCGGAGGAGAACTCGAAGATCAGAGCAGGCATCGCGCGGATGAATATGCGTCCCAACTGCAGGTGCTTGCCGATTTCGAACTGGCGTTCTTCCGCTTTCTCAATTCCAGCAAGGCTGCCTATAGCACGAAGGGCAGGTTCTATTCCCTCTATAAGAAAGATTTCGCGGTCGCGCTCGGCATGTTGCAAAACTTACGGGGCAAGGTGCTTGTGAAAGAGACCGGCGAAGAACTGCTGTTTCCAAACCAGGCCTATCAGCTCAGTTTGCGGGTGGAGCAGGCCGGCAAAACAGGCTTCCGGATCAGCCCGGTGATTGTGGACGAGCTCTCTGTGGTCTATCCCGGCAATCCGACCTGGCTGCTGTTCCGCAATGAAGCGCGCTTCGTTCCCCTGCCGCTGTCAAACCAGACCATCGCTCAGCTTTTCGACCGCGATCTTGTCGTCGGGCTAAAAGACCTCGTGTATTGGCGTACGATCGTCCACCGGGAGTTGCACAAGTTGGACATCTATCTGGATTTCGCCCCGGAGATCGAACTGCCCAGAATTGTATCCTCTGAACCGCGCATCATGCTGAAGGTTTCGCGTCCAGGAGAAAGCGTCATCCTCGAAGGCTGGCTGGTCTATCAGGAATCGCGAATCGGGGAGGAAGCCGATCAGATCAGCATTCCGCTGTCATTGGTACGCTTCGGTGCACCGCTGGTCCGCTCCGGATATGAATCATCCGTCGGATCTGGAAACGCATGGTTCCACATCCCGCCCCTGATCTTCGCCCAGACGCGCGAACTGGCTGCCAAACTGCCATATACAGATATGGGTAAGCTTGAGCAAAATGAATATCTGGAGTTCAACGCAGGAGAAGGCCTTGCCGACCTGAGACAAGCTCTCTTCACCCTCGAATCGGCCGATTGGGATATCGAAGTATCACCTGAATTGCGGGGTGAGTTTATCCAGAAAGCCGTCCTGCGCGTTGAGCTGCAAGCTCGGCGCAGTGAGGAGATCGACTGGTTTTCCTATGACCTTCGCTATCGCTACAAGGACCTCAGCTTCACGCATGAGGAACTAAGCCGCTTTTTCCGTTCCAACGAGGATTTTTTGCACACGCAGGACGGCAGGATCCTGTTCATCGCCAATCCGGAACTCTATCATGAAACAGACCGCCTGCTCCAGCGGAGCGAACAAGTGGCGGATAACGTTTATCGAGCCAGGCTGGTGAATCTCCCCTATTATCAGCGCTATATGAAGGACAATCCGGCATTCCGGCTATATGGAGACGACTGGATGCAAGAGATCGCCTCCGATCTGCTTAGAGGCCACCTTGAAAGGGTTGAAGCGCTGCCAATGTATCTGCAGAGTGTGCTGCGCGGTTACCAGAAATCCGGGATCGCCTGGCTGAGAATGCTTCAGCATTACCGCATGGGCGGCATCCTTGCCGATGAAATGGGTTTGGGCAAAACCATACAAGCGCTCACGGTGATCGCCGGAACACCCGGCGATGGGCAAAGCCTGGTTGTCTGCCCCAAAACCCTTCTCTACAACTGGGCGGCGGAAATTGAGAAGTTTCACGCCAATATCAGTTGGATGATTGTCGAGGGTGGAAAGGAAGAAAGGCTTGCCATCCTGCAAAACCCCAACGTGCGCCTCTTCATAATCTCCTATACGGTGGTGCTCAACGATATCGGCGCCCTGAGGGACAAGCAGTTCGACTGGGTGGTTTTGGACGAGGCTCAGAATATAAAAAACGTTAGCGCCAAACGCACCTACGCCATCAAGAAGCTGCCATCCCGTTTCCGCATGGCACTGACCGGAACCCCTGTGGAAAACAACCTTACCGAGCTTTGGTCAATCTACGACTTTCTGATACCGGGATATCTGGGCAGCTTGAAAAACTTCAAGAACGAGTTCCTTGCCGAACCAGAAACAGGTGCGGCGAAACTCAGGCGCGCCGTCGCTCCGTTTTTGCTGCGAAGGATCAAGAAAGAAGTTCTGCTTGAGCTTCCGGATAAGCAGGAGCAGATTTCCTGGTGCAAGATGCATCCCGTGCAGGAGAAGCTTTATCTGCAGATCATCGACATGGTGCAGAAGAAGTTTCTCAACACTCCCGAAGCGGCAAGCCTGAACTTCGTGCACATCCTATCCGCGCTGACCAAGCTGCGTCAGGTCTGCAACCATCCCCACCTTGCCAATCCGGATATTCTGCCGAATCCTGAGAGTTCCTCGAAGTTGGAGCAGCTTGTGGAACTGGTGCAGGATGCGCTGGAAAGCGGGCATAAGATTCTGGTCTTCTCGCAGTTCGTGCAGATGCTGAAGATAATTCGCAGCGTGTTTGACAGCCTGGGCCAAAAATACGCTTACATGGACGGGCGTAGCAAGAACCGCATGGATGAAGTTCAGCGCTTTGAAAACGACCCCGATCTCAAGCTGTTCCTGATCAGCCTCAAAACGAGATCGGAAGAGCACACGTCTGAACTCCAGTCACCGCTCATTAT
>CAZKAA010000035.1:0-23424 GCA_964550575.1 uncultured Candidatus Cloacimonadota bacterium
CTGCTTTTTGTTTCGACTTAGACGGCACTTTAACCAAACAAGAAACTGTGCCCATGATAGCTAATTACATAAATCTGCGTGAAGAGGTAAATCTACTGACAGAATTGACAATGGACGGATATATCCCATTCAGCAGTTCTTTCAAATTGAGGGTTCAGTTATTAGCTTCGATTCCAATTTCCAAAGTGCAGGCAATACTCGGTGAAATTGAGATTTATCACGAAATACAGCAGTTTATTGCTGACCACATTGATGACTGTTACATCTTAACCGGGAATATCGATGTGTGGGTTAATCAGTTGATATCTCGATTTGGCTGTGTTGCATATACCTCCGAGGCTTATTATCAAAATGATGACCTGTTGGGAGTTAAGTCAATATTAGACAAAGGCGAGGCGACAAAGCAGATTAAAAGCCGTTATAATACAGTTGTGGCAGTGGGTGACGGAATGAACGATGTCCCGATGATGGAACATGCGGATGTTAAAATTGCTTTTGGGGGTTCACGGCTACCGGTTGAAGGCTTGATCACTATCACAGACTATGTGGTTTTTCACGAGAGAAGCCTGTGCAATGTACTGAGGCAATTCACATGAGAAAGAATGTTACGCATGCCATTATTTCTGCAGCCGGGTTGGGAAGTCGGTTGGGATTGAATACGCCCAAATGCTTGGTAAAAATATGGGAAAAGGAGATGATTTATTACATATTACGACTACTCGATGAGATAGATGATGTCAGGGTTGTGGTTGGTTTTAAGGAAATGGATGTGATCGAGGTAGTAAAGCAACTCAGAAAAGACGTGACATATATTCGCAATCCAGATTATGCCACAACATCGAATGCATATAGCCTGCATCTGGCAACCCGACACTTGAAGGAACCTTTTGTGACTATTGACGGCGATATGCTGATTAATCCCGATTCATTTATTAGATTCTTGGATGAATGCAAGTATGGATCAAACCTAATTGGAGTGACCAAAACAAAATCTGAAGATGCTGTGTTTGTCGAGATGAATGACGAACATGAGATAACCAAGTTTCAAAGAATAACGCCAATGGCTTATGAATGGTGTGGAATAGCATATTTTGGAGATATAAAAGTCCATAAAGATACAAGGTATGTGTTTAACGAGATAGAACAGCATTTACCAGTTAAAGCTTTTGAAATTGATTGTTATGAAGTAGATACCCCCCAGGATATGAACTTGGTGCAGACTGATTGCGATTACCTGCGCAAGATGTACGAATAATATGTTGGTAATTCAGTCATGATTTTTGGTGTTATTGGTGGTGCTGGTGTAGCTGCGACAAATACTCTATGCAGTTTAATCGAGAGAAAAATAACTTGTGCAGGCGCCTACCGTGATGGGCATCACCCGGAAATGATAATCTACCAGGCGAAAAAAGCCCCATCCAGGAGTATGTACCTGGAAGGTAGGGGACCGAGTTTTATTGAAGATTATATATCAGTAGGGCAAAAGCTAAAGAGAGCTGGTGCTAATATCCTTTGCATGAGTTGTAATACAGCACATGCAGCCATAGAGCAAATTCAGGAGCAGATAAACCTCCCTTTTATAAATATGATTGAAGAAGTTGTCTTGGAAGCCAAGAACAGAAAAAAAAGGAATATAGGTTTGATTGCTTCTGATGGGTGTTTGAAGGGCAAGGTTTACGAGAAGTACTTTAACGCGTATTATCCGGAAGCTAACATCATTTATCCCGATGCCCACCATCAACAGAAAGTTACAAGAGGGATATGTAATGTGAAGAATGTCAATCGGTTCTTAGAGGCTGGGGATCCAAACAGACCAAGGAATATTTTCATAGAAGTATATAACAGTATATTGACCCAGGGCGCAGAAACTATAATCGTTGGCTGTACAGACATCCGGGTTGATTTTAAACACTCTTCAGTGGTGGACTCGTTAGAAGTGCTTGCTAATTCGATCGTGGAAAGATATTATAATGATGAGTTTTCGAAGGGACGCAATACTGAGTAGTTACCGAGGTCAGCTATCCGATTCAGGGGGAGCCTCGACATTAGAACATCAAAGACATCTTTACTCACGTGGACTTTAGTACTGGAAGTCAGTTTTAAACCCTGGAATTGCAGATATCAACTCAGATTATTAGAAGCTAAAACGTCAAGGTATGGAGTTCTGTCTTTGTTAACGATATGAGATTTCGAAGTGATCAATGCAGACCAGATAGACGGTGTAAAATTCCAGAAATAAATGAACTGGCAAGATTGAATCTCTATGTTGTGATATGGAGGAATGTTGGCTGATCTACAAATAATACCCAATCCGGATTATATCTCATGGGAATCGATAACAGACCTTTTACATGAGGCGTATGCGGAAAGGAAAGAAGAAGGGTTGAATTTTAGCGCTGTAAATCAACCGGTTCGGGTCACAATATCACGCGTGGGTGATGGCGACTGCTTGGTTGCACTACTGGAGGAGAAGCTTGTTGGCACAGTGAGTTTCAGAATGGTGGATTCTCGTAATGACAAGCATAGAAAATGGTATTGCGATGATCTGTATTGTGAGTTTTTTCAAGTAGCCGTACACCCTGAGTATAAAAAGCACGGGATAGCAACGAGACTTATGGAGAAGCTTGATGAGATCGCTGATCAGAGTGGGGCTGGTTCATATATCTCATCTACAGCCGCCGATGCAATATGGCTTGGTAAATGGTACCAGAAATTAGGTAATCAGAAAGTCGGTTACTGTTCGTATAATTCTACTAATTACTATTCTGTTATTAGGAGAAAGCCTCTTCATGGCAAAAAAATCAACCCCATTTATCGAGTGGCAAGATATAACATTGAAAAAGCTATTGTTCATATGACCTTTAAAAAAACTGGTGAAATGAAGTTTTTAGGGAGGTTAGCTTGTGTACTATTAGGAAGGTAACAGCTACGAACAATATTGCTGAATAGCGGTTTGATTTAGATAATCAACTAGACATTTCGATTTGTAGATAATGAACCCAGCACGAAATCAGGTTAAAGTAGGCGTACTCTTTTCCTACGTTAATATTGGGACCCAGATAATTGTATCATTGCTATACACTCCATATTTGATCAGGATATTGGGTCAGAAAGAGTTCGGTTTGTTTTCCATCGCATTTGCTTTCATAGGGATATTCTCGATCATGGATTTAGGCTTGGGAAACGCGAACGTTCGATACACGGCCAGATGCTTGGCAAGTGGTGATAAAGAAGCTGAGCATTCTTTACACGGAACATTTTTAGTATTGTACTTATTCATCGGATTCCTTGCGTTGCTTCTGGGTTTATCAGTGAGTTTAAATGCGGGCAGCATTTTTGGTGGCAACATGTCTATCGCTGAGATATCCAAGCTTCGCACTATGTTGACTATTGTGGTCGTATCCTTATCTCTAGCATTTCCACTCAGTGTATTCGGTTTCATCATCAGGGGTTACGAACATTTTGTCTTCACAAAAGTCATGGAGTTTCTTAAAATTGTACTGATTCCGTTGGTTGCAATCCTAATACTCATTTTGGGATACCGGTCGATAGGTGTGATTACGATTATCGCAGTTACTAATGTAATGTTACTTATAGCAAATGTTGCGTATTGTTACAAGGTGCTAAAGATAGAGCTAAACCTGCGCAGCATTGATCCAGCATTCGTGAAAGAGATACTTGCTTATTCCTTTTTTGTATTCTTGGGAGTGCTGGCTTTCCATTTTAACAATAATACCAATCAGTTGATTCTTGGCATAACATCAGGTTCCGTGCAAGTGGCGATTTATGCGTTGGGCTTCAATCTGGTTATTAATTTTTACTCACTTGCCTCAGCTATCACTGGAGTATTTTTGCCTACAATCAGTAAAATACCACCCGGTGAAAACCAAATAAAGGTGTATAATAACTATTTTACGGCTCTAGGACGATTGCAGTTTTTCGTTATAGCTTTATTCTACTTGGGTTTTTTGTTCTTCGGTAAGCTGTTTATTGCTTTATGGGCAGGGAAGGGTTATGAGAATTCTTACTATGTCTGTATAATCCCGTTGACGACATTCAGTATTTTCCTGATACAAACCGTGGGGATAGCGATTTTACAAGCACAGAACAAGCATCGATTCAGCTCGCTTCTATTTGCATTGATGGCGCTGTTCAACATTCTAAGCAGCATATACCTCTCCAGTCATTACGGAGCTATTGGGGCTGCTGTTTCAATTGCTCTCACCTGGCTGATTGGACACGGGATCACGATGAATATTTACTATGCCCGGGAGATAAAGCTGAATGTGTTACATTTCTGGATGCAAATTCTCAAGATTCTACCATCTTTTATTGTTCCAGTGATTTTCGCTATCGTGTACAAGCATTTTTTCAGATCTATCTCCTGGTGGAACTTGGGATTGGGGGCTGCGAGTTTCGCTCTGATTTATATAGTAAGCGTGATTATTTTTAGTTTTAATGACTTTGAGAGAGACACAATTTTGAACCCGATTCGATATTGGATTACACATCAACACAATAGATAACATAACACAAATGAATCAAACCATGCATATAGGAGAATCAAATGGAACAATTCATCAATCTGTTCGCGGAAGCGTTGGAAAAAGAAGATCCCGTGCTCGCGGAAGACGAATTCAGGAATTATGAGGAATGGGACTCGCTGGCGGTGCTATCGATCATCGCCATGATCAAGCAGAATTATGACATCACGATTCCCCGCAAAGACTTCGACGGGCTGATCACGGTCGACAATCTCTACCAATATATCGATTCCCACAAGTAGAAAGGCCATGGGCAGCGTAATCTCGGACATCGCTTACCAGCTCCCGGCTGGAGTGCTGACCAACGAGGAGATCGAGCTGGCGTTTCCCGAGTGGAAAGCGGCAAAGGTTGAAAAGAAGATCGGTGTCCGCCAACGGCACATCGCGGCGTCAGACGAGACAGCGGCTGACCTTGCCACCCAGGCGGCGCAGAAACTGCTCGCCCGCACCGCCCCGGAAGAGATTGATTTCCTGTTGTTTTGCACCCAGAGCCCGGATTATCTGCTGCCGACCTCAGCTTGCCTCATCCAGCAAAAACTGGGGCTACGCCAGGATGCCGGCGCTCTGGACTTCAACCTAGGTTGTTCAGGTTACATATATGGCCTCGCGCTGGCCAAAGGGCTTGTGGAATCTGGCATATCCCGCAAAGTGCTGCTGCTCACGGGAGAAACTTACAGCAAGTTCCTCGCGGCAGATGATGTTGGCAACCGCAGCATCTTTGGCGACGGAGGTTCGGCAACCCTGATCAGCGCTTCCGAGGAACGCGGGATCGGAGAGTTCGAACTGGGCACGGACGGCAGGGGCGCTGCCAACCTGATCGTGGAGCAGCCAAGCGCCAGAAACGGCTACCGATACCGGGACGCGGAAGCCCCCGTGCTGTATATGAACGGGCCGGAGATATTCAATTTCACGATCGAGACGATCCCGCCCCTGATCCAGCGAACCCTGGAGAAGAACCGGCTGAAGATCGACGATGTTAACTATGTCATTCTGCACCAAGCCAATAAGTACATCCTGGAATTTCTGATCTCCCAAATGGGGATAGATCCCGCCAAATGCCACATCGACATGCTCGATTACGGCAACACAGTATCCAACACCATTCCCATTGCCCTCAAAGACGCGTTGGACAAGCAATTGGTCAAAGAGGGCGACAAGGTTCTGCTGGCGGGTTTTGGGGTGGGATATTCCTGGGGCGCGGTGACGCTGACGATCTGACCTATGCTGAGTTTGAAAGATAAAAACATCATCGTGACAGGTGCTTCCTCAGGTATCGGGCGCTCCTGCGCGGTCCTGGCCGGCGGGCTGGGAGCTCGGGTGATCCTGGTGGGCAGGAACGAAAGCAGGTTGGCGGAGACACTCTCGCTGATGGCTGAGGGAGATCACTGTCTGATCGCGCACGATGTAACGGATTACCCCGGTTTGGCGCAAAAATTGGGGGCAGCCCTCGGAAACGCCGGCACCGCGGTTCATGGCCTGATCCACTCAGCCGGGGCGGAACTCACCAAACCTTTTTCCCTCACGGTTCCTGAAGACTACCGCCAATTGCTGGAAGTGAACCTGATCGCGGGACTTGAGTTATGCCGGTTTGCCTCCAAGCGCAAACACACGCCGGAGGGCGGAGCCAGTTACGTTTTTGTTTCCTCGGTCATGGCGGTGGTGGGCAGTTCAGGTAAAATTGCATATTGCGCCAGCAAATCCGCCCTCACTTCAGCGGTCCGGGCTCTGGCGCTGGAACTCGCGGCAAAGAAGATCAGGGTTAATGCCGTACAACCAGGATGTATAGAAACCCCACTTCTTGATAGAATTTTTTCAGCGATATCGGAGGAGGAGATCAGCCAAGTTTCCGCCATGCATCCGCTTGGCCTGGGCAGCCCGGAGTCCGTAGCCAATCTATGCTGTTTTCTGCTGTCGGATCTTTCCAACTGGATCACGGGAACCAACATCCCCGTGGACGGCGGATATTCGGCGCATTAAGCGCCTATCGGGCAGATGGGCAGTTTTCAAGGGAATTATTGTTATATGTTGAGGAGTTATAATGATCGAGTTTGACGGCATACGCGTTAAAGCTATCAGCGCGCAGGTGCCCAAAGCTGTGGCGGACAATCTGGATGTTCCAGCTGACGAGCTGGAGAGAATGGAAAAAATCGTCAAGGGGATCGGCGTGCGCCATCGCCATCAGGCCTCCCATAACGAATGCACTTCAGATCTGTGTTATGCCGCCGCCAGGCGTTTGCTGGACGATCTGAAGGTGGATGTGAAAGAAATCGGCGTGATCATCTTGGTGACGCAGAGCGCGGATTATATCCTGCCCGCCACGGCCTGCATTCTTCAAGACAGATTGGGGCTGCCTACTGAAGTGATGGCGTTTGACATCAATCTGGGCTGCAGTGGTTACATTTATGGGCTTCACACAGCCGGTTCGGTGCTTAAAAACACCGGCAAGCGTTATGGTTTGTTGTTGGCGGGAGACACAAGTTCGGAGCATATTTCCAAACAGGACCAGTCCGCCATATACCTGTTCGGTGACGCCGGAACAGCGACTTTGCTGGAATACGCGCCCGATGCGGCACCCATGAGGTTTGCCTTCCAGACCATTGGTTCAGGTGCCAAGCACCTGATCATCCAAGCCGGAGCATCCCGGAACCCGATCTCGGCAGCAGCCCTGATCCCCAAGGAAGGGGCAGACGGCAATATCCGGGCTGACAACCAGCTTTTCATGGATGGCATGGAGATCTTCAATTTTGCCATTTCCACCGTAGTGGACGGCTTGAGGGAATTTATGAATCCTGTGGATGATTATGACGCGGTAGTATTTCATCAGGCGAATTATTTCATGCTGGAATCCATGCGCAAGATGCTCAAGATCCCCAAGGACAAGTTTCTTTATTCATTGGTGGAATATGGCAACACCAGTTCAGCCTCCATACCCATCACAATCTGCAAGCACAATGCAGATTCGCAGCTGAACGCGCGGTATCTTTTGACTGGTTTTGGAGTGGGCCTCTCAGTTGGCTTGGCAGATCTGAGATTCCAAGACGCCAGGATCCTCAGGATTGGGGAAAGCAACTGATGCTGGTCAGCCTTGAGGGCAAGAATATTATGATCACCGGCGCTTCTGCCGGGATAGGCAGAGCCACCGCCATTGAATGCAATAGGTCTGGCGCAGCGGTCCATCTGGTGGGCAGAAACGAAGAGGAACTGCGCAGGACTTTCGCCGAACTGCAAGGTGAAGGCAGCAGTTATCATGTCTTTGATCTTCACGATATGGAGCGTTATCCGGAACTGGTCTCGGAGATCGTGGACAAGGGAGGCAAACTGGACGGATTTGTCCACGCCGCAGGCATCCAATATATGCTGCCCCTCGCTTCCACGCTGCCGGAGCACTATTCAGACACCCTGGAAATCAACACCATCTCAGCTTTTGAACTCGCCCGCATTGCCACCCAGAAAAAGAACATAGCTCTCAGCGGTATGCAGATTGTCTTCGTGGCTTCCGTCATGAGTGTGGTGGGAGATGGTTGCATGACTTCCTATGCGGCCTCCAAAACCGCTCTCGTGGGGGGCGCACGCTGTCTGGCGGTGGAATTGGCCAGCCGGGGAATCCGAGTCAACTGTGTATCGCCGGGGTCTTTGGAAGACACCAGACTGGCCAACCTCCGCAGCATGCTGTCGGAGGATGATTTACTCGCTTACTGGCAGAAATATCCACTAAGCACGGGAGGCACAGGGGATGTGGCATCGTTATGCGTCTATTTGCTTTCTGAGCATGCCAAATGGATCACGGGACAGAACTTTGTGATTGACGGCGGGTATTCTGCCAAATGAGCACTAGCTTGGGAGACCAGTTGAGCAACTGTAAAAGACTATCTGATAAAAATATCCTGATCACAGGGGGCTCCTCGGGCATCGGCAGAAAGTGTGCCATCGAATGCAGTGAAAACGGCGCGCGGGTACATCTTGTCGGGCGCGATAGAGACAGACTGGAGGAAACAGCGGGACAGCTCAAAGGCGAGGGTCACTCCATTCACGCGCTGGACATGCGGGAGATGGAGAAATATCCCAATCTTATGGACGAGATCGTATCCAACTCAGGGAAACTGACAGGTTTCATACATGCCGCGGGATATCAGATCACATCACCTTTGAGAGCGATGAACGCCGAACTATACAGGGACATTTTTCGCGTCAACCTGATATCCGCGCTTGAACTCAGCAGGCTGATCACGCAGAAGAAAAATCATCAGGCCGGCAACCTGAGGATCATTTTCATTGCCGGAGGCATCAGTTTGATCGGCGTGACCGCGCTTACAGCCTACGGAGCAACCAAGGCCGGCCTCGTTGGTGCTGCGCGGGCTATGGCGGTGGAACTAGCGCCCAGAAAGATCTGCGTCAACTGCGTCTCACCCGGATATGTGACTGACACCAATATGTTGGGTAACCTGGACCACATTTTGGGGGACGAGGAAATGGCAGTGTTAGGGCGCGGATATCCGCTGGGCTTGGGCAAGACAGAGGATATCGCGCCTCTTTGCGCTTTTCTGATGTCGGACCAAGCCAGATGGATTACGGGGCAAAACATCGTCGCGGACGGCGGGGCAACAGCCCAATGAAGCCCCGAAACGCTACTGGAGATCGCAAGAGAAAGCATGAAGATCATCGACGCTATCTGGGATAAAAAAAACCTCGGCATGAACGCTGTTGAGATCAGCATCGAGCCAGGAGACACTGCCGACCTGCTGCGCTGCAGTCTTGATAAATTGGCTGGTTCGGAACCGGCATATCAGGTGGCAAAGGTCCCGGCAGACTTGCCGGAATTCAACCGGGAGTTGGGCGGGCTGGGCTTTTCGTTTGCGGAATGCCAACTGACGATGAAGATAAACAAAGAGCAGTTTGCGTATGTGGAAAACAGGTGGGAGGACTATATGGAGGCGGTTCAGTTCCGCCGGGTGACGCGCGAGAACTCAGAGGAACTGCTGAGTCAGTTTGAGGCTGGGATTTTCAAGACAGACAGGATCGCCCTGGAGCCGAGGTTCGGAATCGGCATCGCGAATCTGAGATACAAGAACTGGGTATGGGATTGCATGGAACGCCCGGAGTATCTGGTGGAAGAGACTTTGATCGATGGCGTCCCGATCGGTTTCGGCCTGTTCAAACTCGAGGGACCAAAGATATCCGGCTTGTTGGGGGGGGCTTATTTAAACGCAGCGGGCAGCGGCTATTATGTCAATGGTATGTATCGTACCCTGCAGAAGAACTTTAGCTTGGGCTACAAGAGATTCGAGGGAAAAGTCTCATCGAATAATCCGCCCATCGTCACGGTTTACGAATGTCTGGGTGCGTCAATCAGCGAGATTAAATATGTTTTTGCAAGAATCGTTGGGTGCTGAATGAAGATATCCATTGTAATCCCTTTCTACAATACACGCGAATATACGGCGGAACTATACCAGAGGCTGGCAAAATCGCTTGACACCTTGGGCATTTGCTGGGAGATGATCTGCGTTGATGACTGCAGTCCTCAGAAAGACTGGGAGGCGATAAGCCTGATCGGGGAGCAGGACACCCGGGTGAAACTGGTCCGATTTGTGCGCAATTTCGGCCAACAAACGGCGATCTCGGCGGGTCTCGCGGTTTCACAGGGAGACTGGGTGGTGGTTATGGACGCCGACCTGCAGGACAGACCGGAAGAAATTCCCCGCTTGCTGGCAAAAGCGCTTGAGGGGTATCAGATCGTGTACGCCAGGCGCGTGGTGCGCAAGGTGTCGCCGCTTAAAAAGATATATTCCAAGGTGTTCCATATCATATTCGAGTTTCTGACAGGGATCAAGATGGATGACACGGTGGGCAACTTTGGCATCTACGGCAGACAGACGGTGGACACTTTCCTCTCCATGAAGGAGCGGTTCCGGGGTTTTGGACTCCTGATCTCCTGGATCGGCCAGCCAAGCGCCAGCATCCAGGTGGAGCAACAAAAACGAGAGGGGGGCAAATCGTCCTACACCTTCCGCAAGGGGCTGAGCCTGGCCGTGGACGCTTTTATCGCGTTTTCCGACAAACCACTGAAAATATTGGCCATTTCTGGATTTGCGCTGTCCCTGCTAGCGTTTGGGGTGGGAATCGCGTTTCTGATACGAGGCCTGCTCGGCTACACAGAGATCGTGGGCTGGACGAGTTTGATCATCTCGATCTGGTTTTTAAGCGGGGTCACAATCTTCATCATCGGCGTGCTTGGCCTATATCTGGGAAAAGTGTTCGACGAAGTGAAAGGACGCCCGCATTATATTGTGGACATGACGCTGAATCTGGATACCGGAAATGACCCGAAGCGCGGAAAAAGGCAGGAGACTGGCCAGATTCCGGGATTAATGCAGGATCCGGCCACCAAAGAGTTTTTGCCATGACCATGATTCCGTTTAACAAGCCCTTTCATACCGACAACGAAGCCACATACGCCCAGGAAGCCCTGCAATCGGGAAGGTTGTCCGGGAACAACCAGTTCGCGCGCAAGGTACAGGATCATCTGAGAAGAAAACATCATCTCGAGAATGTTTTTCTGGTGCCCTCGGGCACTTCCGCGTTGGAGATGGGTGCCTGGCTCGCCGGTTTGGGGCCTGGTGACGAAGTTATACTGCCATCCTATACTTTCAGTTCCACCGCCAACGCGGTGGTGATGACGGGAGCCAGGCCGGTTTTTTGCGAAGTGGACCCCTTGACCTTGAACGCGGATCCAGATCATATGGAGGCGTTGGTCACACCCCACACCAGGATGCTGCTGCCGATAGATTACGCTGGCATCCCCTGCGAGACGGACCGTATCTGCGCCATCGCCAAAAAAAACGATCTGCTGGTGATGGTGGACGCCGCCCAGTCCTATGGCAGTTATGACCATGGCAGGGCTTGCGGGAGTTTGGGGGATCTCGCCACCTTAAGTTTTCACGAGACGAAGAATATAAGTTGCGGCGAAGGGGGCGCGCTTGTCGTCAACCGCCCGGATTGGCTGGAAAGGGCGAATTTTTTGCAGGAAAAAGGCACGGACAGGTCTCTGGTGCTGTATGGGCAAAAAACCAAGTACCACTGGGTAGAAATCGGTTCGAGCTATCTCCTGTCGGATATCCTGGCCGGAGTGCTGCTCTCCCAGTTGGAGAGCGAAGACCTGATCCTGGAACTGAGGACAAGGGTAACGGCCGCCTACCGGAACCTGTATCATGTATACGAGCAAAAAGGTTGTGTAAAAACCGCGCCCTATGACTCTCTCACCGACCTGAACAGCCATGCTTTTTGGGTGTGTTTTGACACTGAAGCGAACAAGGAGAGATTTCTTTTAGGATTAAAAGCCAAAGAAGTCTTTGCCTATATCGGTTATATGCCTCTACATTCCTCGCCCATGGGCGCCAGATTCGGCTACCGCGCGGAAGATCTGCCGCTTACGCAGGATATTGCTTCAAGGACGGTGAGATTGCCATTATACGCCGACCTGGGCAGGGAGGGGCTTGACTATGCTTTGGACGTTATGCGTGCTGAATTGGAAAGGATTTACGGATGATTAGAAAACGGGTGTTTGAACTTCGAGAGAAATTGGCAAGGACAGTGGGTGAATTTGCAGGAAGCATCGAGTTTGAGATGTTCTTTTCAGCTCTGACAGAGTTTAACCCCCACAACTCTACGGAGGAGATCCGGGACTGGCTGCAGGATTTGAACCATGTCCAGCACTTCGCGGTGGAGGAAATCGGATTCAGCGAGCTCAAACAATGGCGTTTTGACCCGGCAAGCGGAGACCTTACGCATCATAAAGGCAAGTTTTTCAGCATCCGGGGATTTCAGATATTCGACAGTTGGACCGGTGAAGTCCTCTGGGATCAGCCGATCATTGACCAACCCGAAGTTGGCATTCTTGGCATCCTGTGTAAAAAAGTCGATGGGATCCTATGCTTTTTGATGCAGGCCAAAGCAGAGCCGGGCAACATCAACACATATCAACTGTCACCCACCGTGCAGGCCACCCGCAGCAACTACACCCTCGCCCATGGCGGCAAGAAGACCCTTTATCTCGAGTACTTTAACGGCGAAGCTCCCGTGAAAGTCGTGTATTACCAATACCAGTCAGAACAGGGGGCAAGGTTTCTGGAAAAGAGGAACCGCAACATTATCGTCTTTGACGAGACACATGACGAGATAGAACTCAGCCCCAACCATAAGTGGCTGACCCTGGGTCAGTTGAAAAGTCTGATGGAGCGGGACAACACGGTGAATATGGACTGCCGCTCCGTGATCTCGCTGATCCGCTACTGGAACTCAAGCTACAAGATAGACGTATCCGAGATTGTCAAAGTACTGGCAGATTATGCCGATGTTGTCAACAGGAGCGATTTCTGGATCAGATCAGTTTTGCAGTGCTTCGCCCAGCATGATTCCGAAAGCCAGCTCTCTGATATAAGGAACTCGCTTAACTGGAAACGATACTTCTGTTATCTGGGGCGGAAAACAGCACCGTTGAAAACGCTGCGTGACTGGAACATTGAAGATAAGGTCATCCAAAACAAAGAGGGTAGATACTTCCAAGTGTTAGCGGTGCGAATCAACGCCAATAACAGGGAGGTGGAGAGCTGGGATCAACCCATTATACGCCAGCACCATCAGGGGCGCATCGGCATTATCTGCTCAGACAGAGAAGACGGTTACAGATTCCTGGTACAGATGAAAATAGAGCCCGGGCTGTATGACATGGTTGAACTTGCTCCGACCGTCCAATGCATTTTGGAGAATTATCCCGCCGACCATCGGCCCAGATACGCGGGGGAGTTTAGCGGAATTGATTTTGTATACTCTGCCAGGCAATCGGAGGAAGGGGGAAGGTTCTATCGCGAGTGTAATCTCAACATGATCAAAATGGCGGATGGCTTTACCAATGAAGACCCGGATAACTTTATCTGGATAAGTCTTGCGGGGCTAAAGGAAATGGTGCAGACCCAACAAATGCTGAACATAGAATTACGCAGCCTGCTGGCTTATTTTTGAGATATGGAAAAGATCAGATTTGGAATCGTCGGATGTGGTTATCAGACCACAAAAAACATGGCTCCCGCAATGAGCCAAAGCGATTCAGCATATGCCGTCGGGTTTTACGATCCTGAACGTCATCGAGCGGAATCCCTTTCCTCGAAGTATGGCGGCACACCCTATGCCAGTCTGGTGGAACTACTCGCCGATGAGAAGGTCGAAGCCGTTTATATCGCCACTCCCAACGTTTATCACAAAGAGATCTGCATCGCGGCCGCCAGCATGAAGAAACATGTCCTGTGCGAAAAATCGCTGGCGATCGATCCGCGGGAAGCGGAAGAAATGAAGGAGGCTTGTGAGATAAACGGGGTAGTGCTGAGAGAGGGTTTTATGTACGAGCACCACAGCCAGCACGGCTTTGTGCGAGAAATGGTGGCTCAAGGGGAGATTGGCGATCCCTTGGTATTCTCGGCCTGGTTTGGTTTTCCGATGTTTCCAGTCACAGATTTCAGGACCAAAAAAGACTTGGGCGGGGGAATCATACTGGACGCTGCGGCTTATACTGTGCACGCAGCCAGGAAATTCTTCGCCCGTGAACCTGTCGATTGTCACAGCTGCATCAGCAAAAGCAAGAACGGGTTGGATATCCATGGGGCAGCGCTCCTGGACTTTGGTCAAGGGCAATGCGCGCAATTGGCTTTTGGGATGAACAACTCTTATAAAAACAGCTACTCCGTTTGGGGTTCCAATGGCGAAATAAGATTGCGGCGAGCCTTCTCCATCCCCGCGGCGGAGACTCCGGTCTGCACCATCATAAACCAAGGTATTGTGCGAGAGTATTCGCTTTCCCCCTGTAACCATTTTACGGCGGAATTGGACGATTTTGCCGGGGCAATCAGGCAACGCGGCAAAGACTACAATGAAATCCTGCTGCAGGCCAAAGCACTGGATATGCTTCGCGGCCAATCCAAGCAGCTGTATTGAGGCGAGTTTTAGATACTATGTTAAAAAAGTGGTATAGAGGCAAGGACAGCAACCGGTTGTTCACAACTGGCTTGGCGGTCGTTTGTCTGATCCTGGTCACGGGTTATGGCATCAAAGCGGGGATCACGCTCACGCACCTTGACCGCAGCGGCGATGAAGGTTATTTCCTGAAAGAGCTGGCTCGCTACCAGACAGACGGTATGTGGAAATCCTTCGCGGCAGGAACATCTCACCTGCATGTTTTGATGGTTGGAGCGCTGGCTGCGGTCACCGGTTCACCATTATTGGCGGGCAGGTTGTTGAGCATATTGATGTTGCCCCTCAGTTTATGGTTGGGCTGGTTAATCCTCAAACGCGCGGGGCTTTCGCGACCGGTACTGCTTGCAGCAGTGGCGACATTGGGTTATATAGTGGTCTTCTGCCAGACTGGAAAGATGTTCTATCGCTTTCTCAACGATCCGCTGATGAATCTGCTGCTGCTGCTGACACTGTTTTTGACCCAGCTATTCAACGAAAAAGGTAAAACCGGACTTCTAGTCGCAGCGGCAATCGCAGCCGGGATGGCTCTTTGGGTGCGCTCGTTCGCAATACTTCCTCTGGCAGGATTACTGGGCTATTTCCTGGCCCGGATGATATTGACGCAAAGCAAGGGAAGAACGCTAGTCCAACTTGCGCTTTTCGCAGCTGTTTCGTCAGGGACAGCGCTGGTCGTGCAGATACCGAGTCTGGCTGAACACGGAAGGTTGGCTTTTGAAAGCAAGGAAGGCGATGGTAAATGGGCGGAGCGCAATTGGTTGACCCGCCTGGAACGTCGGAACAACGGGGGAGTTTTCTCATATCAAAGAGTAAGCTGGGATGAGGTAGAACAGTATAAAGAGATCCATGGCGAGCGCAGCATGCCGCGGACATTGTCCGAGGTCGCAAGAAGAGATCCAAAGTTCTTGGCAGACAACATCGTCAGCAATCTTTTCATCAGAGTATCCTTTGTGATGTTGATCAGTATGGGCTTGTTCTTCCTGCTGTTTTTAGACCTGATACGCAAGCCTGGATGGCTATTGCGTCCTTCGCAACTAGCCATAAACCGGCTTTATTTTCTGGTCGCGGCGAGCCTAACTTTAGGGTTGTCCTTGATCGTGATCAACTATATTGAACATCGTTGGCTCTTTACGGCGGTTTTTTGCGTACTCGTTCTGGGAGCTGTGCAGTTGGACCGCAAACACTGGTCCAAGAGAAAGAACTTCATTGCCGGAAGTCAATTGGCCCTGGTGGCACTGATGTCAGCGGGTGAATTGCTGATGGTGCTGTTAAAAGGGTTCTGAGGCGCTATCTTGCATGAGATCAATTCAACTTTGGCAGGATATGCTCGAAGATGGGTGAGCATTTGGTTCTGCCATGGGGAGGAAATAATGAGAGTTAGCCATAGATCAAATATGTTTAAACTACTGTGCGCCTTTTTTTTACTGGTGTTGACCCTCGGTTTCGGGTGCACCAAAACCAAGACTGCCACGCTAAGCGGCCAGATACAACTGATCAACGACAGTGGCAATCCCGCTAATGATCCAGTTGATTATGCAGGTATCAAGGTAGCCATCTATGAGACTGCTGAGTTGGATACAGCGCTAGTAAGCGCCAGATATGACTTTCCCGGAGTGGGCATTCCGATCTCGCAGGACACAGAGTTTGACCATAGGGAACACAACGCATTATACTCCACCACCAGTAAGGCGGACGGGAGTTTTCAATTGAAAAGTATGGAACCAGGCAGATACAACATTGTCTGGTCGAAGCAGGATTGGGGTTGGGCATACCTGTTGAACTGCCAGATCGATGAGGGGGACAACGATCTGGCGGATCTTACATCGGAGACGGGCAAAGAAGTGGATCCAGTTCTATATCCTGAAACCGTTGTAACAGGCACTTTAAATCAAATGACTTTTAGATCAGATCATAGTTATCTGATCCCTTCTGATGCCACGATTGTCAGCCACGTGAATGTTGAGCAAGGATCGATGATCCTGATCGGGCAGGGTGCGACTTTTCGTATGATAGGCGGGGTGACTTTTGGTACAGATGATGAGAAACCTCTGACTAAAATCAGTGTCGCCGGGCAGGATGTTACCGACGAATCTCGCTTTGGGTACATACAAGTGTTTGGGAGTTCCGAGATCAGAAATGCCGTTGTCAGCCACTCCAATTCGGGCATACAAGTGATTGGCGGAGATGTCAGCGTTCAGAACTTGCGAGTCAGAAACGGTATCTCGGGATTATCATTTAGCGGGTGCCAATCCCTTACTGCCAGCCAAATAACTGTGTCTGACATTGCCGATTTGATCACTTCGGGAGTTAATGTTTATACCACACAGGGAGGGATTGATCTCACCAACTGCCAAAACGCATTGATCGAGTATTCGGTTTTTGTGAGATGCAACGCGGGAGCAAAGATCAGAGAGTTGTGTGTGGCAGAGGTTCGCAACAATTACTTTGCCAATAATACCATAGGGGCGGAAGGCTCGACCAATCCAGTCAACATCAACCATAACCACTTCCAGGGGAACTATACCTACGACATCAGGGTTTTTGGTACCGCCAGCCCAACCATCATGAGAAATGTATGCTTGAGCAAACGCGGAGTGAACATAGGCTTGGATACGCTGCCGGCTAATCTTAACTGTACTCCGACGGTACATTTCAACAATTTTCAGTGTAGTGTATTTGCCATCAGGATCATGGGAAACAATATGATCGACGTCGATGCGACGAATAACTATTTCTATACCACCAATCTGGAAATCCTGGAAGGGATCATCTGGGACCGCACAGATTATAATCCCAACGATTGGTCCAATCAGATAATTGGAAACACAGCCTATATAGATTACATCCCGTATATGACACATGCCGTGGCGGATGCCGGCATAACCCAATAACGCACAATTACTGCGTAGCACGTAAATGCCAGTAAGATTAATCCTGAGGTAATATGATATCAGTGTTTGGATGCATAACCGGGCCAGAAGAGATCGTTCTTGTGAGCCAGGTGCTGATTTCTCAATGGCTTGGCTTGGGAAAACAAGTTGACCAGTTTGAGCGTGAGTTCGCCCAATACAGGGGAACTGAGAACTTTGTCATGGTGGACAGCGGTTCCAACGCGCTGTATCTAGCAGTCAAACTGCTTGAACTGAGACCGGGGTCGGAGATAATTCTGCCTTCGCTGACCTGGGTCTCCTGCGCGCAGGCTGTACTATTAGCGGGCCACGTGCCGGTTTTCGCCGATGTTGAGATGGATACCAATAATTTAACGGCGGAACTGATCGAAGCTCAGATCACGACCCGCACGGGAGCGGTGATGGTTGTACATTTTGCGGGAAAGCCGGTGGATATGGACCCCATCCTGGAGTTGGGGTTACCGTTGATCGAAGACGCCGCCCATGCCGTTTCATCCTCATACAAGGGCAGGTCCTGCGGCACTATGGGCGATGTGGGGATCTTTAGTTTTGACGCGGTAAAAAACTTAACGGCAGGCGAAGGGGGAGGAGTGGCGATGCGCGACCCCAGGTTAGTTTCCCGAGCTAAGCAGTTAAGGTACTGCGGCATAGGCAAGTCCGGTTTCGAAGCAGCTTCAGACGGAGCTTTGGGCAAGAGCCGTTGGTGGGAGTACAACATCCAGGAGCCTTTCATCAAAATGCTGCCGAATAACATTACGGCTGCCATCGCCCTGGCGCAGTTAGGCAAAATAGATCAGTTACAAGGCCTGCGCAAGAAGTATTTTGAGCAGTATCAAACTGAGCTGCGCGGAGTGGGGGATCTCATCCTTCCCCCAGATCCGTCGGCGCATGAGATTCATTCATATTTCACCTATGTGGTCAGAACTTCCCAGCGCGATAGTTTAGCCAGGTATTTGCTGGACCATGGCATTTACACCACGCTTCGTTACCATCCTCTGCATATGAATCCCATCTACGGCAGCAAGGCGCAACTGCCAAATAGCGAGCTGCTCAATGAAACAGCGCTGAGCCTGCCGCTGCATCCCAACCTAAGTGGGGCGGATATGGACATGATCATCACCGCTGTAAAGGACTTTTATCATGCAGGAACACTATAAGGTAAAACCAAACAAGAAAATTACCACGGTCAACAGGTTCAGTCAGGAAAACGGTTATCTCGTTCCCATTTTGGATATTAGGGAAGGTTTTGTTAACGAGGACGGATTTCCGCATCAAGTCTACCTGACCGTTGTCGCGCCCGGCGAGACCAAAGGACCTCACTACCATCAAAACCGTTATGCAATGTACACTTGCATCCAAGGCAACATCAAGATCGTGCTCAAAATCGGCGAAACATATGAAACCGCTTTTTCGGGGGAGGATCATGATTTTGCCACTGTTTGGATTCAAGCGGGCATTCCCACCGCGGTCGTCAACCTCGAAGAGAACAGACCAAGCCTCGTATTGAACATGCCCTGCCCCTCATTTTTGGAAACTCCGGGCGATGATCATGACGTTGAGTTCGACCCGGGGGTTCTGATACAGCGATAAGCAGCAGATCAATTATCAGAAAAATATGATTATCAAGGAGTTGTGATGAAAGGCATTATTCTCGCCGGCGGAGCTGGCACCAGGCTGCACCCTCTCACTATCGCCATCAGCAAACAGCTGATGCCCATCTATGACAAACCCATGATCTATTATCCCCTGTCCGTGCTGATGCTGGCAGGGATCAAGGATGTCCTCATCATCACCACTCCTGAGGATCAGGCAAGTTTTGTCAAACTGCTGGGAGATGGCAGCCAACTGGGTATGGTATTCAGTTACGCTGCTCAGTATGTTCCCAACGGACTGGCACAGGCTTTTGTAATCGGAGCGGATTTCGTAGGCAAGGAGAAAGTGTGTTTGATATTGGGCGACAATATCTTCTACGGTTCAGACCTTCAACTGAAGGTTATGTCCTGTACAGATCCAGGTGGCGCGATCATCACCGCTTATCCGGTAACGGATCCGGAGCGATATGGTATAGTTGAATTTGACAATGAGTTCAAGGTGTTAAGTATAGAAGAGAAACCAAAACAGCCCAAATCAAAATATGCTGTGCCCGGGCTCTATTTTTACGACAACACCGTGGTCGACATCGCGAGAAGTATAAAACCCTCAGCCCGGGGGGAATATGAGATTACTGACGTTAACAAAGCCTATTTGGATATGGGAAAGCTCAGCGTTCTGGCCTTGGGTCGCGGAATAGCCTGGTTGGACACGGGGACTTTTGAATCCTTGGTGAGGGCGTCGCAGTTTGTGGAGATCATCGAACAACGTCAGGGTTTCAAGATAAGTTGTATTGAAGAAATTGCCTACAGAAAAGGTTTTATCGATGCGGAGCAGTTGCTGCGCCTGGCCGAACCGATCAGGAAAAGTGGTTACGGTGAGTATCTGGTTAACATCCTACATGAAGACAGATTCTTGACATAGACAATGAAGCTAGCAATAATGCAGCCCTATTTCCTTCCATATCTGGGCGCATATCAGCACGTGTTTGCCGTCGACAGGTATCTGTTGTATGGGAACGTCAACTTCCGTACCAATGGGTGGTTCTCCCGTAATCGACTGCTGGAGAAAGACCGCGGTCCCATGTATTTCCATGTGCAAATGTTGAACTCGAGTTACCAAAAGACATTCAGGGAAATAGAGGTCGATCCTGGACAGCGTTGGCGGGATAAACTCCTGAAAACGGTCGAACAGAACTACAACAAGACGCCATATTTCCAAGAAGTTCAAGATCTGATAAGCGAGATCGTCAATTTTCAAGGGATAAGCCTTTTGGATTTTAACGCAAACTCAATGATCGCGATCAGCCGATTTTTGGGGATCGATACTGAGATCAGGGTCGTACAAGACGAGTATATCGATTTGGAAGGAATGCTTAACGCAAAGTATGATATCCAAACTGATCCCGTGATCACGGAAACAAGAGCAGTAGATAAAAAAACTGCCAGAGTTCTGGAGATATGCACGCGAGAAAATGCCTCAACCTACGTGAACCCCATAGGCGGGCAAAGCCTCTATAGCAAGGAAGTATTCCGCCAACACGGGATCGAACTTCTCTTCCTGCAAGCAAGGGAAGTAAGGTATCCCCAACGCTGGAAATCTTATGCACCGAATTTATCCATATTGGATGTTTTGATGAACTGCGGGAGAGATCAAACCCGGGAGTTCCTACGTGAGTATGACCTAATATGACAGCAGCCACTCACCCGATCGGCGGATACTTCGGTCTGGAACTGCGCGAAGGACGGGAGTTCCATCAAGACGCACTGAGGTTGAATCTAGCACGTAACGCGTTAGCGCTGTTGATCGAAAAATACAATGTAAAGAGGATTTTTCTGCCTTTATACACATGTTCAGTGGTTTGGGAGGCGGCGAAAACTGCCGGCTGCGCCTATGAGTTGTATGGATTGAACCGTGATTTGTATCCAGATTTTGAGTTCAAAGCCATGAAACCAGGAGATTGGTTTCTGTTCACGAATTACTTCGGCCTTTGTGACGCACACCTGGATAGGATTCGGGAGCAGTGCGACAGAGTTATAGTCGATAACTCCCAAGCATTCTTTGCCAAACCACTGCCTGGCGTTCCCACTTTCTATTCCGCGCGGAAATTTTTCGGCGTTCCTGACGGTGCTTATCTATATGTCGGCTCACAAACCATGGAAGAAACGCACCTGACTGCTTCACGCGCCATATCCAGGGCGGGGCATTTATTGATGCGCGCCGAGGGATCTGTGGAGGAGGGTTACTCGGAGTTCAAACGCAGTGAGGAGTTGCTCTCGACTGAACCAGTCTCGGGGATGTCGGCGCTGGCGCAGGCAATACTACGCGGCATCGATTACAATACAGTCAGCATGGTTCGTAGGCGTAATTTCAATACTTTGCATGAAGCCATGGGAAAAAACAACCAACTCCGATTAGCAAGCAACGGGCTAAGCAACCAAACCCCTCTGGTATATCCGCTCCTGACCGATGGCACTGGACTGAGAGAACGGCTGATCATAAGTAAGGTTTACATTCCCTGTTACTGGGATAATGTCCGACTGGTGGCTGGAGAAGGGAGTTGGGAAAGAAAACTCACAGATTGCCTTACCGCCCTGCCCATTGACCAGAGATATGGCGACGATGAGATGCGCTTGATAATCGATCTCGTCCAACGGGAAAGACATCAGTCTAACGTGGTTCAAGCATGAAACTGGCACCCATATTCATCGGCACGTTGAACCGCGCCTCCCATCTACAAGCATGCATCGAAAGTCTTAAACAATCGAGTTTAGCTACCGACACCCACCTCTATATAGGTTTGGATCATCCCCAAAATGAGGAACATTGGGAAGGTTATGGGCAGGTTAATCGTTATCTGGACTCTTTATCCGGCTTTAAAGAACTGACTGTTATCAAGAGAGAGGCAAACATCGGCGCAGTCCAGAACTTCCTCTCGGGACAAGAGCAAGTGTTAAACCATTACGACAGGATCCTGATCACAGAAGACGATAATGTCTTTTCACCAAATTTCCTGCCTTATATTAACCAAGGGCTGGAGGAATACGAATCCGACCAGAGGATTTTTGCCCTATGCGGCCACAACTATCCTTTGTCTTGGGAAGGAGTATATCGCGGAAACCACTATGCATGGCAAGGTTGCTCCGTTTGGGGCTTGGGTATCTGGCGGAACAGGTATCAAGCGATGCATAGTACTGTAGAGGAATTCAAACGGTGCCTCAAGAACCCGAAGAAAGTGATTCAGGCTTACCGTATTGCCCCACATTATGTTTTGAGCATGTTGGCAAAAGTGCTTAAAGAATCGCAATTCGATCCGTTTTCGGATGCTGCGATAAACCTGCATCTCCGCGAGCATGGCCAGTACTGCGTTTTCCCCACTATTTCCAAGGCCAGGAACTATGGCCATGACGGTTCTGGATTGCGAAGCGGTGTTATCCTTGGAGAAAGCCCCTTTGCCACGCAGGAGATCGATACCGCAGACGATTTTGATTTTGATACTCGCGGCGAGGTGTTTTTTAATAACCCAGCCGTTAATCGAGCCCTGTACAACTATTTCCACCGGGGGCGGGCACAAACCGTGAAAACCATTCTGAGACTGGTGAGTTACTATCTTAGGGGAAGTGGTTAAAGGACATGTGTTGCGAGGAATTACCGGAAACGAACAGAATCCAGAAGCTCCTATTTATCCACGGTGGTAACTGAATGTCTAACAAACTTATTGTAAAGAACAGCCTCATACTATATTCTCGGATGATCGCGGTCACCCTAATCGGGCTTTTCACATCCAGATTTGTTCTCAGGGCCTTGGGGGTGTCTGATTATGGCCTTTACAACGTAGTGGGAGGCTTGGTGGCGATGATGGCCTTTGTGAACACGATCATGGTGTCCACAACTTATCGCTATATCGCCTTCGAAAGCGGTAAACCCAAAGGTAACGTCAACAAGATCTTTAATATAAGCCTTACGATACATCTCGCCATTGTGCCGCTGGTGCTGGTTCTGGCTTTCAGTGTTGGGTTGTTCTATGTTAACAATTATCTCAAAGTACTGCCTGGAAGGCTGCCAGCAGCGATTTTCGTTTTTGGTTTTTCTATACTCAATACGGTTTGCATCATCATCGCGACCCCCTTTCAAGGATTGCTGATTGCCAGGGAAAAGTTCTCTGTGACGGTACCCATTGAAGTTTCTACCAAGCTTTTAAATCTGGGTTTAGTGCTCATCCTGGGTCATCTGCCGGGCGACCGATTAAAGATCTACGCGATATTCGTCACTCTGGTCCATGCATTAAACCCAATCCTCTACATGCTATACTGCGCAGATCGGAAGAGCGTCGTGTAGGGAAAGAGTGTAGGATAGGGTGT
>CAZKAA010000036.1:0-22712 GCA_964550575.1 uncultured Candidatus Cloacimonadota bacterium
GAAAACCCATATTTTACAAGGCCTTAAGACATCCTATAGTCATTTGATACTATTTAACCATCAGCATCTTGCGGGTTGAAGTGAGTTCCGGGGTCTGCAAGCGATAGAAGTAGACTCCGGAGGAGACGCTGCGGTTGTTGGCGTCGCGCCCGTCCCAAACCAGCCTGTGGGTTCCTGAGGAACGGTAATCCTGGGAGAGAACCTTCACCAACTGGCCTTTGAGGTTATAGACGCTCAGTTTGACGTTTCCGCCCTTCGCTAGATCGAACATGATCGTGGTCGATGGATTGAAGGGATTCGGATAGTTTTGATAGAGCTTGGTGACCAGCGCCGGAGTTCCGGGATCGTCGCCCGGCACATAGGGATAAGCGAACTCGACAGGTTCTGAACCCACGCTTTCGCCCTGCTGGTAAACAACAACCACGTAGAACCAATAGTTGCCAAGGGTCGTCAGAACCTCGGAGTATAAGTTGTCGTCAAACATGCCAAGCAACTCAAAATACCCCGTGTTGACCTTGCGGTAAACCTTATAGTTCAACACAGGATAAAGCGGTTCAGCCGGCGCGTCCCAGGTCAGGAACAGAGTGTCCTGCTCGACATCAAAATCCAGATTCGAGACCGGGGCAAAAAAGCCCAGATAGAAGTCGTGGTTGAAAGAGGCGGCATCCGTGCTCAGGTTGACAGGGAACACGCTTTCGGAGAGGTAGCCGGGAGCGGAGGCAGTCACGTTGTGGACGCCGCTGGGCAGATACAGTTCGTAGCTGCCGTCGCCTGCAGGCTGGACGGTGATCGAAGCAGCATTCTGGATCGTCACGTCCCCGAGGTCGATCCCTGGATTCGATGATGACACTGAGCCATATACCTTTCCAGCAAACGGGACAAAGCCGGTGGTCTGCACGTCGTCGATGTACCATCCCTGACCCTGGATCATAGTATCCGACGCGAAAGTCCAGCGGAAGCGGACGTTTTGGTTGGGATAGCTGCTGAGATCAAACCGGGCAAGTTGCCATCCGCCGCTGCTTCCAGCATATCCCGGCCCATTGAGCGCGGATACGTTTTGCTGAGTGTAGCCGCCTTCCGGGGTGAGCATGGTCCAACTGCTGCCGTTGTTTGTGGAAATCTTAACATTCCCGCCGTCGTAGTTGAGTTCGGTGTCGAAGTATTGATAAAACTCCAGCACGAAGTTCATCCCGATATACACTGAAGGAGAGGTCAATGTCCAGTTGACGTTGTTGGGATACTGCTGGTTGATCAGAGTGCCCCAGGTATGGGTGCCGGAATGCGCGCCCGCGGAACTGTCCTGTCCCCATTGCCAGGCATTGGTGGATGGCTGGCTCACAAATCCGCCGTCGCTTGCCTCGAAATCGGCCATCATGCCGGTTGTTCCGACATTGAAGAGCAACTGCTCGTTCTGGGCGTCGATCTGGTCTCCGAGGAAGGTCAGATAGAAGGTGATGTTGTTGCCGATGACCACGTTTTGGGAGAGGGTGATCTCATATACGGCCTGGGATATCTTGCCTGCGCCGATCATGGGAAGCAGTTGCATGGGATTGGTGATCGTCACTTCTTCGCTGAGGCAGGTGATGTTGCTTGTGATGTTGTTTGCGTCTACGCTGCCATCGTTGTAGTAGTTGACGATCATGTTGAATGTTTCGCAAGGTTCCGCCAATCCGTTGCTGTTGCCCTGCAAATCGTTGATATAGACTCCGCTGATCTCGACCAGCGGTTTTTTGACCGTGAGCCGCAGCGGATAGGTCCATGAGTTGCCATCGATTGTCACTACAAACTCGATCGATACCTCCAGATTATTGGGGCAATCGGGATTGGCGGTGATGATGATGGGGTAATTGTTGACCGCCGTTCCGCTTCCTGGGATGTCCGGATAGGAACTTGCGGCTTGTTGGATAGAAAGATGCGGGTTGGTGGTGTTCGCGGAGATCTGAACCGAAGTTGCCGGATTGAGGCCCAGATTGTTGAGCTTAATCCCAATTTCGGCTGACTCGCCGGGTTCCAGCCAGGTGTTTCCGTTCGCGTCGTTGAGGATCATTTCGCCCACGACCAAATGGGCGTTTTGATGCAAGATGGGAACGGTCGTTACCAGCAGCGCTTTGTTGTTGGCAAGTTGCTGAGCGGCTTGTGGATACTGATTGTTGTAAGTATACTCGAGACCGCGGGAACTGGAGTGATCGCGGATGCCAACGGTGCAGTAGTTTCCGTGTACAGGCGAATATCCGCCGCCGCCAACGTCGACGTTATTGAATACCTTATACTGGAATTTAATCATCCCGTCACCCAAGCTGGTGGGGTAAAACATGGGATCGTAGAGGATAACCTGGAAAGTTTCTTCAGAAGTGCGGTTGTATCCGTTCTTGAGGTTCTGGAACTGAATAACAAGGTAGTGCTCCTCTGAGTTGTAATAGCGATAAACACCGCCACCTGACAGTAAAACGAGATCATCCCAGAAAGGAGCGATCATCGGAGCAGGTCCCTGTCCGCTTGGCATGCGACCATTTCGAAACTCACCGTTCTGGGTCGTGCCGAAGACGATGAAACCATTGACGCAGACTGTGATCTGATTGTATTCGATCCCATAGAACCGGAAGGTGAATGGCAAATCGATGGTTTCCAGAGCGTCGCTTCCTACCTGGTCCCCTTCGTCCCCGGAGGTTCCGGGATCGTTTAGTCCGGTGATCTGCGTTCCGCTGCCTCCCAGGCTGGGAGCGATCTCGATCCAGTCATAGCTTGGGCAGTCAGGATACGCGGTGTCGGTTACATCATAGATGAAATAGCCGTATTCATCCGGCCCCAGGGGTGTATTTTGGCTGACAGTTCCGATGGGTAGGTTGAAAGTGGTTGTCTGTTCGAAACCGTTTGTATTGTAAAGCCTCAACCTGAAGGGGATCATCATGCCGGGTATCAGCAGCGGCCTGGCAAAAACGCCAAAGCCGTCAATGGAGTTGACGGTCATGCTGGCGGGGATGTTTCCGAAATAGGACAAGGAATCAGTAACAACTACAAGGTCGTTCAAAGCCCTGAGTTCGCCGTAGATGTCCTCCACGCCGAAGATGGCGTTATTGGTGACGTTCACGGTCAGAATCCCGTTCTCGGAAGGATCCAGCACGGCGTTGCCGCCAGCGTTTACGGCGTAACCTGTCGCTTCAAGGGAGGCATTGTATGCCCCCAGATGGAACAAAAGCTGATATGTGTTATTAGCCGAATCTGTAACATCTAACATGAATCTGCAATCGTGGACCGCCTCAACGTTGGTGGAAACCGTGAAAATCAAGGGATTTGCAGAGGTTGATGTCTGGTCCGGAGCGATATTGGCGAAGGACACCTGCGCCTGTGTTACGCTGATCATGGGATCGGTTGTGCTCAGCACTCCGGATATGCCTTCGATCTGCGCGGAAGTCGTGTTCTTAATCTCAACATTCAGGGCAATCGTCTCGCCAGCGTTGATAAATCCGTCTGAGTTGCCAGTCGAACCGCTGCTGCCGTTGTCGATGATGGTTTTCTCAAAGTAAACAAGTGAACCTGCCGCATCCATGGCGATTGTGCGCTGAGCGGGTTTGCAGTCATGCTGCGAAGCGGTAATAAGCAGTTCGGATGCGATGAAGGAAGGCACAAACAAGGTGATCATGCCTTGGGCGTTCGTGAACCCTTTTGACACCACATTGCCGTAATTGCTGTTGTAAAGCGTGACGCTGACATTTTCCACGGGATTTTGCTGATCGTCAGTGACATAGATATCCACAAAGGAAGTACCGCGCGGAATAGCGTCCGGGGCTGTGATAAGAAGGGTTTTGGGAATGCCAACGAAGGTTTCCACGGTAGGATCGCCCATCAGGTTGCACCAGTGAGCGAAATAATTCGCCTGAGTTGTATGGGAACTGCCGTATGTGTTCCAAAGCGAGATCCTTCCATTCAGAAGAGCTTCGCCCATGGTGCGCATTTTATAGGAAAACAATCCGCTGAAGATCCCATTGGAGAGCGCGTTGTTAAACAGCGTATGGGTCCCTGAGGTTGCCATGCCGATAGCAGTCAGAGCTCCCTTTGGCGCGGCTTCAGTACCCAAGCGAATGAATTCTTCAGTGGTTCCGGTGCTGGCAAAGTTGCCCGTGCCGCAGGTGAGGATAACAGCGTGCGGCAGTCGCGGTCCGTTGTTCAGGCTGGAGGAAGGGCTCCATCCGCTCATTCCGATGTAACCGCGATAATTAAAGAAACTGACGCCCTGGCTGATTCCAGAATTGATTGCCGAAGCAAATCCGCCGCTGTAAGTTTCCAGATACGTATAGTCAGGGTTCATAGTGTGAGAAAGCTCACGGATGTATTTATTGGAATAGATGGTTGAGATGCCTGAGGAGGTTGGGTCTCCCACCAATAGGATCCTGTTCAGCCATGCTGCTGCATCACCGGTGGTGTTGATGTTTTTTTCATAGGTATAGATCTTGCTGAATAAGGTCGCGAGCTGCGAAATGTTTTCCGCAGAGATTCTGCCGATGAATATGTCACCCAGCAAGTCGTTGCCTGCAAGATGGGTATAGGGATAATCGCCTTCCCCATTGTATGAGCTGAATGTTTCGTACCAGGTCGGAACGGCGTAGTTGCCTGTCGTATCACCAAGCAGGATGAGGTAGTCTGGGCGGGTGTTGGGGTTGTTGTATTGGGAGGAGATGTAGTTTCTGATCGCCGTATTGCTTGTGCCGCCAGTTTGAGCGGTACTGACCGTACTGACTTCGAAACCCTTTTGGCGCTTCCAGGTTACGAATTCGTTCAACTTTGTCAGAAACGTGGAATCAGTTGAATTTCCGTGCACAATCAGCACCCTGGGTTGAGCTGGCGCGGTAACCAGATTGCGATAGTCAGCAAAGTTCGCGATCTGGGCTTCATATAGATTCCTGAACGCATAGCTGTAAGTCGTATAAGCCGCAAGCTCATTGATCCCTGGTCCGCCATGGAAATCTATAGTGATCTCGATTCCCTCGTATTGTCTCAGTTGCTGGGTATCGGCATCATACTGATAAGGATAAACGCTGATCTGGATCACGCGGAAATCCCTCAGAATTGCCGGTTCTGAACTCTGCACCAAGGATTGGGGATATACTCCGCTCTGAAGATCGCTTCCTTGATCGCCTTCGGTCACTTTGGGGCTGGCCAGAGGCTGGCTAGAAACATTTTCGTAAGTATAGCTCAACGTGTAGGTGCCCTGAGGCGGGATGGCAATCATGGTGGAGAACATGGGAAGTTCAGGCATGCCGCTTTGTGCTGTGCTTTGCGCTCCAGCTACCGTGACTTCCCTGACCGTCTTTCCTGCGAGACTGACAGCCTCGATCTTCGGTTGGGGAGTCGTGACAGTCAGCTTTACCAGGTCTGGTTTTGAAATCGAAACACCGATCGGTGATTCGGTTGTCACAGAATCCGCTGCTAGCGAAGTCAATCCCACCAGCGCAACGGCAATGATTGTGATCAGGATATTTTTCATCCTTTTTGTCCTTTAATATCAAGATAAAAACCTGGAGGCAAACTCCAGGTTAATCTGATATGGCACGTATATTCTTTTTGTGGATTAATCAATCGCATAAACAAGAACCCCCTGATCACGTGATGCAACGATCAACTTGTCATCAAGGAACTTCACATTTTTGGTGTAGCCTGCTGAGAGCAATTGCTGTTTTAGCACTGGATGAGAAGGAACTGAAATATCGAAGAGATAAATCCCTCCCCCGCCAGAACTCAGGGCCGCATAAGATGCGTTCAACTCAATCTTGGTGGCATAGCCTGTCGTGTCGAAAGACCAGACCAAGCTTGGATTAGCCGGGTTTGATATATCGACGACGTTGAGACCTCCCTGCCGGCTTGCTACATAAGCGTAGTTACCAGCAATCTTGACATCAAGGGCCTGTCCTGGTACGGCTAGCTCGGAAACCATTTGCTGGTTGCTCCGATCGTAGATAAGAAGTCCCCGCTGCTCTGCGGCTACGAAGAGATGGTTATCGCTACTATCTAGCCCAGAAGCTGTCGCGGGTGTGTTGATCACATATTCCGTACCCAGATACAACTCGCCGTTGTACCGGCAGTAGTTCAGATTACGTCCAGCTGAGAAAAAACCCTCTATGATATTATCGCCGATCTGGGTGGGAAGGGCTTTGAAGTTCAAAGCTTGCAGCCCATCCGTGCCGCCGGTAATGGAATCTATCAGTTTCAGCGAATCAGGATCAGAGATGTCGACAATCCTGATTTTATCCGATGCCACATACTCGCCCAGGAAAAGAAGGTCATGCTCGCCGACCACCGAAATACCCCTTGAATTTACTAATTGGGAGTCTGATCCTTCTGGAAGCAGCTTGGTGAACCACCGCATGGTATAATCGGCGGCATCAATGATGGCAAGCCCTCCCTGATCGAGCGCAACATAAATATCTGTACCGTCGATCGCGATATCGCTTGGCTCGCCGACCACCGGTATCTGGCTTAGAAGGGTCAGGACCTCGTCGGCTTGATACGCCGTGTTTCGCTTGGCGCAACCGGTCAGCGCGATTGCGATTACAAGTGCTGCCGGCAAGATAATCTGTTTCAGCATTGGAAAACCTCCAGTCGTCATATGTTCATCCATGAACGCTGATATCTGTCCTGATGCAAAAAGTGTTCCGTATGCCATCCAATGTTTCTTTACTGATATATTCCAAGAAATATAACAAACTCCAGGCCATTATGATGATTAACAAAATCTATATGGATGCAGGAATGCCCCCGCGGATTACCGCAAGACTCAGGATAAGCAAACAAGGAGTGGAACGATATCGCTATATAGTGCCCTCAAAGCTATAAATCAGATCAGTCGGAGAACGGTATCTTAGGCCTTGGTTTTATTGTATTCAGCCGCGCGAGAAAGTCCTTTGCTTTTTGTTTCAAGGCGTTGAGAGTGCCGTTGTTGTCGATAATCATGTCGCAAAGCGGAAACTTGCTGGTTGATTCGATTTGTGCGCTAAGTCTGGCTTGCAATTGCTCACGGGTCACTTTTCCTGACTTTATCAAACGTTTGATGCTTGTCTCGGCTTCAACGTGGATCAGGATGATGAAATCGAAACAACCCTGCATTCCCGCTTCAAACAGCAATGGAACCTCGAAGAACAGGTATTTGTCCGCAGACTGATCGACCAGTTTTTGCATATCAACCAGAGTTCCCGGATGAACCAGGTTGTTCAGGTATTCGAGTTCGCTTTTTTCCGCAAAGACAATATCGGCGATTCTGGCTTTATCAGGCTTGCCATCTTTTACTACCTTGGAACCCCACCGGTGAACTATGCTTTTTAAATTATCAGGTCTTGTAAGTTGGTCCTGCGCGATCCGATCAGCAGAAATGACTGAGTATCCCGCATCCCTGATCAAGCCAGCGAAGGTGCTTTTGCCGCTTCCCATATTACCGGTGATACCAATGACTATAGACTCGTTGTTCATAATTCTCTCAATAATGCCTTCATCAGCCAGCAGCGTCGGTGATGATCTGCAGCAGTTCTTCATAAGCCACGTTGACTTGTATCGAGCCATGCTGAGCAACAGAGATCTGGCTGTTTTGCTCCGAAACTATGATCGCGATCGCGTCGGTAGCTTCGGTTATTCCAATACCCGCTAAGTGCCGGGTGCCGAATTTCCTGACAAACTCAGGTTTTTTCGATAGCGGCAAAACAACTTTGGCCGCCATGATCCTATCCCCTCTGATGATGACTGCCCCATCGTGCAGAGCTGATTTTGGGTTGAAAATGGTAAGTATCAGCCTTAATGAAAGCTCAGCATCGATCAGCTCGCCGCTTTGTATGTATTCAGACAATCGGCGCTTATTCTCGATCACGATCAATGCGCCCGTTTTTCGAAAAGACATTGATGAGATCGCGTCGATCAGGGGCATATAGAGGGAGTTGCTTTTCTTTTTTCGCATACCCCGGCTTAGTTCGCGAGAAATATTCAGTTTTGCCAGCAGAGTCCTGATTTCCGGTTGGAACAGGATGACCAGTACAATAATCCAATAACTTCGCAGAGTACCCAACGCGGCGGAAACCATCCTCAGATCGAGCACCAACGCCGCAGTGTATACGACAAAGAGGATGATAATGCTAATCAGCAATTGGTAACCGCCACTTCTTTTGACTACGTTCAACGCCTGATATACGAAGAAGGCGATCATGGCAATGTCAACCAGATCAGTGAATTTGGGGATCAGAATATCCATCAGATTCTGCCTCTGGCGATGGAATTCAAGACCTGAAAGAACTGCCGGTGGGCTCTCACATCGTGGACTCTGAGGATATCAACTTGCTGGCAGGCGCAAGCATAAGCAGTTGCGATGCTTCCCCCCAAACGATCATTCACTCCAGATGAGTCGATAGCTGCAATGAATCTCTTTCTCGAAGCGCCAACCAAGAGCGGGAATCCAAGCTTGCGAAATCTATCGAGGTTTGATAACAGAGTCAGATTGTGTTCGATGTTCTTTCCAAATCCAATTCCGGGATCAAGTATGATCTGCTTATGGCGAACGCCTTCGCGCAAGGCATAGTCTGCTCTCTCGGACAGAAAGGCGCTGACTTCTTCCAGGACATCTTCGTATTTTGGATTATCCTGCATATTGGACGGGTCTCCCTGCATGTGCATCAGGACGATTTTTACGTCCTGATGGTCTGCGATCAACCTTGCCAGTTCAGCATCATATCTGAGTGCGGAGATGTCGTTGATAATCTTCGCTCCAAGCGAAATTGCAGCTCTCGCGACACTAAGTTTTCTTGTGTCTACAGAAATGTCAATTGCTGGGTATGTGGCTCGTATCTTTTCCAGGACCGGAACAACTCTTTGCAGTTCGATATCTTCCGGTACAGCGCGTGATCCCGGCCTGGTTGATTCTCCGCCCAGATCAATAATCTCCGCTCCCTCATTGATCAGTTTTTCGGCATGGGCATAAGCCTTGTCAGCATCCAGATAACTACCGCCATCGGAAAATGAATCGTCGGTGATGTTTACAATACCCATCAAGCGAGGCATGTTTAGGAGCAGATGATCCAGTTTATACTCGCGGGTCATTTGAACTCGATGGTGATTTCATATGTGGCTTCGGGGTTAAAAGTGCCTCTGGTCGAGAATGTCCCTTCGCTAAGCAGTTTTTTGGCAAAATCTGCCAAACTCTTATCGGGGTATTGCAATGGCAAGACAGTATCTGGCATCAGTTTTCCCAGTTCGTTGATTCGGAATTGTAGTTTTACTGTCCCGTTGTACGCGAAAGGGTGTTTAGCAGTTGGACTCCTGAAGAGCAAATCCGAACCCTCAATGTTTGAACGCACGTTGCTTCTGATCGCATCACCTGTCGGTGAATAGCCGGGAAGCAGAGAAGCGGGTCTTGGGCTTGAAGGAACGGCGAAGTCGGTCTTTTCTTTAAGGGGCTCCGACATCCTCGGAGGCTCGATATAATTGCTTGCTTGAGGAACTGGCGGTTTATTGGAGAGCTCTGCTTCCGGGACAGGCTGTCGGGCTGCGGCTCTGTTTTCTTCAGCAACCACAGGTGCTGTGTTTGTCCTTGCCTGACCAGCGGGAACTGGTTCTGATATCTTAATCTTATCAACAAGCGGCTGTTCAAAGCTGATCTCATGCCAATGCTTACCCGCAAATGGTAGTACCATGAAAGCAGACAATAAGACAAACAGGGCAATATGTGCCAGCAAGGATACCAGATACGGCTTCAGCTTGTCGTATTCAATCATCATCCGGCTTCTCCAGAACGGCTTCCGTTGCCACGAAGATTCTTTCGTAACCCGCATCCCGAATGGTGTCCATAATCGAGATTACGTCCTGTAGCGGAGTGGATTTGGCGGCTGATAACCTAACTACCTGTTCGCTGTTTCTAAAGTCTTTTTTCAAAGCGGGTCCCAATGATCTTAGATCATAGGTTTCGCCGCGATAAGATATCACGCCTTCACCGGTATAAACCAGATTGAGTATTTGCATGGTTTGCCGCTGTTGGGAACTGGATCCTGGGAGCCTGAAGGAAAGTCCAGTCTGAGCGGTGAAGTTAGATGCAATGAGTAAGAATAGCAGCAGTAAAAAGATCACGTCCGTCATTGAAATCAAAACGGAAGTGCTGATCTTTTTGCTCGCGACGCTAAGTTTCATGCGGTTCGAGAATCTTTGTTCTTGGTTTTTTGATGTCTCAGCATGTGTTCTATGGCGTTGTTTTGCATTTCTTTGGCGATGTTTTCAAGATTTTGGACCAGATCATTGTAGAATACAATGGTCAAAATCCCCACCACTAAACCGCCAATAGTCGTTAACAAAGCCTCCCATATCCCGCCAGCCAAAAGGCTGATATCGACGCTATTCTGGTTTTGCCCCTGGATGTTCATAAAGACCTTCACCATGCCGGTAACTGTGCCCAGGAAACCTATCAAGGGAGCGATTGCGGCAAAAGTTGAAAGCCAGCCCATGCCTTTTTCCAATCTGTGTATCGCGATATTGGCAGTGGACTCCATGCTTTGCTGGATCAGAGAGTCATCTGACGTATGAGCGTTGTAGAGTCTGTCCAGCATCAATCCTAATGGGCTGCTTTGTCCATGAATCCGCAAGACCGCTCTGATGTTTTCCGCTTTATCCTGCTGCGCCAGAGAAATGCGGAGTTTTTCGTTGCTCTTCCGGGTTGCCTGAAAACTTCTGTACTTCTCAATAATAATGGCTAAAGCGGCGATGGAAATCAGCACGAGAATGTACATCAGTACACCGCCGCGGAGCATAAGGTTCAGTATCGTCATCTATTTATACAGATTCAAGAAGGCGGGAGAAGCATGTCCTCCCGCCCTGGACATAACTATCCAATCTTTCATCAACTGTGCTGTTTTTGGAATTCGCGCATGAATTCGCCCAATGCGTGAGCAGCGGGCAAAGGAAGTGAATTGTATGTACTGGCGCGGCATCCACCGACATCGCGATGCCCCTTGAGTCCGATCATGCCGAGCTTCTTCGCATCAGAAATGAACGTTGCTTCCAGATCCTCAGAGGGGAGACGGAAAGTGATATTCATAAGTGAGCGGTCTTCTTTATCAACGGTGCCCTTGTAGAATCCGTTTGACTCGTCGATCGCATTGTAGATATAAGCTGCTTTCGCGATGTTGTTCTGTTCGATCATTTTGAGTCCGCCAAAGTCTTCGATCCACTTAAGCACCAGACCGATCATATAGATCGTGAATGTCGCGGGAGTGTTGTACATTGAACCGTTCTTTGCGTGGATTTGATAATCGAGCATGGTCGGCAATCCTGTGTTGGCTTGCTCCAGAAAGCTCTTCTTGACAATCACGATAACTGTTCCGGATGGTCCAACGTTCTTCTGAGCGCCGGCGTAGATCAGATCGTATTTTTGAACCTCAATAGGTTTGCTCATGAAATTGGACGACATATCTGCAATTAGCGGCACCCCGGTTGGAACATCAGGATCTTTCTTCCATTCAGTGCCAAAAATCGTGTTATTGTTGGTTATATGCAGATATGAAGGATTGGCAGACAGCTCCCAAGTTTTGGGTATGTAAGCGAAATTGCGGTCTTCGCTGGTCGCGGCGACATGAACTGATTTGCCAATCTTTTTTGCTTCACTGATCGCTTTTTTCGACCATTGCCCAGTATTGATGTAGTTGGCTTCCTTACCTTCTTTGGCAAAATTCATTGGTACCATAAGGAACTGCAGGCTAGCGCCTCCCTGAAGGAATAAAACCTCATGATCGTCGCCCAGGCCGTAGATCCTTTTGACGGCTGCATTGGTTTCATCAATTATTGCCTGATACTCTTTGCTGCGATGGCTCATCTCCATCACAGAAAGCCCCATTCCTTTGTAATTGAACAGGTCAGCCTGAGCCTCACGCAATACTTCCTCCGGAAGCACTGCCGGTCCTGCGTTGAAGTTGTGTACACGTTCCATTTAATTCCTCCTGGAACCGATATTTTTTTATAAAAACTAGATTTTCCCAAGCTCGAATTTCAGGCAAGCCTTTTTTTATGGCTGTAAGAATTTTATTGACTGAATAAGCCTTTCCATAGCCGTTAACCTTGGTACTAATTATATGATACACAACATATTGAAAGACACTAAGATTGTTCTGGCTTCAGCCAGCCCGAGACGCATCGAACTGCTTCGCTTGATTGGGCTGTCACCGCTGGTTGTGCCTTCTATGGTGGATGAAGACAAGACCCACAATGCTCCCCATCGGGAAGTCATGCTGCACGCGATCAACAAAACGTATTCAGTGGTGAACAAGATGGACAGGGATGCTCTTGTGGTGGGAGCGGATACTCTTGTGGCATACAAAGGGAAAATCCTCGGCAAGCCTGAAGATGCCAATCAGGCGGCAGAATTCCTACAACTCCTTTCCGGAGAGACTCATAGCGTATACACGGGAGTATGCGTTTATTGGCGGAATCAATGCCTGACTGATTTCGAACGCAGCCAGGTCCGCTTTAAGCAATTATCTGATCAGGAAATATCAGATTACATACAAACTCACGAGCCCATGGATAAAGCGGGGGCTTATGGCATCCAGGGATTCGGTTCCCAGTTTATCGTATCGGTAAAGGGATGCTATTTCAATGTCATGGGTCTCCCCATAAACTTGTTTTACAGAATGATTCAGAAACTTGACTCAAGGCGATTGTCAGATACGTTAGTTGGTGAGATAAATTGTCAACCAGCAACATAATGCAGAGCGAGCTGATAATTCTTACCCGTGCTGATATGAGAGCTGTTATCGAGTCTGAGTTGGCCAAGTATCCTCGCGCTGGTTTCCTGGATCTTTATAAACTTATATATCAGGCTTGCACCGGTCCATCACACATGGCAGCGAATGAAAGCGAGATAGCCCGACAGATACTGGATGAGTCTGCCCATATTGATTCCAGAGCTGAAGCTTTGTTCCAGGATATCGGTTGCGAAAAAGGATTCCTTAGGATAAATCTTAAGGCTACCGGATTTTTGACTGTCGCAAACGATCGAGGAAAGCAAAAGACCATCAGCAAAGCATATTCTCTGGCCAGGTTTATATCGGCATCGCGGATTCGGAACAGCAACTGGCCTGAACAGTGGTTATCTATGTGGGTAGAGATTAAGCCGATCCTTATGGAATATCGGCCTGTGCCTGTCAGTTCAGCGGATTTGATCCATAGAACCGTTGCGGAGGGCCGATTGATAAGCCACACTGATGTTTACCGCAAACTATACAGCCCGCATTACCGAATCATACACATACATTTCAAGGAAGAACTGCTAACTCTGCTTGATAAAGGAGCAACCAATGTCTGAAGTACGGGTTCGTTTCGCGCCAAGCCCCACTGGATATTTGCATATTGGTGGATTGCGTACCGCTCTTTATGATTATCTCTTTGCCCGCCGTCAGGGGGGTAAGTTCATTTTACGCATTGAAGACACCGACCGATCACGCTTTGTGCCTGGAGCTGTGGAAAACCTGATCGATTCGCTGATTCGTCTTGGAATTGATATCGACGAAGGTCCTGGCATAGGCGGAGAATTTGGACCTTATGTCCAATCCGAACGCTTGGACTTGTATCACAAAACAGTCGACAAGCTTCTTGACTCTGGACATGCCTATCATTGTTTCTGCAGCACGGATACTTTATCCAGGATGCGAGAAGAGCAACAGGCAAAAGGGGAATTCGTTAAGTACGATCGCCGCTGTCTGGAGCTCAAACCAGAAGCAATAGAGCAACGCCTGGCTGATGGAGTTCCGCACGTTATCAGGCTCAGAATGCCGGACGATCGCGTGTTCCGTTTTAATGATCTCATACGCGGTCAGGTAGAAATGGACTCAAGTCAGTCCGACGACCAGGTGATCATAAAATCTGACGGTTTTCCGACTTACCATCTGGCTGCCGTGGTAGACGATCATTATATGAAAATCTCGCATGTCATCAGGGGCGAAGAATGGCTTTCCAGCACCCCAAAACATATCTGGCTCTACGAATGTTTAGGTTGGGAAGCGCCGTTATGGGTGCATTTGCCCTTGATTCTGAACATTGACCGCAGCAAACTCAGCAAACGGATGAACGACGTTTCAGTGGACAGCTATCTGGAAAAAGGTTACTTGAAGGAAGCTTTACTGAACTTCGTGGCACTTATGGGTTGGCATGGAGCAGATGACCGGGAGATATATTCTCTTGAAGAACTGAGTACTGAGTTTTCTCTTGAGCGTGTTTCTAAGTCTGGAGCCGTGTTCGATCTGACCAAACTTGACTGGATGAACGGATGGTATCTTAGAAACCTGCCGTTATCTGACATCACTGCGGCTGTAAAACCCTATTTCGTCAAAGCCGGAATACTCCTTCCAGATGATGCAACCCTCAGGAAGATTGTATCTGCTGCGCGCGAGCGCTGTACATTGCTGCCGGAGATAACGGATTACAGCAGGATGTTTCTGTGTCCGGAACCCCTTTCTCAAGAAAATCAGGAGTTTCTCGCCAAAGACACTTCTACGCAAGTGTTAAGGTGGTTTCTGGAACGATTGCCGGAATCAACAGAAGTTTCGGCCGATGATCTGAACTCACTGGTAAAAGAAGGAATGTCTGAGTTGGGCTTGAAAGGAAAAGACTATTACGCCCCTTTGCGATTGGCTCTGCTTGGTCAGCCTCATGGACCCGAGCTTCCAGTTATTTTTTCCATTCTTGGCATGCAAGAAGTTAGAAAGAGGTTCAGCGAGTCGCTGGGAAAGAAATGATCAATTGCAGACCCTCTATTTGTTTGAAGCTACTTATTCGTCTGTTTCTAGTGGTTTTTCTTATGCCGCTGCATTCGCTGCCGCGCAATCCTGTCTTGGTAGAGTTATTCACCAGCACAACTTGCACCGCATGCCCGGGAGCTGCGATGGGCGCTCATGATTTGATAACCAATGGGCACCCGGTTGCCGTAATCACACATCATATAAATGACCCCTTTACCAATCTTTCAGCTATAGGTAGAAGGCAATTTTACGACACAGCCGGCACTCCCGTCGCGTTCTTTGATGGACTGGACCCTTGCCCGGATGCGAGCTACGGCGAATCTTTATATCCTGTATACTTGTCCAGAGTGAATTCTCGACTGGCTATCCCAGCAAGCTACCGGATAGAAGCTGCCGGCGTTGCCGACAGTCTGAGTTTTTCCACAACCGTGATAATCACAAAGGCTGAAGCCGATACAACTTCCACCGCAATGCTGTTTGCCACGGTTACAGAATCCGGCATTACTTATGATTGGCTCAACCAGACCTCTGTGGAAAACGTCAACCGGATGATGATTCCAGACCATAACGGAACCCAGGTTGAGTTGGGATCCCTGGGAGTGGGAGACAGCCTGGTCCTAACGCTTGACTACAATGTGAAGCATGACTGGCAGATGGCTAATTGCGCTCTTGTGCTATGGATGCAGGATCCAGCCAGCAATGAGGTCCTTCATACGGCTCAATATACCCTTCAGGAACTGGGTGGAGTGCCGTACGTAAACCAAGCGCCGGTATTTTCTCTGCCTGAATCGTTCGGAATGTATGTTAACGATCAATTACGATTGGATTTCAACCAGTATATATCGGATCAGGAAAACGACGCATTGCTGCTAAGTTCTCCCGGGTCGGAGAACCTTGAAGTACTAATCGACGGACTGGATGTGACAATCATACCAGATAGCGAATGGTACGGCAATCAGAACCTGGCATTTTCGGTTTTCGATGGTGTCAATTCGGTAAACGCGATCATCCGGATCGAGGTTTACAATCTCTCATCACCGGTTTTACAAGCGCAGCGTAGGGGTCAGGAACTGATCCTGCAATGGAACGCAGTACCACAAGCCCTATGTTATCTGATCTATGCCTCCGGCGATGCAGGTGGGCAGTTTTCGCTGATTGAGACTGTGCAGGGAACCGAATGGAGGGAGAACATCGCTCCCTCTGATAGAGCTAGATTCTATACGGTCAAAGCAAGCACGAGACGCTGAACCCGTTCACATAACATTCTTCCTTTTACAAGATTGCGGTTCTATATGCCATGTCTCACTTCCAGATCAACCATGCTGCGTTGTGTGTAGTTATTCCCCGATTCAGTCACTAACAGGCCGATAACTAGATCGGTTTGACTCTTTTTTTTGTCTTGACAAGCGAGCCATTGTCAGCCGTTTGTAATAAATATTAAAATTTTAATAGCAGAGAAGCGGTTTCAGGAGGTTTAATGATTGCACTCAAGCGAGTTATCCTTGCTCTGGCAGTGGTGTCTTCCCTGTTCATGTTCTCCTGCAGCAGAAATGTCGCATTGTACCGGCAGGCCTTAAAAGAATACAAGCAAGGCAACTTTGAGGTCTCATTGCAAAGCAACGTGCAGTCTTTGATGCTTAAACCGACATACGTCAAAGCCCAGAACCTGATCAAAAAAACCTATCCCACAGCGATAGCTGGCAGAGAGTCCAAGATTCGCAAAATCCAGGAAGCGAACCCTGATAACATGTGGGATCTTCTCACGCAGGAGTATTCTGCTCTCATAGACATCCAGAACCTGATAAAGCCGATAAATCCGCTGTTTAACCCCAAAACCGGCGATACATTCAATTTTGAGCTTAAAGACTATGAAGAGAAGTTGGCAAGCAGCAAATCAGGAGCGGCCGAATATCACTATTCTCTTGGCATTGCTCTCTCGCAAAGTAGTGCCAATCCGGACATTCAGCGCCAGGCCGCGGTCGAATTCCGTACCGCGCTTACCTTTGTGCCCAATTATGAAGACGCGGCTGCACGCTATGAATCAGCCCGCAGGCTCGCTGTGAAACGGATAGCCATTCTCGCGTTTGAGGATAGGTCCGGCGCGCGTACCCGCTACGGAAGCTTGATCGACCTGCTCACGGATTCAATTATCTCCATGCTTGTTCAGGACAAATCGATCCAGGAATTTATGGAAATCGTTACCCGGGATCAAATGAACGCGCTACTGATGGAGCAGCAGTTCAATCCGACAGGTTCTCCCGATGAGTGGAATACTTCATCATTGGGAAACGCTCTCGGCGTGCATGAAATCCTGACCGGCAAGCTAATTCAGATCAACTATGTGCCCCCCAGGATCGTATCCACAGAATACAAGGAAACCAAAAACATCGTTCTGGGCACCGAGAAATACATAGATGACAATGGAAAGGAAAAAACACGCGAGATAAAGGGCGACGTTACCTGCAACTATAAGAAGTACACCAAGACCTGCTCGGTGAAGATTATAGCGTCCTTCAGCATGATCGAAGTGCTTTCTGGCAAAGTGAAACTGCAGGACACCGTTAACTCCGACTACACCTGGACGGACACCTGGGCCCGGATCATCAGCGGAGACGAAAGAGCGCTGTCGGAAACGACGCTAGCCTTGATCAACAAAGAAGAGCCTTTCCCTCCCTCCGAAGTCGATATGGTCAACTACGCCTTGAATCTGCTCAGCGAAGAGATTGTCGCCAAGGTCAAGATCTACCTGAGTGAATGAACCTGGCAAGGCGGTTCTCATCCAAATCATGAATAACTAGTATAATCTATATAAAGGAAAACCAGATGAAAAACATCCTCGTGTTAGGTTCCGCAGGTCAGATCGGATCTGAACTTGTTCCTTATCTGAGAAACATCTACGGCTCAACCGCCGTGGTAGCCACCTACAGAAGCACCCCGCTGATTCCAGAGATCATGGATGGAGGTCCTTGCGAAAACATGGACGCTCTCGACGCGGACAAAATGTTTGATGTAGTCAGAAAATACAACATCGACACCATAATCAACCTCGTCGCCGTTCTTTCCGCTGTCGGGGAAGCCAAGCCAACCCTTGCCTGGAAGATCAACATGGACAGCATGCTCAATTCTCTTGAGATCGCCAAAGAGATCAAAGGCGCAGTTTTCCTTCCCTCCTCAATCGGAGCGTTTGGCCCCACCACCCCCATGGACAACACTCCGCAGGATACCCTGATGCGCCCCACCACAGTCTATGGAATCTCCAAAGTCGCCGCTGAGCTTCTGGGAGATTATTATTACCTCAAATTCGGCGTGGACTGCCGCGGCCTCAGGTATCCGGGCATAATATCCAATGTCACCCTTCCCGGTGGCGGAACCACGGATTATGCTGTCGAGATATATTACGAAGCGATCAAAAACAAGAGTTACAAATGCAATCTCGGACCTGGAACCTTCCTCGATATGATGTATATGCCGGATGCACTCCGATCTTTGGTGGAACTCATGGAAGCCGATCCTTCCAAGCTTAAACACCGCAACTGCTTCAACGTTTCCGCCATGAGCTTCGATCCGGAAATGATCGCTGCCGAGATCAAGAAACACATACCGGACTTCAAGATGGAATATGACGTCAACCCGATCAAGCAAGCCATCGCCAACAGCTGGCCAAATTCCATGGATCACAGCGCTGCCCAGCAGGAATGGGGCTGGAAACCTGAATTCAACCTTGCCACGATGACGGAGGATATGCTTCGCATCCTTTCTGAAAGGCTCAAATAAAGCATGTTGAAAGTCGCCGTAGCCGGCGTTGGTCATCTCGGCCAGTATCACGCAGACAAGTTCCAGGGCATCAGCCGTTGCAGGCTGATGGGCGTGTATGACTCCAGACCGGAGCGTTCTCAAGAGATAAGTGCCCGGTTGGGAGTATCCAACTACGATAGTTATGAAGATTTGCTGGCGGCTGTCGACGCAGTCGATATCGCCGCCACAACATCTTCCCATTATGAGTTGGCTAAGAAAGCTCTCCTGGCAGGGAGACATGTCTGCATCGAGAAACCGATAACCTCCGAACTCTGGCAGGCGGAAGAACTCGTTGCTCTGGCACAGCAAAAAAACCTCAAACTCCAGGTAGGGCACATCGAACGCTTCAATCCCGTTACGCTACAGGTTGAAAGCCTTATCCGTGAACCCATGTTCATCGAATCGCACCGGCTGTCGACTTTCCAGCCTCGCGGAACTGATGTGCCGGTGGTGCTGGATCTCATGATCCATGACATCGATTTGATTCTGGATTTTGTGCAGAGCCCGGTCAGCAATATTCACGCCAACGGGCTGAGCATCCTGACTCCCAGCGTCGATATTGCCAACGCGAGGATCGAGTTTGCCAACGGAGCGATCGCCAACGTCACCTCTTCGCGGGTATCGCTCAAGCAGGAGCGCAAGATTCGCTTTTTCCAGAAAGACGCCTATATCTCGCTGGACTTTGTGGCAAAGCGTGCCGCGGTTACCCGGAAAAGCGCCGACATCATGAAATACCTGCCGCTCATCATGCAGGGAGACACTGACGTCAAAGCTTCCCAACTGATGGACATGCAGAACTATGATCTTTCGCATGCCGACAAAGACGCCTTGACCAGAGAGCTGGAGTCCTTTGTGGACTGCGTTCTCGATGACACCAACCCCGTGGTTGATGGAACAGCGGGCCTCCGCGCCCTCGCTATCGCGCTGCAGATTATGGAGATCATCCGCAGCCAGCCTCAGCTTAAACTTTGACGGACAGCATTATGAAACAAACCTTGATTATTGATATCCCGCAGCGCGTCGGAGAAGAAGTTACCCTCAAAGGATGGGTGCGAACCATCCGCCATAGCGGCAAGCTGCTCTTCATCGTCCTGCGCGACGGCACTGGCGAAATCCAGTGCGTTGCATTTCAACCCGAACTAGGCGATGATGGGTTTGAAACCGGTAAACGCCTGACCTTGGAATCATCTGTCTGCATCACGGGAATCGCCAAAGCCCACCCAAAAATCGAAGGGCAATATGAACTCGCGGTCAAAATCATCTCCCCGATCCACATTGCTGACGAATACCCGATCAGCAAGAAAGAACACGGCCCAGACTTTCTGCTTTCAAACCGCCATTTATGGATCCGCTCCGCCAGGCAATGGGCGGTTCTCAGAATCAGGCACACGGTTTACTATGCCATTTGCGACTTTCTGAACGATAACCGCTTCGTCCGCTTCGACTCGCCGATACTGACCCCAAACGCCTGCGAGGGCACCACAACCCTGTTTGAACTCGACTATTTCGATGAGGGCAAAGCCTATCTTTCACAATCTGGCCAGTTGTATCTGGAAACCGGGATCATGAGCCTAGGCCGTGTTTACGACTTTGGCCCTGTCTTCCGGGCCGAACGCTCAAAAACACGCAAGCACCTCACGGAATTCTGGATGATGGACGCCGAAGCAGCCTTTGTGGAGCATGAGGAAAACATGCTGATCCAGGAAAGCCTGATCCGTTTTGTCATACGCCAGGTGCTCGAACGCTGCGATGCGGAACTGACCATTCTGGAAAGGGACAAGGAAGCCTTGCGCAAAGCTGACGCGCCTTTCGGACGCATGACCCACCGCGACGCGATAGATTTCCTGCGCTCCAGGGGCAGCCAGATCACTCACGGAAGCGATCTGGGTGCCGCGGACGAAGTTTTGCTGACGGAGAACTCGCCCGTGCCGGTCTTCATCGAGAAATGGCCAAAAGAGATCAAAGCATTTTACATGAAGCGCGATCCGGATAATCCAGACTTGGTGCTGGGTAGCGATCTAATCGCCCCCGAAGGCTTTGGGGAGATCATCGGCGGCTCCCAGCGCGAAGACGACCATGATCTCTTGTTATCCCGCATGCAAGCGGAAAACATGCCCATCGAAGATTATCAGTGGTTTCTTGACCTGCGCAAATACGGCAGCGTTCCCCACAGCGGCTTCGGTGTCGGGCTTGAGCGACTGGTCACTTGGATGAGCGGTATCCATCATATTCGCGAAACAATACCTTTCCCAAGGATGATATATCGGATCTATCCCTGATGCCGGAAGCCGCGCCGACCCGCTTTTCTCCGTGAAGCGGATTATGCAAACCTTCCAAGCGGCGCAGCACGGTTCATTTTAAATATAAGAAAACGGAGTTATCTGATGAAGTATCAGGATTCATTCTCGCAGGTCACAGCAGCGATGAAATCCTCGCTGATACGTGAGCTTGTGGCATCCACAAAAAACATCCCTGATCTGATCTCTTTCGCCGGCGGCTTTCCATCGCCAAAAACCTTCCCACGGGAGATTCTGGCCGATTTGTTCCGCGAAGTTGTGATTGAGGACGGCCTCGACGTCCTGCAATATGGAGCCAGCGAAGGCGATCCCCCGCTCAAGCGGCAGTTGCTGAAGTGGGAAGGCTATGATCTCAGCCCCGACGAAATGGTTGTCACAGTCGGCAGCACCAACGCTCTTTATTATTTTGGAAGAACTTTGATCGATCCGGGAGACGTTATCCTTAGCGAAGCGCCGACCTTTTTGGGGTCACTGGTCGCGTTCGATTCACTGCAGGCGGACGTGCAAAGCGTCCCCATAGACACCGAAGGCATCGTTATGGACCAACTCGACGCCAAGGTCGGATCTCTGCGGTCACAGGGTAAAAAGATAAAGTTCCTCTACGTGATTCCCGATTTCCAAAATCCTGGCGGTATTTCCTACAGCATGGAAAGACGGCGCGAGCTCCTTGAATATTGCCTCCGGCAGGATATACCCATCGTCGAGGACAATCCCTATTCCCGGCTAAGGTTTTCCGGTCAAGCCATGCCGACTCTGTATAGGCTGGCGCAAGGCGAATTTGGCAACACCGGTTTGGTGACCGAAATCGTGTCCTTCTCAAAGATCCTGGGGCCCGGAATGCGCATCGCCTATGCCAAAGGCGAAAAGTCGTTGATCGGGAAAATGGTCTCCTGGCAGCAAAAAGTGAACATCACCCCGGACTGCGTTTCCCAGCGCGTGGTGGCAAAGTTTCTGGAGCAGGGTCATATGGATCCGCACATCAGTTCTGTGTGCGAAATCTACCGGCCCTTCTTGCAAAGGATGCTGGAAGCCCTTGAGCGGCATATGCCGGCAAGGGTTAGCTGGACCAAACCTGAGGGAGGTATCTTTCTCTGGCTGACCCTTCCGGCCGAAGTGAACGCGGATGACCTCTTCGTGACCGCCAGCCAGCATAAGGTGTCTTTCATTCCCGGCAGCAAGTTCTACCCCACAGGCCAGGAGCAGTACAACACTCTCCGCCTCAACTATACGTTTTCCAGTTTTGAGCAGATAGATACTGGAATCAAGCGCCTGGCGGAACTTCTTAGCTAGATTGCCACTTGTAATTCAAGCCCGCTGTCAATTCAGCGGGCTTGTCTTTTTTATTTAATTCTAATAAACCAACAACTTCCTGGAGGGATCCGCCCAGCTGTATTTTACTTCTCCCACAAAAATCGTGTGGTCTCCGCTGCGGACCTGCGTTGTCACTTCGCACTCGAAAACTGCCACCGCGTCAGTTAGTACTGGCAGTTTCTGATACTTGCCTTGAATGAAGCTGACTCCGCCCTTTTCGAATTTATTGATATCCCTCCCGGAACTTGAGCCTGCCATGGCACATAGCGGCTTCATTTCCAGCGACGGGAAAATGAGGTTGAAGTATCTGTTTTCCTGCAGGCATTCATATGAATAGCGGGTGTGCCCGATCGAGATTGCGAACATCGGCGGCTGGATGGAAGTCCGCATGAACCACTCGAGAGTGATGAGGTTGTAGCCCCCAGCAGGTTTTTGTGTCACTGCCAGCGCGACTTTTGCCGGAAGGTGCGCCAATCCGTATGCTTCTGTTAGATCAGTTTGTTTCATAGTTAAGAGATCGGAAGAGCGTCGTGTAGGGAAAGAGTGTAGGATAGGGTGTAGA
>CAZKAA010000037.1:0-10297 GCA_964550575.1 uncultured Candidatus Cloacimonadota bacterium
GATAATGAGCGGTGACTGGAGTTCAGACGTGTGCTCTTCCGATCTGAGTAATCAGTCATCCCTATTCACAAATGTCACCAGCTACACATGGAAATTTAAAGCCTACTCCGGTAAGCTTTCCTGCATACTCACTGGGTGCTGTTCCATATGCTTGGATGTTAAAAAAAGATGATGAAGACACCTCAATACAAAAAGCTGCCATTTATGGTCTCGATTTCGATCTGAGGAGAGAGCCGAAACTAAACTGGGATGATGTATGGGTGCAAGAGAAAAGTAATCAGCACGCGTTGCTGACTTGTTTCTTTGAGCACTTTGAAGAGAATCAATCTCTTGTATTCATTTACGCCAAACAGGTTCCATTTGTAGAAACCTCAGGCAGGGTACTGGTTGGTGTCGGCAGAATAAAACGAATCATACCGTCCGGTGAATACGAGGGATCAAATTCAACTTTTGCTTCTCTTTACTGGGAGAATATGGTTTTACATAGTATCAGACCGGACAGCAAAGATGGTTTTCTTCTACCTTATCATAAGGCTTTGGACTATCAAAAAGAGCATCCTGATTTCGATCCTGCAGAGATTGCCGTTATAGTCCCGGCGGACAAAACACTAGAATTCTCATTTGTTTCTGAACACGTTGGCAATGATACGGCCATTAGGATGCTCAGGGCTTGCCTCCACAGCTTTCAAAAATCGAAAGAGCTGGGAGTTATTGAGGACATAACTGCCCAAGAAAGTTGGATACACAACGAACTTGCTCGTATAGAAAAGCTTCGGGGGGCTTATCCCGGATTAAGTTCAGCACTTCGTGCGTTTGGATTCGAGAAAGGCCACTTTCTTGCGGCAGAAATTATTAATGGATTAAAGGGGGCTAATGCCTGTCCATGGGAGGTACTAGAAAAAGCGCTGGTTAATCCGGCCATGTACTTAAGCGAGTCAACAGCTTCCTGCGTACACGAGAGCATCAAAGATACTTATCAAACCCTCAAACGTACCAAAAGTCAACGCCTTAAACTTCTACATCTTCTAAGCAGATTTGACCTTAGTTATGATCAGGCGAAAATTCTGTATATCTCCTCAGAACGTGATTCGGCGGGAATTACTCATAATGAAAAGGATTATCTCCAAAACCCATATTTGATCTACGAAGACTTGATTTGCTCGATAGATCCCGTTGCCTTTGATACGATTGATCTGGGAATGTTTGTTGAGCATGAGGGAGAATTACAGCCAGATGGTATATGCTGTAATGACCCCTTTGATAGTAGAAGGATTAGAGCGCTAACCGTTCTGCAATTAGAGTCGGCGGCCATTACAGGGCATACGTTGCTTCCTCACAATCATATAATTTTGAACCTAAGAAAACTAAATATTAAGCCTACCTGCCAGATCACCGAAGATCTGTTTGCCAGGGCAGAAACCTACTTTGTTGGAAAAATAGGCATAGTTGATTTAGAAAGTGACTTGAAAGCATGCCAATTGGATAGATATATGGAAACCAGGAGGATCATTAATACTAAAGTAGAAAAACGAATTAGTGCTAATAGGCTAGAGATTGATGCAAACTGGAGAGACCTCATCGATCAAAAATTCGGCTTGATTTTAGACGATGAACAATCCGAATCAGAGACAAAAGCACGGCAGGAAAAAGCTGCAGCTCTGGAGGAAATGGCTAGATCGCGGTTTTCAGTCCTTATTGGTCCTGCTGGTACTGGGAAAACCTCATTGCTGTCCATTTTGGCAGAGCACCCAGATATTTCTAGCAAAGGCATTCTGCTATTGGCTCCTACTGGAAAAGCCCGGGTTAGGTTGGAAACTCTTGCTAGAAAGAGCAGGGGGACTGCAATGACCTTAGCTCAGTTTCTTTCTAGATACAAACGCTTCAATCCTGTACTTCAAGAATATAAGATGTCGGGGGAATTCTGTGATGAAGGTTACGAGACTGTAATTTTGGATGAGTCTTCCATGCTTACCGAGGAGATGCTAGCGACTACGATGGACTGCCTAAGAAGGGCATCTCGTTTCATTTTGGCTGGTGATCATAGGCAATTGCCTCCGATTGGAGCTGGACGTCCGTTTATTGATATAGTAAATAGATTGATCCCAACTGATCACTCAAGCATGTTTCCCAGGGTGTACAGAGGTTACAATGAGTTAACTATAAGAAGAAGGCAAGGGGTTTCAGACAGGGAAGACATGAGGCTGGCTGAGTGGTTCGGGGGTGGAGCTATTGATGTTAGCGCAGATTCAATCCTGAACCTAGTGAAGTCGAGCTCAAATTCTCCATATTTGCGAATAGAACACTGGGGGAACGACAAAGAATTCGAAGAAATATTTGATAGAGTCCTATTGGAAGAGTTAGATCTCAAATCTGCAGATGATGTATCAGGATTTAACAGAACACTAGGGTCAAAAGATGGAATGTACTTCAACTGGGATGATGATCCAGCAATGATAGAAAGCTGGCAGATATTATCGCCTGTTAGGGAAAGACCCTTTGGTGTCCGAGCCATAAACCGCAAAGTTCACCTTCAGTTTAGAAAAGACATAATTGCACGGGCAAAGGACCATAGGGTACGCTTGGTGAAGCCTGTTGGAGTAGAACAAATCGTTTACGGTGACAAGATAATAAACTTGGTTAACAAGAGCTTCAGTAAGCATAATGTTTTTCCGCAGGATAAAGCAAACAACTATCTAGCAAACGGTGATATTGGAATTATAGTGGGTCAGTGGGTTGGCAAAAAGTCCAGTTTTAAAGGAGCGCTAAAACTGGAAGCAGTCTTTTCATCCCATCCCTATTATAAATACTCATACCATACTGGTCAATTCAGCGAGGATAGGGATAATCCTTTGGAACTGGCATATGCTCTTACTGTCCATAAAGCCCAGGGAAGTGAGTTTAGTAAAACAATAATCGTAATTCCTGACCCATGTTTTTTACTATCTAGAGAGCTACTCTACACAGCTCTGACTCGCCAGAAAGATAAAGTTATCCTCTTGATACAAGGTGAGACATTTGATATCAGAACAAATGCCTCTGATTTGAAATCCGAGTCATTAGCTAGGGTAACAAACTTGTTCTATAACCCCAACATGATTGAACACAAAGGCAAGTATTTAGAGAAAAATCTAATCCATCAAGCCAGTGATGAAACCTTACTGCGCTCTAAGAGTGAGTTGTTGATCTACCAGCAACTGATAAACCACAAAATTGAAGTAAGCTATGAAAGGCTTTTAGAGATAGACAACGAAGCAAAACTTCCAGATTTTACAATAGAAGACCCCGATACTGGAAAGAAGTATTTCTGGGAGCATTGCGGAATGGCTCATGACAGTGAATACATGAAACGCTGGGCCGTTAAAAAAGCGTGGTATGAAGCAAATGGTATTCTTGAGGTTGAAAAGGGTGGTGGGCCTAATGGAACATTGATTGTGACCTATGATAAGCCTGTAAGGACATCCGATAACCTGACTGTTGGCGCAATATCTTGTAAGGAAATAGATGAGATCATCACTCGAGTATTACTTTGAATTGTCGATTAGTTTGTTCGGCACACGACAACACTATTCACATGACATAATGCTGTCATAACCTGCCAATCTGCAGTCACGATTTGACATATTGCTGTCACTTCTGACCTATCCTGCTTGCAGTTGGTTTGACAAATTGGTGTCACAAACTGAGGGCATTTCCGCTGTTTTGTCAGGTAGGTGTCACGATTTGACATTTCAGGTGTCACTTCTTAACTGCCGGCCCGCCTCGCCCAGAGCCAGTTGCCGCTGGAATCGAGCTTGGCCACACAGATGTCATAGTTGCCGGCACTGGTCAATGGTATGCCGGAAGTTATTATACAACAGGGCTTTATGTATTGAATGAAATAAACCTTGACAGTAAGGTGTCAATAAGATTTACAGTTCTCTGTCAAGCTATAAGCCGAAGAAGGGAAAGATGACAGAGAAATTGCATCCCATGTTGGGAAGTTTTGTTACTGACCGATTTGCGCTCGATAGGGTGATCAGTATTCTGGGCGACAAATCCACCAGCCACTTGTTGGAGGTCACCGGAAAATCCGGTTCGGGAAAATCATATCTCGTGCAGCCGCTGCTCGACGCGTTAAGCCAGTCATATTCGCGGGTCGAGTTCTTCTCACCGCACCCCCTCTGCTTCAACCAGTTCGCGCAGATCATCAAGCTGCTCTGCGGGGTGACGGAAACTGAGTTGGACGGGTTGATCGCGGAGCACAGCGAAAACTATCACACCGGGCGCAAGTACGATTTCTTCTATTTCCTGACCTCGCGGCTGGAACAGCAAAAGCTGCTGCAACCGGCAGCGCTGGTCATCGACGACGGGGACGTTCTGGACGAGTTTACCAGAAGCTATCTGCAATATCTGGTGCAGTTCGCAGAGGACACCGGCATCCAGATCGTGTTCCTCACCCAGAGCCGCATGTTCAATTTCTCCGAAGTCGAGTATGTGCCCCTGCTGAACATAGATGACCTCCAAAAACTTCTGCATCTGACTTTTCCCGATGCCGACCTCGGCTATATCAAAGAGAGCGAAATCCTGCACAAGATCTCGGACGGAAACCTCCTGATCGTGGAAAGGATCCTCTTCGACATGCTTAGCCGCAAACCGATGAAAGGTTTTGACCTGACGCCCTATCTGGACGTTAATTTTGACCCCTACAAGATCTACGCGGAAAGCCTGAGAGACCTGACCGCCTCGCAGCGCGATCTGCTTTTCAGCATCTTCATCCTGGACACCGAGTTCACGGATGAGCGCGTCAAAGCGCTGGGACTGGGCAAAACTTTTAAGAAAGACCTTGAAGTACTCCGCGCGAACGGATTTCTGGGCTGTTTTGCCGATAAATGCCAGGCGCAAAAAAAGGGATCCCTGTTTTCGCTATATGAGCGGGAGCCGGAGATATTCTCCGCGACCCAACAGGAAAAGCTGGTTGACCTGCTGCAAAAAGACGGCTTGCATCCGCAGGCTGTGATCAAGATCATGATGAACACCAAGGGTTTCAACGCCCAGATAACTCAGGACCTGATAGCCCATCTGGCCTCTATCTGCGATAATGAAAGCCTGCTCGGGCTCTACAAGTATCAGCTGAAGCACACCCGCAAGCCCGCCCAGCAGCTTCAGATCCATAAAAACACAGGGATCGCCTATTCCGGCATGAGCGACAAGGACAAGGCTGTCGAAGAATTCAGGCACTGCCTGCATATCTGCACGGAAAACTCGCTTCCTGCCGAAGAGATCGTTTTCGAACTGGCAAACAATCTCTTCGCGGTCAACTCCACAGCATTTGCGCTTGAAATCATCAAACAGTATTCACCCCACACGATCGACCCCTATTGGAAAGTCAAGATCCTGCTTCTAAAAGCGGACATTCTGGCAGAATCGGAAGAATTCGGGGAAGCGCTCGATGTCTTGGAACTTGTGGTCCATTCAGTCGGCAGCGTTGAGGAAAAACGCAAAAGGTATATCATCCAGGGCGAAGCAAAAAAGATCAAGGGCAAGATACACTACTATATAAACGAGTGGGAACAGGCGGAAACCGCCTTCAAGGACGCCGAGACTTTTTACAATCTCGCCAAGGATCATAACGGGCTGGCGGCAATCTTCAACAATTTGGCGGTGCTGTATATGTTTCAGGGAGAGTGGGAAAAGAGCGAGCAGTTCTTCCTGAGAAGCCTGGCTTTGGAAAAAGAACATTTCAACCTGAACGGGATTTCCGTTTGCTACAATAACCTCGGCGGACTGATGGACGACAAGGGGGATCCGCAAAAATCTCTAATGTACCTTGAAGAAGCGCTCAAGCTCCAGAAAATGCTCAACGAGCCATACAACATAACCAATATCTACAACAACATCGGCGTGACCTGGATGGACCACAGCGAATACGACAAGGCGGAGGACGCCCTGAAAAAGTCGCTGCAAACCGCCCTGGATTTCGGATTCTTCCGCAACACCATCGCTTCCCTGAACAACCTGGGCGCGCTATATTTCAAGAAAGGCAACTGGAATCAATCAATCGAGCTCTATGAGCAGGCGATCAGCAAAAGCCAGGAAAACAGCTTCAACGAAGGCTTGCTGAGGTCCTTCAACAACCTCGGCGAAGTGTATGAAAAGCAGAACGAACTCAATCTGGCGTATGACCTCTATTTCAAGGGATTGGAGCTGCTCCCCACGGTTAGCGACGATTATATCAAGGCAGAGCTTTACGGAAACCTGGGAAGCGTGCTGACCCGGCTGCATAAGTTTAAGGAAGCGTATTCCTACCTGGTGGAGAGCCTGGACTTTTTCAAATCCATCAACGCGCGCGACAAGATCATAGAGGGTTTCCAGAAACAGGCATATTACTTTATCCTCACCCGGAACTACGAGAGCGCGGACTACTATCTGAACCAGGCGCTGAAAATGGCAAACGAGCAGAACAGGCAGTTCGAGATAGGGCGCGTCCACTACCTGCGCGCACTGCTGGAAAGAAAAAATCTGGAAGCGGCAAAAGATAATCTGCACCACGCGATCGAGCTTTTTATCGAGACTGCCAATAACTATGAGCTCTCGCAGGCCAACTACGAACTGGCGGAAGTGCTGTTTGACCTCAAAGAATGGGAAAACGCCCTGCAGGTACTCAAGAACAATAAAAAGATCATCCAGCAGTATGGATCGATCAAGCTGCTGGAACAGAACGACATCCTGACCCAGAAGATCGGACGTGAATACGCGGTGCAGATGAAGGATGTCAAGTTTGAGGAAAACCTGCTCAACCAGTTCTATGAGATCACCCAAAAGCTAAACACGATTACGGACCTGGATGTGTTGATCGAGCAATCGCTGACCAGCCTGACCGATATCTCGGAAGCAGACGGCGGAATACTTTGCCTGCAGTCGAGCGGGGCGGTTCCGGATTCTTGGGATTACAAGATATACCGCAATTTCTCCGCGGAAGAAAAATATTACGACGCATTTATGAACATCTGCTCCCAAGTGTACCAGTCGAACGAGGTCGAAAACTACAAACAGCCAAGCTTTGCTCCGACATACAACAACATCCTGGCAATCCCTCTCTCGATCCGCAAAAACGTGCTTGGGGCTGTGCTGCTGTTTTGCAAAAGCGGTTCGCATTACTTCTCTGAGAGGATCATCAATTTGCTCAACGCCCTGTCCAACCAGGCGATCGTGATCATCGAAAACATCCGTTCCGCCAGCCTGGAAAAAACGCACGCCATCATCCGCGAGCAGTTGAACGCGGGCAGCCTCTACGCGAATATAATCGGTCAGAGCCCAGAAATGCAGAGAATCTTTGAGATAATCGAAAAAGTCAAGGACACTCCGACAACGGTGTTGTTGGAAGGACCCAGCGGGACAGGAAAAGAGCTGATTGCCAGAGCTTTGCACTATAGCAGCAATCGCCGGAACAAGGCATTTGTCGCCCAGTACTGCGGTGCTTTGCCGGAAACACTGCTTGAGAGCGAGCTTTTCGGCCACGTGAAAGGATCATTCACCGGTGCCGCTTATGACAAGAAGGGCTTGTTCGAGATCGCCGACGGAGGGACATTCTTCCTGGACGAGATCGCGGACATCAGCCAAAGCACGCAGGCCAAGCTTTTGCGCTTTTTGCAGGAAGGCGAGATCAAACGCGTGGGTTCGACCAAGACGGAAAAGGTCAACGTCCGCGTTGTATGCGCGACCAATGTGTCTCTCGAAGAAAAAGTCAGAACTGGCGAATTCAGGCTCGATCTTTATTATCGCCTCAATGTAATCCGCATTGAGGTTCCCCCGTTAAAAAAACGCACCGGAGACATTCCGCTGCTGGCGATCCATATGCTGGACAAATACAACAACAGGATGGGAAAGACTGTGCAGGGCATTTCGGAAGAGGCCATGAAGATCCTGGAGCAATATGACTGGCCGGGCAACGTGCGGCAATTGGAGAACGAAATCGAACGGGCGGTGACGTTTGTGGAAAACAACGCGTTCATAAAAAGCTCAGACCTCTCTGATGAAGTGCGCAGATATATCGATAATCAAAAGACAATCAGTCTGCTGGCCGGCAAGAAGAATCTCAAAGACGCGATGGAGGAACTGGAGCGTGCCATGATATTGGGTGCGATGGAGTCTTCGGACTGGAACCAGACGCAGGCGGCAAAGATACTGGGCGTGTCACGCCAGGGACTGATCCAGAAGCTCAAGCGCTACAACCTCTACCGGGAAGAAGAGTAGGCAAAGTGAACGAGCAGGGGCAGCGGATACCTGAATTCCGTGAAGGGCTGAATTTTATCGCCCTCGATCTGGAAACGACTGGCCTGGACAGCAGGCGCGACGAGATCATCGAATTCGCGGCAATCCGTTTCAGAGATGGAGTCGAAGCAGAAAGGTTCTCCACGCTGGTTCGCCCGCGCGGCGAATTGCCCAAGTTCATTCAGTTTTTAACCCATATCACCCCAGAAGACCTCAAGTCTGCTCCAGAAGTAAAATCTGCTTTGAAAGACTTTATATCCTTTGTCGGCAACGATGTTCTCGTCGGCCACAATATCGGCTTCGATCTTGGATTCATAAACAGCTTCGCAGCCAGGCACGGTCTTCTGGCATTGGAAGGAAGGATTTGGGACACGGCGGAGATTTCGCGTGTGTATTTGCCATATCTGAATGATCACAAGCTATCGACGCTCGTTCAGTTCTTCAGCCTGAAACTGGAGAACGCACACAGGGCTGCCGATGACGCCGCAGCGACAGGCGAGGTGTTGCTAGCTCTCAGCAATTACGCGCTAAAGCATTTTTCCCTGCTCACCAACGCCAGGCTGCTTGATCTCAGCAAACAAGCCAAGATGGACAACTCGCTCTACGATTTCCTCCATCGCCTGGTGGAGTATCAACGACGCTACGCTTTGATCGGCAGAAAACCAGAGACGCCCTCGGTAGCCAAGCAAAACATAATTGAACACCTCAATCCGGGGGCCAGGTCTCTGGATGTCAAAGGAGTTTTCAACGAGCAGGGATTGCTGGCGGCGAAGTTCCCGAATTTCGAGTTTCGCTCAGGGCAGATGGAAATGGCGCAGGAAGTGGATTCCAGTTTCCGGGCGGGTGTACACCTTGTGGTTGAAGCCGGTACGGGCGTGGGAAAGTCATTCGCTTATCTGGTTCCGGCGATTGCATTTGCCAACAGCCATCAAACCAAAGTAGTCGTCTCCACCAACACCAAGAACTTGCAGGAACAGCTTTTTTTCAAAGACCTGCCACAGTTGAAAGAGATGATCCCCCAACCCTTTAAGGCTGCTCTGGTCAAGGGTCGGGAAAACTATGTGTGCGAGCGTCGCTGGCAGGAATTGCTGATCGAACAGACTCGCGGGATCAGCCCTTATGAGGCGCACGCGCTGCTTCATCTTTTTATCTGGAAGTTTCTGACAATATCCGGCGATGTTTCCGAAAACTCGTCCTTCGATCGCAATCGCTTCAATATTATCTGGCGCAGGATATGCTCTGACAGGTTCAATTGCCTCGGACGCAAGTGTCCCCATGCCGGTAAGTGCCATGTGATGTCTCTGCGCAAGCACATTGAAACCTCAACCATCGTCGTTACCAACCACGCTCTGCTTCTGGCAGATCTTCGCATGGAAAACACCACCTTGGGCGAGTATCAGTATCTGATCGTGGACGAAGCGCACAACTTGATGTCAACCGCGACCCGCAATCTGGGCATTGATCTTTCATATGCGGATCTGAGCATCCTGTTGAATCAACTTTCTTCATCTCACAAGCGCAAAAAAACTGGCTTCTTAGCTCAGCTTGAAGCAGCAATACAGAAAAGTGTTGTTGCTCAGGCCGGGAAAGACCATGTGGCGATGCTGAGCAAGAATCTGGCTGATAAGATCGCCGATCTGGCTAAAATCGCTTTGGACCTCTTTAACGAAGCTTCATCCCGTTGTAGCGAGAAAGAGCAGTTTGGCAAATTGCGAATCAAGCAAACTGATGAATTACCCAATCTCTTTTCCCATCTGAGTTCCCTGATTAGCTCCTGGAGGGACTATTTGAAAGACCTTCAGGCTTTATCCAACGTTCTTAACTCATTTAATACGAAACAGGTATTGGGTTATGAAATGCTTACGGATAGTCTCAGTTCTTATCTCATGCGATCTTCCGAGACTGAGGAAATGCTTCTCGCGCTGAGGGATCCGGATCTTGATAACTATGCTCTTTGGATCGAAAACAACCCCCGGGCAGAATCAAAACTACCAGTTTCATCATTGTGCTATGCTCCAGTTGATGTGAGCACACATCTGAATCGGAT
>CAZKAA010000037.1:10307-14591 GCA_964550575.1 uncultured Candidatus Cloacimonadota bacterium
GATCATGTATGAAAAGATACCCAGCATCGTTTTCACCTCCGCGACACTCGCCCTGCGCGGATCATTTAAGTATTTCTACGCTCAAAGCGGACTCGGGCTGGTCCCGCAAGATCGCATTCGCGACTGTATCGTGGACTCGCCGTTTGATTATGACGCACAATCCAGGCTGATGGTCGGAAGCTTCCTGCCTGAGCATAAAGACCGCTTCTTCATCAATCAGGCGCTCAGCTGCGTTGAGCAGATCGTGACAACCCTGAACGTGGGAACCATGATTCTCTTCACTTCATACAAGGACCTGAACAGCGTTTATGATCATCTGGGAGATACCCTGTTCCATCACGGAAGGCCATTCTTTGCGCAAGGGAAAGCGATCAGCCGCACTTCCATGCTGGAGGAATTCAAGCGCCATAAAAACGCGGTCCTTTTGGGAACTAACTCGTTCTGGGAAGGGGTTGACGTCCCCGGAGATTCGCTATCGCTGTTGATTCTCTTCAAACTGCCGTTCCAGGTGCCTTCGGAACCGGTGGTTGAAGCTTTGATCGACAAACTCGATCGGGATAACAAGGATTCATTCATGCACTTCATGCTTCCCAACGCTCTCTTGAAACTTCGGCAGGGCTTTGGCCGGCTGATTCGAAGCCGCGCGGACCGCGGGGTTGTTCTGATTATGGATTCCAGAGTATCGAACAAGCAATACGGAGCTTTTTTTAAGCAGGTTTTACCCACTCGCTGCCTGGAGATGCGGAGCGAACTGGAACTACTCAGCGAAATCAGCCGTTTTTTCAATTCTGAGGCGCAACTATGAGCCTGCGAACAGAACTGGGAAGAGCCTTTCCCGAACTCACCGAAAAGGGAATATTTAGGTTTGACGAGCCCTTGAACGAGCATTGCAGCTTTCGCATCGGCGGTCCCGCGGAAGCGTTCTGTACTCCCGATAGCGTAACGCAAATTACAAATATACTTGGTTTTGCAATAGATAATAATATCCAATACTTTATATTGGGGTGCGGATCGAACTTGTTGATAAGCGATAAAGGTATTTCTGGGCTAGTTATTCAAACCAAAGGCTTGAACCGCATCAGCCATGACGAAGACTGCGTTAGCGCGTGGTGCGGTGCTAAACTGAAAGACTTATGCGACTATGCCCGCGATCAGGGTCTGGCAGGACTCGAATTCGCCGCTGGGATTCCGGGCAGCGTAGGCGGAGCCGTGTATATGAACGCGGGAGCCTACGGTGGAGAGATCAAAGATGCATTGTATTGCAGCAAATACTTGTCTCTGGAACAAGGAGCGGGACCGCAAGCTTCACAGATACTGCATCTCAAAGCCGGGGATCACGCTTTTGCATATCGCCGCAGCGTTTTTCAACAAAAGAAGTTTATACATTTAAGCAGCGTATTTCGCCTCCGCAGGGACGATTCTCGCGCGATTGATGAAAGAATGCGCGAATTGGAAGAACAGCGATGGGCAAAGCAGCCGATGGACCTGCCCAGCGGTGGATCGGTGTTTAAGCGTCCGGAAGGGCATTTCACCGGTAAACTTATCGACGATTGCGGCCTGAGAGGTTTCCAGATCGGCGGAGCTGCTGTATCTGACAAGCATTGCGGGTTTATCGTCAATATGGGCGGAGCTACAGCTGACGATGTGATGGCTGTGATCAGGCATGTTCAATCTGCTGTTTGGGAACGCTATAACGTACGCCTTGAGCTTGAACTAAGGATCGTCGGCAACTTATGAACCGCGGTTGGGGAAGGATTCTACCGCCCATAGCTTTGTTCATTACATTTCTAATCTGCTGGCAGTTAATCGCTACCCGGATAACCGCTGCGTTTTGGATTTTGCCAACTCCGTCCGATGTGCTGAATGTTTTACTATATGATTCGGCGGTTCTATGGATGCATAGTTGGCCGACTTTGGTCGAAAGCGTTACCGGGCTAGTTGCGGCAACGCTGCTTGGCATCGTATGCGCGTTGGCCATGCATCGGTTGAAACTGATCAAAACGCTTGTTTATCCATACCTTATAGTATCTCAGACCGTTCCGGTGATTGCCATCGCGCCTTTGGTCGTTCTATGGTTCGGCTACGGCATTTCTGCCAAGATCTTCGTTACCATCATTGTCTGCTTCTTCCCGGTAGCTCTCGGTCTGTACGATGGACTCAGGCAGGTACCAGTAGAGCAGGTTCGGCTGTTGAAATCCATGGGGGCTGGACAGTGGCGGGTTTACAGGTTGCTGTATCTGCCCGCTGCTCTGCCAGGTTTGTTCACAGGACTACGTTTGGGAGCAACGTATTGCGTTATGGGAGCGGTGTTTGGCGAATGGCTGGGAGGAAATGCCGGTTTGGGTATATATCTGACCCGCTCCACCCGCACATTCAACACGCCGGGTGTCTTTGCCGCTATCATCTTGATCGTGTTGATCAGTTTGGCTTTGTTTGGGCTTGTTGTGCTTCTTGAAAGAATATTCCTGGCCTGGCATTATAAAAAAGCTGAAGAATACGAAGACCGCGCAGGCCTCTGAGACCTAGAGGCATAATGCGTGAATCAGTGGTATTTTTTTAATCGGCAGCTCAGTGAGGTCGTTTGCGTAAAACCAAGTGGATGTATAGAAGCAGGAACGTCCCCACTGCTGACATAGCGCCAGCCAGCAATAGCGGAGGCGTGTATGAGCCGGTAAGGTCACGAAGTAATGTACCAGCTTGGATGGCGATCGCTCCGAACCCATAAGCGGAGAACAGCAATCCATAATTGATGCCCAGGTGCTGCACGCCAAAAAACTCTGAACAAACCACCGGAAACAGAGCAAGGGTGACTCCGATTCCGCAGCCAATCACGGCAGAAGCGAGATTTAGCAGGGGAAGGGTTGTGAACAGGAAAGGCAATGAAAGGAACACCAAAGCCTGCAAGGCATAAACCCCGATCATCAGGGGGAGAGAACCCAATCGGTCGCTGAGAAAACCCGCCACAGGCCTGCTGATCCCGTTGATCAAGGCGAAAAACGATAACGGAATTGCAGCCTTGACTGGATCCAGATTTAAGACTTGTTCCCCAAAGGAGGGTAGGATGCCGATGATCAGCAGCGGCCCATAGATCACCATGATAAAGGCCAGCCAGGTGGCCCAGAATAGTTTTTCCTTGAGCATTCGCGATGGGGTTACGTCTTCCAGGATGCTGCTTGTGTGGCCGGAAAGGTGCATGGTGCCGAACAGGTGAGTGAACCAATCATCGTCGGGAAAGCGTATAAGATATGATGCCAGCCAGGAAACGGAAAAAGTCACAAATCCCAACATCACGAAAGTGCCGTCGATACCCAGATGGGGAAGGGCAACCTTTGCCTTGAAAGGCGCGAAGAAAAAGGAGGCCAACCCAAACCCCATGACTCCGAGGGACACCGCAAAACCGGGATGATCGGGAAACCAGCGTCTGATAGCAGGTGCTATGCATGAATAGGTCAGCCCGCAGGCAATTCCTCCGATGATTCCATAGAAGCATAAGAGCCACCACATCTGGTTTGTGACGTGGATCAATGCACTCATCAGATAGGCGAGCAGAAACAGAACGGACCCGATGCGTATCTGCCGGCGGGGTCCGATTCTCTCCTGGAGTTTGCCTCCAGGGATCATGACAATGGCGAAGAAGGCCATGAAAAAAGAGAGGGGGAGGGTGGCTTCGCTCTTGCTCCAACCGAAGTTTTGACGCATCGGTTCGACGAACACTCCCCAAGAATAGGACAAACCTCCAACCATGGCGATCAAGAATCCGCCCAACACTACCAGCCAGCGCTTCACCCAAACATTATTCTTCAACGGCAATCAACACTCCTCTGGACGCATCCTGCGGATTAGTGATAAGGGGGTTGGGCGTGATGCTCTACCGCGCTTGGCGGGATAATTAAACCATACGTGACAAGCTTGCTGCTGATAATGCCTACTTGTCGTCTTTGTCCACAAAGTCTTTGACTTTCTCGGCCACGTTGTCAAGAGAATCGGCCAGTTTGCTGTTTTCCCCGATCTTATCCTTGACAGTATCGACTACTTTGTCGATCGTTTCGTTGAGTTTTTCTTCGCCGCCCACTGCGTTTTTGACCTTGTCCACAACGTCATCGAGCTTGTCCGACAAGCCTCCCTCGCCTTGGAGGGCATCTTTGACACTCTCTACGATATCCCCTACTTTGTTTTTGGGGTACTGCTGAGAGTTGGCGGCTTTGCCTGCCGTTTTTTTCTTACCGAAAAGTACGTCTAAAATACTCATGATTCTCCCCTCTACAAACTAATTTAATAGAAAAT
>CAZKAA010000037.1:14601-22489 GCA_964550575.1 uncultured Candidatus Cloacimonadota bacterium
TTGTCAAGGAAAAAATCGTGACCGGCAGGCCGGGAGCCTTGAAATTGGCTTATGAAGAAGATCATCCACATTGATATGGACGCCTATTTCGCCGCGATTGAGATCAGGGAAAATCCCGATCTTAATGGCAAGTGCGTGATTGTGGGAGGATCGCCAAACAGCCGAGGCGTGGTATCCACTTGCTCCTACGAAGCCCGTAAGTATGGAGTCCATAGCGGGATGAGTTCCCATCAGGCATGGAAGCTATGTCCGCAAGGCGTATTCGTGCATTCCCACTTCCATCTCTATAAAGAGGTTTCCGAACAGATAAGGAGCATATTCCAAGAATATACAGACCTCGTGGAGCCCATGTCTCTGGATGAGGCGTATCTTGATGTCAGCGAAAACAAAACAGGCGAAGCTGATCCAATGGTTATCGCCCAAGAGATAAAAGCCAGAATCTTAAGGGATACCAGATTAACCTGCTCCGCGGGGGTTTCGTACAACAAGTTCCTTGCCAAACTGGGCTCCGAGTTGAACAAGCCCGACGGCTTGACCCTGATCACACCGCAAAACGCAGGCGACATACTATTCCGCCTCCCAATCGGCAAGTTTCACGGCATCGGACAGGTTACTGCCGCTAAAATGCAAAAACTTGGGATTCACAACGGTGAGGATCTATATGGACGCGAACTCAAAGACCTGATCCGGCACTTCGGGAAGACCGGCATCTATTACTATCAGGTCGTGCGGGGCATTGACGACCGGGAAGTGATCACGGAATCCGATCCCAAATCAGTCAGTTGCGAAAGCACATTCCATGAAGACCTCAGCGATATCGAAGACTTGCTGGCTGAACTGACCGATCTGGTCGACCGTCTGGTCAACAGGTTATCCTATAAAGGGATTCAGGGTAAAAACATCGTGATCAAGATCAAATACGAAAACTTCGAGTGCGCGACCCGGTCGTGCCCGCTTCCTGAGTTGACATCCGACAAAGCGCTGCTGTTCGAATACGCTCAGAAGCTTCTGATCGCGAATTGGGAGGCGGGGCGAAAGATCCGGCTGCTGGGAGTTGGGGTGGGAAGGTTGGATCTTGGCGAAGCCGACAACTGCAAGCAACTGGAAATTCCCATTTCCGAAGCATAACTTTTTTTTGACTGAGTAAACCAATGCTCAGTTTGTTGCCGCAGTATCGGTTCTTTCTCGCTTGCTTTTCTGCCAGACGTTGCTGCAAACAATCAGCAGGAGCCCGATCAGAGTTGCGGCCCGAATCGGTTCTTTCAGGACAAGGGCAATAAACACCAGGGATATGAAGGGCGTGAGGAAAATCAGATTGGCGACGGATGCAGTATTGCTGCTCCGTTCCAGAGCCTTTTGCCACAAGATGAATGTCAGTCCCATTTCAAAAACGCCCACATATGCCGCTCCGGCAAGCCCCCATCCGATTTGCCCTTTTGGGGTGAACAACCCGTCCGGATGCAGCTTGTGGCTTACAAGGGCATAGACAAAGGTTCCCGCGGTGCCGACCAGGAATCCTGTCAGCAGCTTGAGTTCCGCAGGTCTCCGATCGCGCATGTTCAGAATCCAGTATAAAGCCCACACAATCGAGGTCGAAACCGCCAAAGCCGATCCAAACGGATCATCGAAGCTCATATTCAATATCCGACCCTGGGTCGAGATGATGATCACACCCAGAAAACTCAACCCCAAGGCTCCCAGGTCTTTGAGGCGGAAACGTTCGCGCAGGATCAACACAGACAGCAGCGACAGCACTATCGCCCAAGTGTAGTTTAGAACCTGGGCTTCTTGCGCGGGCAGCCTTCTGTAAGCTTCAAACAGCATCAGATAGTACAGCAGGGGATTCAACAGCCCTGTGGCTATTGACAGTTGAAATCCTTGGGTGATCCTGACGATGATCTTTCTTTTGTGCTTGATCAGATTGAACCCCAAAAGAAACATAGTAGCGGCTAAGGAAGAAAACAGAAGCAGACCCAGCGGAGTCAAAAACCGCAGGCTGATCTTGAATGCCGTGGAAACGGTAGACCAGGCAGTTACCGCTCCCAGAGCGAATAGGTATGCATTTCTTTGGTTCTTGTCCATGTTCGGAAATGAAAAAAGCCTGCCCCGCGGGGCAGGCTTATCATCTTATTGGCTGTTTTTAGTTCATGCCTTTGAGTATGTTTTCATACTCAGTCTGAAGTGACTTGTTATTGGTCATCTTAGCGCCAAGGATCACCAACTGGACAGGGTCTTTGTTTGTTTCGTCATACTGGTGCCATTTCTTGGCGTAGCTGATCATCGCGTCATATTGCTTGAGTTCATTAAGCAGGAAGCTGATCTCCTGATACTCCTTGTCGTCTTCACGGACCTCGAGTAGCTTCTTCAGGTAGGAGAGAGCTCCTTCTTTGTCGTTAAGCTTGTAGGCGATCGATTTGGCGTCATTGAGCGCGTCAATGTTGCCCGGTTCGATTCCAAGCGCGATCTGGTTTGTTTTCTGCGCTTCAGTGAATTGCTCAAGCTCAAACTGGCAAAAAGTGATGTTCAGCAGGTTGTTCACATTGAGGGGCTCGGCGGTCTGAACTTTTTCGAAGAAGGTCAGGGCGGTTGCGTAGTCCTGCTTGTTGAGATAGAAAATTCCCATATTTTGCTGGATCTGGGTATTGTTTGGATCTTGCGCATAGATCCTGAGCAGGATTTCCTCGGCCTTGGCGTCATCTTTCAGGTCTTTTTGGTAGATCGATTGCAATTGGAGCAGAGGTTCGATCTTACTGGGATCGAGGGTGCTGCTGAGTTCGTAAATGCGTACCGCGTCTACAGTGTTGCCGGCGGCATATTGGGTGTCTGCTGCCTTATAGATGCGGGTCCAGGCGCTCTTTCTGCGATTTTTCATGTCGCGGATCGCGGCAGCTTCCTTCTTGTCGGGTTCGCTGTATTGTTCCATGATCTTGATCGCTTTGTCGTAACCTTCATAGGCGGCTTGGTTATATTCGACAGAGCGGTCGGCAAAGCGTTCGCCGTTGAACAGATTGATATCGGCAAGCCTCTGCAGTGCGCCCGCGTGGTCGGCGTTGTCATTGAGTACCAGTGAGTAATATTTGTAAGCTTCTTCAACGTTTTGCTGATTGTAATAGACATTGGCTGTCTTGTAATTAACATTGCCCTGGGGGCTGAGCTTGTGCCTGGGCGCAGCGCAACCGGCAAGAGCCAGCAATCCGATCATGGATATGATCACGATACGTTTCATCTTTATTCTCCTAAGCTGATTTCACTTTGATAAAACATAAAAATTCACTGGGGAAATAAGTCAAGATTTTTCCTCAAATCACGCCCGGGGCAGTTTACCGGAGGTAATTGCCACAAGAGGAGGGACACAAAAGCGGGGGGTTGTTTTCGCCGGATTTTCCTTGACCATTTTTCCCTCATCCAAACTATGTCCACAAAACTATACCTTTAATCCGCGCCAGTGAGCCGGAAAGGAGACAGAATGACCTCTGCGCCAAACTTCCTCGGTCGTTGCGTATTCGATCTCGACGACTACTCCGCCGAAGAAATCATGTATATCCTTGAAGCCGCCAAAGGCATGAAGGAAATCAACCTCCGCTCTTACAAAAAAATCCCCACCCTGAGAGGCAAAACCGTCTGCACGCTTTTTGTGGAAAACAGCACCCGGACCAGAATGAGCTTCGAACTCGCTGCCAACCGCCTGAGCGCGGACGTGGTGAGCTTCCAGGCCTCGGTGTCTGCGCTGCAAAAAGGTGAAAGCCTGCAGGATACGGTCTATACCCTGGACGCGATGGGCATCGATCTTTACTGCATTCGGCACAGCAGCCCCGGCAGCCCCCAACTGGTGAATAAATACTCCGGAAAACCGGTCATCAATGGGGGAGACGGGCGCCACGCCCACCCGACGCAGGCTTTACTGGATATTTTTTCGATCTGGGAAAAACTCGGAGATCTGAACGGGCTGAAGATAACCATCGTAGGCGACATCCTGAACAGCCGCGTTGTCCGCTCCAACCTCATCGGCATGAAGAAACTGGGCATGGAAGTCACGGTTTGCGGTCCTCGCACCCTGATGCCCGGCAACATGGAAGAAGTCTATGGCTGCCGAGTCGAATACAACCTCCGCGATGCCTTGCGGGACGCCGACATCGTGATGGGATTGAGGATGCAGCTCGAACGCATGACGGAAGGCCTGTTTCCCAGCCTGGAGGAATACAGCAAGCATTACGTCCTCTCCAAGGACACAATCAAGTATGCCAAGAAAGACGCTCTGATCATGCATCCCGGGCCGATGAACCGGGGAGTCGAGATCCTGCCGGAGATTGCGGACAGCAACCAGAGCATAATAGTCGAACAAGTAGCCAACGGGGTCGCGGTGCGCATGGCGCTGATGTTCCTCATCCTCGGCGGAAAACTTTAAGGGAGGCCATCCATGAGAACGCTGATCAAAAACGGTACCACATACGTAAACGGGAAGTTCGCCACCAAAGACATCCTGATCAAAGACGGCAGGATCGTCAGAGTCGCCCGCAACATTTCTGCGTTGGTCGATCAAACCATTGATGCCTCGGGAAAGTACGTTTTCCCTGGATTCATGGATATCCACGTCCATTTGCGCGATCCCGGCCAGACCTACAAGGAAGACATCGTTTCCGGCACCAAGGCCGCCGCGAGGGGCGGTTTCACCAGCCTCTGCGCCATGCCGAACACTGATCCCGTGGTCGATAACATCGCCACAGTGGACTACATCCAGCGTCGAGCCAAAGACCTGGGCAGCGCAAAAGTGTTTGTCATCGGCGCGATTACCAAGAAAAGCGAAGGCGCGGAGATCAGTGAAATGGCGACCATGAAATCCGGCGGGATTGTGGCAGTCTCCGACGACGGCAAATGCGTCCAAAACGCCAAGCTGATGCTCAACTGCATGCGCTACGCGACCAATTTCGACCTGCCCCTGATCATCCATGCCGAAGATTACAATCTGGCTGGCAAGGGTCAGATCCACGCCGGCAAGGTCGCCGCCAAACTTGGCCTCTCCGGGATTCCCGGACTGGCGGAGGAAGTGATCATCTCCCGCGATCTGATGCTTGCGGAAAGCTCAAAGTCCCGCCTGCATATCGCCCACGTAAGTACTGCAAGGTCAATAGAACTGATCCGCGACGCCAAAGCCCGCGGGGTGAAAGTCACTTGCGAAGTGACGCCCCATCATCTTCTGCTGAACGAAGAAGCCTGCCTGAGTTTCGACACCAATATGAAAATGAAGCCTCCGCTCAGATCAGAAAAGGACAGGCTTGCTTGCGTGTCTGCGTTGATCGAAGGAACCATCGACTGCATTGCCACTGACCACGCTCCCCATGCGGATTTTGAAAAAGTCCGCGAGTTCGATCATGCGCCTTTCGGCGTGATCGGGTTGGAAACGGCCTTTCCCGCGCTCTATCACTATCTTGTCAAGCCTGGCATCCTGTCCCTGGAACGCCTGACTGAAGCTCTGACCTCCGCCCCCGCCAGGGTTCTGTCGCTTCCGGAGTCGGTTCTAAAAGCGGGAAACAGCGCCGATCTTAATCTCATCGATCTGAACCAGGATACTGTGGTCGAAGCCGAGACCATACTCTCCAAAAGCAAAAACAGCCCCTGGCTTGGTCAGACCCTGTCATCAAAAGTTATGATGACGATGCTCGAGGGGAAGATCACCTGGCAGGCGGAGTGAAGCCACTGCTTCTTGATCTGCCTCTGGAAGCGCATCAGACCCTCCGGGGCGGATACTTCACTTTTTCAGTAAGGGAAACCAGCATGGCAACTCATTGCCGGCCTGGGATGTTCTTTGAGGTCAAATCCGCCTCGCCGGATCAGGAACGACGCCTGTTCAAGCCCCTGAGCGTTTATGGCGTGTCCGGGGATAGCATATCCTTCCTCGCCAGGATTGCCGGGCCGGGGACCGCCGCCCTGGCAGAATTGCGGGCTGGCGACCCGATCAGGTTGCTGGGGCCGCTGGGCAACAGTTTTCCCGTGATCGAAGGCGCGAGAGCTTTGTTGGTCAGCGGGGGAGTGGGATATCCACCGCTGGCGTATTTGCGAAAATCCATGCCCGCGGACGCGGTCTGCTTTCTTATCCACGGCGGAGCCTGCGCCGACGATGTTTTTCCCTGCGACAAGGCATACACAGAGGACGGCAGTTCAGGGATCGCGGGCAGGGTAACCAAAGATGTCTTGAGCCTGATCAGCGAAAAAGAAATAACCGTCGTGTATAGCTGCGGACCTTTGCCGATGCTGAAAGCTCTTTCCGATCTTGTGGCCCCTCTGCCGCATTACGCGTCCCTGGAGGCATACATGGCTTGCGGAATCGGCGTTTGCCACGGCTGCGCGGTTCCGGTGGGGGATACCTATAAGCGCGTCTGCGCCGACGGACCGGTATTCTTGGGTTCCGACATTCGCTGGGAGGAGCTGTGAGCGTCCTGAGCACAAGTTTGGGCAGGCTGGCTCTAAGCTCGCCGGTATTGGTGGCGTCCGGGACATTTGGCAAAGAATACTTCGACCTTTTCTTGCAGGAAGTTCTGGGAGCTTATGTCAGTAAAACGATCACCGGCGAACCCCGGGCGGGAAATCCGCCTCCGAGGCTTTATGAAACGGAAGCGGGGCTGCTCAACGCGATCGGGCTGCAGAATCCCGGGCTGGAGGGATTTGTCGGGACGGAACTCCCGCTGCTCGCGGAGCAACTGCGGATACCGCTGCTCGTCAGCTTTTCAGGATCAACAGAAAGCGAGTTTTGCCGCATCTTGTCCCGCCTGGAGTCTCAGCCTGGCATCGCCGGATACGAAGTGAACGTATCCTGCCCCAACGTGGATAAAGAAGGCATCGCCTTCGGAGTCGATCCGGAGGTTGTATATTCCCTGACCCGCAAGCTATCGAAGCTGACCGAAAGAGAGCTTTGCGTCAAGCTCAGCCCCAACGTCACCGACATCACTGCCGTCGCCAAAGCCGCCGAAGCCGGGGGCGCGAGTTCACTGGCTTTGATAAACACTCTTTACGGCATGGCGATCGACTGGCAAACAGGCAGGTCGAGGATTTCCCGCCCGATCTGCGGATACAGCGGACCCGGGATCAAACCCGTCGCTCTCGCCCTGACATATAAAACCGCCCAGGCGGTCAGCATACCGCTCCTGGCTATGGGAGGCATCTCCACCTGGCAGGACGCGCTGGAGTTTTTCTACGCGGGAGCTTCGGCAGTCGCGGTCGGGACCGCCTCGTTCCACGACCCGCTGGCGATCCCGAGGCTGGTCGAAGGCCTGGCTGAGCATTTATCCCAGAAGGGATTACCGCTTTCCGGCCTGATCGGCACAGCAATCTGCTGATCCCTTGATCCTCCCCTGTTGATTGATAGGGACTGGGACTGCCCATAAGCGGGCCCAACAGCCATAAATGGCTGGATGGCGGGGGGACAGGCCCTCTGGGTGGACTTCAAGGATTAAGCTTGACACCTGAGCGGTTTCGGATACTTTGTAATCAGTTCTTTTATCAGCGTATAGGGGGTGACATGGTTTCGACAGGGAACCAGGAGGTGTGAGATGCATGCCGGAGACGCTGTCTGCTCCGTTATCAAGCAGCAAACAAAACTAATTGCAAACAACAATTACTCCTTAGCAGCGTAAGCAGCTAACGTTCAACCTCTCCGTACCGCCGGGAGGGGATTTGGGCGTCGAAACAGTGCGGACGCTCCGGATAGGATGCCCATAATATCCGGCTAAGACCATGGGCCTGGCTCTCGCGGGTCTGATTGTCTTCCACCGCGCGGGCCGCGATCAAAGACAACTAAGCATGTAGATTCTTGCATGGCCTGTTCTTTGGACGCGGGTTCGATACCCGCCACCTCCACCAGTTTTCCCTGCGGCTTGGATGCCGCTTTTTTTAT
>CAZKAA010000038.1:0-22318 GCA_964550575.1 uncultured Candidatus Cloacimonadota bacterium
CTCTTCCTCGTCCTGTTTGTCATTGTCCGAGATGCGGATTGCCCAGTTAGGCAACTGGTCGTGCTGGGTCAGGCCGATCTGGACCTTTTTGGCGATGTCGGGATGCTGGCTCTGATAGTCTGTGAGCATCTGGGAGATTTCGTCGTAGGTATAATAGCAATCCGGTAATGTCTCACCCTGCGCCCAGAGGGCCAAACAGGCTGCCAATAACAGGATCGTGGCGAGGTAACGCATGAACGGACTCCTTGAAAGAAATGTTTTTCTTCTCAAGCATAAAGCAATTTTTGCTCCATAACTTCAACGCAATGGCATACGGTTCCTCAGTTCCTTGTGAGAACATGCTTGACAGAATCGGCGCGTATCTGAAACCTCACTCAAAGCTCGACTTATTCCCGCAAGGGTACAAGGAGTCTTTATGACGCACGAAGTTGAACGCTTCAAAGCCGGACTGCGCGAGTTTCTGGAAGCGCGGGACGACGTTCTGGCAGCTTGGGAGGGTGGTTCTCTCGCCACGGGATTTGCCGACGAGTATTCGGATCTTGACCTGCTGATCGTCACTCAAGGGCAGATTTCCGACATCATCTTCGCAGGTCTGGAAGCTCTCTTTTCCGAAAAGTTCGGCATTGAACGCAGCTTCCGCATGCCTGAACCGACCTGGCACGGTTTATCCCAATGCTTCTACCTCTTGAAAAACTTTCCGCCCTGCTTCTATTGCGACATCGCGGTCACGCCTGCCGAGACGGAGGACAAGCTCACTGCTCCTGACCGCCACGGCAACGCGGTGATCTGGTTTGACAAAGCGGGAATCTACAACTCCGCGCCAACCCCGCCGGAAGAGATTATGAAACTGGCGCGCAGGGTGTTCCGTATGGCGACCGCCACGGATTTCCTCGGGGTGATTGAACTGCAGAAATCCCTCGCCCGAAACGACTGGATCCACTCGCACATGAATTGGGTGATCTTTGTCAGCCGGCATCTGGTTCCGCTCTTGAACCTCAAGCACCGGCCAGCCAAGGCGGATTTCGGCATCCGCTACGCCGGGCGTGATTATCCGTTTGAGGACGCCAAGCGCCTGGAGGAGTTATTGCGTGTGGGTTCGACTGGCGAGATCAGGGAAAAAAGCGAAACCGCGATCGCCTGGGTTGAAGAACTGAAAGCCGGACTCGCGGAGCGTTACGGCTCTTGAATACCTGGGTAGGAATGTTAAAACTGGAACCAGACCGATGAATTTTCGCCAACCAGACTGAGGAGTTTATGATTCTATCCATCTTGCTACTGTTGCTTGGGTTTGCGCTGGTGATCGGCGGCGCGGAAGCGCTTGTCCGCGGAGCCAGCTCGCTAGCGAAAAAGTTAAAGGTGCCGGAGATCGTGATCGGGCTTACCATTGTGGCCTTTGGAACCTCCACGCCCGAACTGGTGGTAAACATACTCTCAGCGACCCGCGGCGCCGCTGGTATCTCTTTCGGCAACATCATCGGCAGTAATGTGTTCAACATCATGTTCATTCTCGGCATCGGTGCGCTCATCTATCCGCTGGATGTCAAAAAAGCCACAACCTGGAGGGAAATCCCCTTTGCCCTGCTGACATCCTTTATTCTGCTCATCCTTGCAAACGACGCCTGGTTCCAGCCTGGCGCGAGGAATATGCTCACATTGGGCGACGGGCTTGTGTTGCTGGGGTTTTTCGCGATCTTTCTGGTCTACACCCACAACCTTGCCCGCCAGGGCGCTGAGGTGGAAGCCGAGACCCGCATGTATTCGCTGCCGCTGATCGTCGCACTGATTCTGGGCGGATTCGGGGGATTGATCCTGGGTGGGCGCTTGGTAGTTGACAACGCGGTCATTCTCGCCCGCCTGCTGGGGCTCAGCGAAGCCGTGATCGGACTTACTATCGTGGCGGTGGGAACTTCGTTGCCGGAGCTTGCCACCTCGGTCGTGGCAGCGTTGCGTAAAAGCCCTGATATCGCGGTGGGGAACGTCGTCGGGTCAAACATCTTCAACCTGCTCTTCATCATGGGCGTGACTTCGCTGATCCGCCCGATTCCCTACAACGCGGGTTTCAACAACAGCCAGTTCGTGATGATCGGCGCAACCCTGCTGCTGTTTTTGATGATGTTCAATCCCCGCCGCCACCGTCTGGATCGTTGGGAGGGCGGGGTGCTCCTGGCAGGATTTGTCCTCTATTCGCTGTTAGTGGTCTGAGAAGCGTTCAGGCTTCAGCTTTTATTGGGAGTCGAACGGGGTTTGCTGTCCCTACGTCAGTTTAGGAGGGCTTTGGCAGTCAGAGTCTCATTCCCTGAAGCTACCCTCAGCAGATAGATCCCTGCTGGAACACGGCCATTGTTCGCATCCGTTCCGTCCCAGGAAACGCGGGACTCCCCTCTCTCAAGATTGGCGGGCCAGGTCTTGATCAGGCGTCCGCGTACGTCATAGACAGAAATCTTGGCAGGAGCGGCTTCCTTGCTGGCCAGATAGAGGGTCGTGGTGGTCTGGAAGGGATTGGGGTAAAGGTTCTTGAGCGTCAGGTTGCCAGCCGGCACGGCGACAGGGTCGTCATCCGCGCTGCCGCCCCAGATCCTGCCTACGAACTCCGGATGGTCGACAAAGGGATTGCGGTTTCCCAGAAAACCGTAGATGGCGTTGTTGCGGGCGATCTCAGTGGCGTCGGGGGGGTCGGCGAAGTGCCACTGCACAAGATCCGGGGTCATGTTAACGTTTTGCTGGGTAAGGGGATCGTAGTATCTGGTGTTGAAATACAGCAGGGCACGCGCAATGTCGCCCTTGGACTCGTCGCAGGGTTCAAACACAGTGTATCCGGTCGCGCTCAGTCCGCGGTAGCTCTGCCAGGGAGTGTCTTCATAATAGACGGTCGCGGCGGAGTGGTTTGCCACGGTGTACAGCGGATAGTTGCCCCGGGAGCTGTTGACCACTGAATTGGAAGGAAAGAGATGATGGAGGTCGGCTTTTTTGACCGAAGTCTGGGGCGAAGAAAACCAGCTTTGGGCGTAAGTGTGCTCAGTGTTGGGATTGTTGGAGCCGGTATAGTTGTAGCCGACATAATAGACCTGCCCGGTATAGATGCAGGTGACGTTGCCGTTGGTGTTGTCCAGATCCTGAAAGAGAAAGACCTTGGCTCCGTCGTAGCTGCTGTAGGTGTTGGTGGAGATCAGGCTGTGCAGGGCGGAGTAAAGCTGCTGCCCGGTGAGGTTGATCACCGCGTCGTAGTAGTTTCCCTGAGCGAAAGCGAGCGCCGCGACAAGCAGCAGCAGTGAGGTTAATGTTATTTTACGCATTGGTTTAGATTCCTGAATAGAGATGGGGGAATAGGAGTCGCTCCACGCCTTCGATGAGGATGTGGATGAGCAATCCGTGGAGTTCCTGCACGCGTTCGGTGGCATGATGGGGAACGAGGAGTTCGTGGTCGCAGGTTCCGCTGAGGCGGCCGCCATCCTTGCCAAGCAAGGAAATCGTTACGCAGCCTTGGTTCCGGGCGACGTTGAGGGCATTGATCACGTTGGCGGAGTTGCCGCTGGTGGTGATGCCGACTGCGCAGTCGCCGGGACGGGCATAGGCTTCGACCCCGCGCGCGAAGACCTGGTCAAAACCATAGTCGTTGCCCACGCAAGTCAGGTAGCTGGGGTCAGAAAGCGCGATCGCCGGCAGCGCTGGCCGATCCGAGCGGAACTTTCCCGCCAGCTCTTCGGCGAGGTGCATGGCGTCGCACATTGAACCCCCGTTGCCGAACACGATCACCTTGCCTCCGGATGTAAAGCAGTCCGCAATGGCTTTGGCGGCATGTTCGATCCGGGCGAAATTCTCCTCGTCCTGGATGAAGGAGCGGAGGGTCCTTCCCGCTTCCGTGAAGGCGTTTTGGATCAGATCCCGCATTTAAAGGCTTTCCTTAACCTTGACTTTGGTCTTGAGTTCGGCTTCCTCGATCTCCTCAAATTCGCGGAGGGTGTCGTTGATCAGGCGCACGCGCTCTTTGTAAGGCACGAAGGCACTTTTAAATCCGTTCAGGATGACGTACTTGATGGTCGGATAATCGAGCTTGAGTTCGTTGATGGCGATCATGTATTCGTCGGTCACGTTGGTGTCCGAAATCGTGCGGTTGTCCGTGTTGATGGTCACGCGGAGGCCATAGTCGATATAGAAGTCGATGGGATGGCTGCGGATGTCCGGCACCGCCTTGGTATGGAAGTTGCTCTTGATGCAGATCTCGAGAGGGATGCGGTGGTCGTTCACATAATTGAGCAGGTCGCCGTCTTCGACCAGCCGGGTTCCATGCCCGATCCGGTGCGCGCCGCAATAGTGCAGCGCCTGGTGGATGCTGTCCGGCCCATAGGCTTCGCCGGCGTGGATGGTGAGGTTGAGGTTGTTTTTGAGGGCGAGGTCGAAGGCTTCCTTGTGGTCGATAGCGGGATAGTTGTATTCTCCTCCCGCGAGGTCGAAGCCGATCACACCCTTGTTTTTGAAGGCGATGGCGAGTTCGGCGAGCTTCAGCGAGGTCGTGGGGTCCATGTTGCGGATGCCGCAGATGATCACCCCGGTCTTGATGTGGAAGTCTTTTTCTGCCTGCCTCAGGCCATCGATCACGGCCTGGGAGATTTCGGTCAGCTTGAGTCCGCCGTCCGTATGCAGGATGGGTGAATAACGCACTTCCATATAGCGGATGTTTTCCGCGGCGGCATCTTCGGCGAGTTCGTAGGCGGCTCGCTTGAGCCCATCCTTGTTCTGCAGGACGAGATTGACGATGTGGAATCCGCGCAGGTAATCCTCGAGGCTGGTGGTGTGTTCGCCGCAGACGATCAGCCTGCGGAGTTCGGCGGGATCCATGGTCGGGAGCTTTATATCATGCTTTTTGGCCAGGTCGATGATCGTATCGATGCGCACGCTGCCGTCCAAATGGACGTGCAGGTCGGTCTTGGGGAGTTTGTGGATCAACTCCCGGGTCAGTTTGATCTTCATATTAACCTCTTTGTGTAACAAGCCATGATGACGAGGCGCAGATAGCTGTCAATCAAAATCGCTAACGCCATCGGAGGCAGCCGTTTGCTTAGCGCCTGTATTTTTCCAGCCATTGCAGTTCCGGTTTCTCCAGACGCGAGTACCAGAGATAGCGTTCGATCTTCTCGCGCAGGGAATCGTCAATGCCTTGCGGCACCGGGTAGAATCCGGCGTTGAGCACCCTGCTGAGTATCGTCCGGGCGGCCAGATAGACTTCCCGCAGCCCGAATTCATTGGTGTTCCTGACCAGGTCGTTCGGCGTATGACCCTGAAACAGCGCTTTGCCTCCGATGCGGGCAAGGTTGAGCGATGGAACTTCGAAGACGGAGAAAGGCATGCAGTCGCTGCTGTAGATATCGAGCGAGCCGCTGAAGAGGATGTCCTGCTCTTTGAGCATGCCTTGCGCGTAGCCCTGCAATTCCTTGGTGCCGAGGACGATCAGCATGTTTCGTCCGATGGGGTCGCCGGCAAGGTCCACATTCACGACCAGGCGCAGGCGCTGCTTGACTTCCTCTTCGTGCGCTTTGGCATAGGCAAAACTGCCCAGCAGGCCTAGTTCCTCGCCGGAAAACCAGACGACTCTGAGGTCACGGGCGGGTTTGTTTTTGGCAAAGTGCTCCGCGGCCTTGAGCAGGATCACGCTGCCGGCTCCGTTGTCGCAAGCGCCGTGGGAGCGGGCCACGGTGTCGTAATGCCCAACCAGCAGGGTCAAAGCGTTGTCCCTTCCCGCGCCGGGGATATCCAGCACGATGTTGTGCGCGGTCTTCTTCTCAGCTTTCTGCCTGATTCTCAGGCTGATCTTTCGGCCGTCTTCGCGAACAAGTTTCTCGGCATCGGCATAGCTGACCATCACCACGGGAAACGCTTCGCCGGATGCCGTTTTCTGGCGGTGGGAATAGGAATATGCCGCCCTTTCCGGAGCAGAGATGCCGATGAAAGCCTTGACCCTGGCCTGTTCGTAGAGTTCGTATATTCTTCTGTCGCTGTGGAAAAACAGCACGATCTTGTCCCGGTAGCGGGCGGGGTCGTTGAGCAGGGCATCCGCGTTTTCCAAAAAGACCAGTTCCCCTTCCAGGTCTGTGTCGCCGCAGAGCCCGTAGGGCGTTCCTTCCCAGGTTATGTTGCGGCAGGCGATTTCCGCCGTGCCGGTTTCGAAGCCCAGAAATTCGAAAGGCTCGATATTGGGAGCCAAGCCCAAGCCCTTCAGATAGTTGACGATGATCTCGCTGCCGCGGGCTTCCCCGTCCGTGCCGGAAAGGCGTTCGAAATCCAGTTGCTTGAGCAGTCCGTGCAGGGTCATTGCGGTATTCTCCTTGATCGTTAAAGTGTATTCAGCCAAAGCATCTCCCGGACATAAAGCCATTTATGGCTGCAGGGCGGGGCGATGCCAAGCGGCTGGTGGCATAAGCCGTCAGGCGGGAGCCGGGTTCAGTCCTGAGGTGAACGGAGGCTATGCAGGGTGGCCAGGGATTTGGAGTTCTTCGTCCAGATAAATGAGCCTTTATCGCAGGGGAGTTCGGAGCATTCGGCGCAGGTCGCGTAGCCGCGCTCACCGGCGCAGATGCGGATCGCGCACTCTCCGCAAAAAGCGATGTGGCGTCCGGATGATGAGCAGCCGTCGCACACGATAGTTTCAGGATCGATGTCTTTCCCGTAACTTTCCTTGAAGTTTTCCGCCATCTTCAGGCGGGCTTCGCGGTCGTCATTTTGGGTGGCAATGTAGCATTGGCAGACTTCGCAGTCGATGCCGCAGGGGGCGAGCATGGGAGTCATTGTTCCTCTCCTTTGTAATGGGTGGCGATCTTGTCCAGCGGCAGCCTGTCCTTGCTGCCGGCAAAGGCGGACAGCATTTTCGCGTATGTTCCCTTGTCCGCCGGATAGCCAAAGGGCGCAAGCGCGACGATCCTCCAGGATTTTGGGAGCCTGAGGTATTTGCGCAGGACCTTTTCGCTGAAGGCTGCCAGCCAGCAGCTTCCGACGCCGTGGCTCCAGGCGGCGAGAACCATCTGCTGGAAAGAGATCGCGGTGTCCACCAGATAGTAGTCCTGCCCGTTGATGCGGACGTTCTTCGCCGTGTCGGCGCAGGCTACGATCACGCAGGGCGCCTTGCTGATAAAGTAGTTGGAAAGCCCGATCAGCCCGCATTTGAGGGCGAGCTTCCTGATCTGCGCCGTGTCGGTGAACACGATATAGCGCCAGGGTTGCTTGTTCTGCGCTGAGGGGGCGAGCCGCCCGGCTTCCAGAATGTCGTTCAAAACGGTTTCCGGGATGGGGTCGGGCAAGTAATCCCTCACGCTGTGGCGGGTGAGTATAGCTTCCATGAGTTCCATTCAATCCTCCAGATCGCTGGGCAGGTTAACGTTTCTTAGCACCGCGTCGTCATCCACGGGCAAATCGATGAAGGTGCAGGCTTGCGAGCGGATGATGCCCGCCAGGCCGCAGCCGCGGTCATCCGCGTTCAGGTCGATCCAGGCGGGGATCAGCACCGGGTGGCCGGGGCTGCCCTCATAGACAGGGCGGATCACCGCGTCCGGGTTTGAGACGAAGGCCTGGCAGAGCACGACGATCGTTTCCAGCCTCAGGAAGGGATGATCCACCGGCCAGACCAGATAGCCTGCCGGCTTTCGCGAACCGGCTTCCGCGACCGCCTGCCGCAGGGTGCCCAGCATGTCCGCGGTGTCGTATCCCAAGGCGACTACGACGTGGTTCACCCCTGCCTCGGCAAGAGTCTCGGCGATGTGCTCCGCGAAAGGCTTCTCCCTGAGCCGCGCTTCTGCTTTCGGCAAGCCGTATCTTTCGCCTTTGCCGGATGCCGGTATGATCGCGGTTATCGCGTCATAGCAAGTTGAACTCATCAATCGCGGCGTCAAGCTCATCCAGATTGGTCTCGAAAGTTTCCTGCCAATACTCCGGTTCCCATTGGCGCAGGATCTCCTCGTAGGTTTTGCCCTGCTGTTCCACCCAGGTGTAATACTTGAGGTTGTGGATGCGCTTCCTGTCCTGATAGCTCAGTTCCAAAAAGTTATCCGCGTATTGGTTTCTGATGGGGCCTTCGAGGTCCAGCGCCGCCTGCATATGCGAGTATTGCCCCTTGAGGGCTCTCTGCTCCTCGATGCGGGACTGGTAGAGGTCAGCGGAGTCCGTGAAGATGGTGAAGACAATGTCGTTTTCGTTGTACTCGAAGTATTTGGCATGCTTGATCGAGGCCAGCAGGTTTCCGATGGAGGAGATGCCCAGCAGGGGAAGATCGCGGACCACCGCTTCGGGAACTCCCTCGCGGACAAGCAGTTCGTGTCCGGCGGGTTCGTTGAACAACCGCAGCAGGCGCATACAGTCCTCGTCGCGGATGGCGGCGACGGCGTCGGTATTGCGGACGTTGTGCACCCAGGGAACGTGCTTGTCGCCGATACCCTCGATGCGGTGGCCGCCAAAACCGTTGTTGAGGAGCGTCGGGCATTCCAGGGCTTCGGAGGCGGTGATCTTCATCAGCGGATGCAGAGTCTTGAGGAAGTCTCCCGCGGCGATGGTGCCCGCGGAGCCTGTGGCGCTCACAAATCCACTCAGGCGGGACCTGTCCGTCTTCACCATGTCCCAGACCTCTTTGATGGCGTCGCCGGTCACATGGTAGTGCCAGAAGGGGTTGCCAAATTCGTCGAATTGGTTGAGGATCACGTTGTGCTTGTCGGGGCGCAGTTCTGCGCACTTGTCGTAGATCTCTTTCACGTTGGATTCGCAACCCGGGGTGGCGATGACTTCGGCGCCGATCCCGCGCAGCCAGGAGAAGCGTTCCTGGCTCATTTCCTCAGGCAGGATGGCGACCGCCGGACATGCCAGCAGGGCGCAGTCGAAGGCTCCGCCGCGGCAATAGTTGCCGGTTGAGGGCCACACAGCTTTATCGAACTCCGGATCGAAGGTCCCGCTCACCAGCCTCGGAGCGAGGCAACCGTAGGCGGCTCCGACCTTGTGCGCGCCAGTGGGGAAGTATTTTCCCACCATGCCAATGATGCGGGCTTTGACGCCGGTCAGCGAGGAGGGGATCTCGAAGTAGTCCGGCTTGCCGAACAGGCCGCTACGGATGTCGTTTTTCCAGGTGATGCGGAACAGGTTGAGGGGATCGATATCCCAGAGCCCGACGGGTTGCAGTCTTTGCTTGATGGCGTCCGGGATTGTCTCCGGGAACATCTGCTGCCGGATGGTGGGGAGGATGATCCCGCGTTCCTTGCAGCGCCGGGCGTTCTTTTTGATCACGTCTAGGTTGCGTGAGGTTATCAGTTTTGGCATTTATCATACTCCTTTATTAACACAGAGAACAGCAGAGGAATGCAGAGAACAGCAGAGGGATTGTAATGAACAATCTATCTGTCTCTATGAAATTTCGTTAATAGATCGACATCACTTTTCGACATCTTTCCGTGGTTAATTCTCATACGAGTAATACCATCTTTTAGCAGTGGCACATTGAAATTAATCAACAATCCCAGTTCGATGCCACTCAAGGTTAAATAGGTCATCAACTGAGCTTCATAGAGTGTTGTTAACTCCGCAACAGACTTCAATTCAAGAATGATCGCATTTTCTACAATCATATCCGCTTTCAGTCTGGTGCTGAATTCACGTCCTTTGTATATAAAAGGGATCACGACCTCTCTGCGATATCTCAATTTTCTCAATTCCAGTTCGTAAGCAAGACAATCAGCATATATGTTCTCTAACAAACCAGGTCCCAAGCTTTTATGGACATCTATACAAGCCCCGATAATCTGCCCGCTCAGTTCATTTAGCTCACATTCTGTCATCGATTATCCTCAAACATTTAAACTCTGCTTTTCTCTGAATATCTCTGCTTCTCTCTGTGTTTCAAAGGAAAGACCTTAGTTTATCTGCAACCTTGGTTATCTTGGAATTAAAGATCATGGACGCGATCACAAACGGCTTGTACCCCGCTTCCTGATAGGTATGCAGGCGATACTTTTCAAAGACCGCTTTGGCAACTTCACCCTGTTCACAGCTCACGCCGCTGATGTCCGCCGGCAGGCAGTGCTCATAGAGCGCGTTGCCACCCCGGGTCAGTTTCATCAGGTCTTCGGTGCATTCCCAGTCCTTATGCGAGGCGTTCTGCGCGAGGCATTGCTTTTCCAGGTTTTTAAGACCGTCTTTGTCGCCCTGACGCAGCAGCCGGGTGCGTTCCTGCATCACTGCCATCGGCGCCCAGGATTTGGGATAGACCACATCGGCGTTTTCAAAGGCGTCCGCCATGGAGTGCGTCACGCGGAACGAACCGCCGCTCTGTTCGGCGAAAGAGCCCGCGGAAACCACCGTCTCCGGCAGGAGGTCGTAGCCTTGCGGATGGGCGAGCACCACCTCCATCCCGAAGCGGCTCATCAGGTTGATCACGCCTTGTGGCACAGAGAGAGGTTTGCCGTAGGAGGGGGAATACGCCCAACTCATGGCGATCTTCTTGCCGCGCAATGCTTCCCAGCCGCCGAAGTAGTCCTTGAGTTTGAGCAGGTCGCTCATGCTTTGGGTGGGATGGTCGAGGTCGCACTGCAGATTGACCAGGGTGGGGCGCTGCGCCAGGACTCCGTTCTGGAAGCCGTCGGTCACCGCGTCTGCGACTTCGGTCATATAGGTGTGGCCCTCACCGGGATACATGTCGTCGCGGATGCCAATTACTTCCGTTAAGAAGGAAATCATATTGGCGGTTTCGCGAACCGTCTCACCATGCGCGATCTGCGACTTCACCTCATCCAGTTCCGAAAGAGCCAGACCCAGCCCATTCACCGCGGAGGCAAAGCTGAAACGCGTGCGGGTGCTGTTGTCGCGGAAAATGGATATCGCCAGACCGTAGTCAAAGATCTTCCACGGCTTCTTCTGCTGATGCAGCAGTTGCAGTATCTCTGCAACCAGCATCACGGCTTTCAGGTTGTCCACGCTGTTTTCCCAGGTCAGCAGGAAGTCCTTGCCGAACGCGTCGGTCTTCAATGTTTCCAACTCGCTCAGGCGGGAGTTGATTTGATCCGATATATTCATATTCTTATCCTCGTTGACACTATTCCATTTAATACGCCGGCCGCGCCAATGGCAGGCCTTGTTTCCAGCCCGTCCGTCACCTGGTTGCCCCGCTGTAACCACCCGGTCGGCAACTGGGTGGATACAGGGCGGATACTTCGACGCGAGCAGCTCAGGAAACGGGATCGATTATGTCTGCCGCAAGCAGAACGGCGTCGATGATCTGCTGGTAACCTGTGCAGCGGCAAAGATTTCCCCTGAGCGCCTGGCGCACTTCTGCGCGGCTGGGATGGGGACTCTTTTTTAAAAGGGCGATGGTTGTCAAGACCATTCCAGGGGTGCAAAATCCGCATTGGATGGCGCCTGCTTCCATAAAAGCTATTTGAATGGGGTGCAGTGTGCCATCAGAGGCGGCGACTCCCTCGATGGTCGTGACAGATTTTCCTTCCACATCTTTGAGCAGCAACTTGCAAGAGCGTTTGGGTTCGCCGTCGATGAGCACCGTGCAGGAGCCGCAAACGCCGATGTCGCAACCGATCTTGGTTCCGGTGAGTCGCAGGTCCTCACGCAGCCAGTCCGAAAGCTTCTTCTCGGGGGAGTAATCTGAGTAGTTTTGGTTATTTACTGTTATCATACTTTTACCCTAACAGGTTGGTCGAAATAGCGCTTACCCGTTGCCCGATAAATGGCATTGGCAATGGCAGGTGCCATCAGTTCGTTGGTGGGTTCGCCGATGCCCTTTGCTCCCGAAGGTGAGTTGGGGTCGGGATTTTCCACGATGATGGCAGTCATCTCAGGCAGGTCTGTGCTGCGGGCAATGCGGTAATTGTGCAGATTCGTGGGAACCACTTTTCCGTCCTCGCATTTGCATTCTTCCAGCAGGGCATAGCCTGTCGCCATCGCCATCCCGCCATAGAATTGACCCTTCAACATGGCAGGATTGATGGCTTTACCCACGTCGTGCGCGGCGACCATGTTGAGCAGAGTGACCGCTCCGGTTTTGGAATTGACTTTCAGCTCCACCGCCTGGCAGCCATAAACCCAGGTAAAATATGCGTTTCCCTGCCCCGTATGCTCGTCCCAATCTACTTTTGGGGCTTGGAATACCCCTAAGGAATAGGGATAAATCTGGTTATTGAAACAGAGGCGGATGGCGTCGTTCCAGGAGATGATTTCCGCTCCCGAGGCGTCGAGCAGCTTTTGCTCCGCGAATGTGGCGACGTCTTTATCCAGATATTTTTTGACTGCTTCTGTGAGGGTGGCTTTTAGCTGTTTTGCAGCATTGACGGTTGCCCCTCCGCCCATGATGGTGCCGCGTGAAGCGACAGTGGTGCCTCCGTCCGGGATATTGGAGGTGGAGGGCATTCTGTAGCGGAAGCGCTCCACGGGCAAGCCAAGTTCTTGTGCCGCAATGAGCAGCATTGCCGATTCGGAGCCCTGACCGTTTTCGTGGATGCCTGTTTCCACCAGCACAGAGCCGTCGGGCTGCACGCTGAGGATGGCAGAGTTGAAGTCGGTACCTTCGGCTCCCAGACTCATTCCGCGATAACTGTTGGCAAAGCCGATGCCGTACCATTCGTCCTTGTCCGGGGCTCCGTAGGAGCAGTTCTTCTTTTTGGTTGTGTAGTCAATCTCTTCCAGAACCGTGTCCATCACCTGTTTCAAAGAAACCACGTGGGTATCCAAAACCTGTCCGGTTACGGTTACCGAGCCTTGCTTCACCATATTGCGGCGGCGAAATTCCACCTCGTCCAGTCCGCATTTTTCGGCAGCCATTTCCACCAGTTGCTCGATGGCGAAATTCACTTGCGGAGAGCCAAAACCGCGCATCGCACCGCAGAAGATGTTGTTGGTATAAACTCCGTAAACGTCGCAATGGACGTTGGGAACTTCGTAGCAGCCGCAGCACTGGACTGTGGAACGCCAGGTTACCCAGGGAGTTACGCTGCAATAGGCTCCCCCGTCGGCTACCATGCGCACCCGCACGAACTTGATCAGGCCGTCGGAACTGAGCCCCATACGGTATTGCATCTTGTAAGGATGACGCTTGTAGCTTTCGCGCAGGCTCATTTCTCGGGTGTAGGTCATTTTTACGGGTTTTTTAAGTATCCAGGCACAGAGCGCTGCCCGGGCACAAACCAAGGCTGCTGTGTCGTCCTTGCCACCAAATCCACCGCCCATGGGGACAGTTTTCACTTCCACGTCTTTTAGCTCCAAGCCCAAAGTGGAAGCCACGAAACGCCGGGTGGAAAAAGGATGCTGCATGCTGCCAAACACTTCCATCACGCCGTCGGGGCGTTCCCAGCAGAGGGCTGATTCCGGCTCCATGTAGGCATGCTCGATGCGTTGGGTGGAAAAACCCTGCTCTATGATGATGTCTGCATCTTGTTCGCCAGATTCTATATCTCCTCTGCGCACACAATGATAATTGGCAAGGTTGGAGCCGTGAAAGGGATGCAGGATGTCCGCATTGGGCTTGAGCGCTTCCTCTGGGTCGAGAATGGGCGTAAGCGGTTCCAATGTTACCTTTATCAAGGGTATGGCATTGAGTGCCTGCTCTCTGCTTTCGGCAACGATGAGGGCGAGAACGTCTCCTGTGGAGTTTATCTCTGGACCTGCCAAAGTGGGATAATCCCGGATAATCTGACCAAAACGCTGGGTGCCGGGGATATCCTTGTAAGAAAAGACAGCCACAACTCCGGGCTGACTGAGCGCAGCGGATACGTCGATGGAAATGAGCTTCGCCCGGGGCAGGTCGCTGTGCAATGGAACAGCGTGCAGCATTCCAGACAGAGTAAGGTCGTCTGTGTATTGAGCCCTGCCGGTAACTTTGGCAAGGGCGTCGTTGCGGTAAGAGTATGTCTGTATGCAATTATTCATATCGAAACACCTAATCAAAACTCCCCACTTTCAAAACCGATACCGAAGTTCCATACTGGAACGAAGTTGAGTTTGCCGTCTATGGTTTCATAGCCGTAAATACCTACTTCGGGCATCAGAACCACGCTAAATAACTTTACACGAGGAGTGAATATCAAACCAGCCATGTAGTTGTCAAACACTCCTTTCTCGATTATTGAGGGTTCATATTCGCTGGGGTCTTCACGCCAGTAATCTGTATACTTTATACGATTGTATCCAACTTTTAGGCAAGCCGTCATTGAATAGTGATTTTGCTTTATTGTGACCAGAAAAGGAAGCTCCACGGTGTTTGATGAGTAACTCCTCCAATAAGTTCTATAAGAGCCATTTATACCATCCAGAAATCCAATATTCCTATCCTCTCCTCCACCAACCATGACAGACGGCATCAATGCCAGTTGGACCCGCAGGCTGTCATTCGAAAGCCTATGTTTCCAGGCAATTTTTGCGACAGCTGGAGTTAGGAAAGATATGTTTATCTCATCACGATTTGTTAGACCCACACCAAATTTTATACCTTGATTATAATAACCGTTAGATGCTCCCGAAATCTCTAATTCATTATACCCGTCGTAATCCGAAATAGTGTCTGAGAGCAAACGGTGGGTATTCAAGGAATAACCTTGGTAATGAAGTATTTTTAACCTGCCCGGAGCAAGGTTCTGGGCTGTATCAAGATTTGAACTGTCGATTACAGCGCAGCCGGATAGGATGAAAGCAAACAACAAAACAATAAATGACGCTTGAGACTTGAACCTCACTTTAGATTTCCAGATATCTGAATTATACTGATTCCCTCCAGACATCGCAATAGCTTCTGGTGGACGGTTTTCCCCAACGTAAGTACTTCTACAACTATAAACTATCATAATCAAAACCCAAAGCCAGATTTAAGACCGGTATCATTTTATACGCGTCACCCTTATGTTCGTAGAAATAAAGTCCCACTTCAGGCATCACGACAAATCTTCCTAATTTCAATCTTGGAGTAAGATACAGGCTGTAGTTTGTGCAATTCCATGTTTTAGCCACGCCTCCTGTCCAATTGCTATAAGTATCCCAGGTCTGAAAACATTCAATATTGTAATATTCTAATTTTGCCGCTGCGGTACCGGATAAATTCTTTATCGGTGAGAAGCTTGCCAATAGTGTGGCATGCGCGCCATAAATTGTGAAGCTTGACCATCTATTGTCCACTGTCTTATCCCATGAAAAATTCTCAGTGTGCTTGGTTCCTGCCGATAGTGCGGGGGCAATAGCAAGCTTGAATTTATCGTCTCCTGCCAGACGGAGCTTACATCCCAGTTTTAAATATGCGTTGGGAAGTATACCTGGCCATTCAATATCTATCTCTGCAATATCGGATACTCCGATTCCAAACTGGGTGGTAGTTAAAGCGGGAAACTGCTCAGTAGGTTTTACATCGTCTGTAATGTAATCCGGAACTAGGTTTTGTACTGTTAGCTGAGTCGTTTGTTTTAATATGAGTTTTGTTGCTCCGGGTGATAGAACATCCGCTGTATTCAAAGAAGAACAAGCGATATTAGCGCATCCGGATATACAGAAAACCGAGACCGCAAAGGCTGTACCCACAAGCAGTTTGGATAGTGTTTTCGCCGATTCCCCTCTTTGAGGATGTTTGCTCCCATCAGCCTTCATTTACCCTCCTCATGTTTGCCTATTATATTATTCATTGTAAACATAGCCTTGACGTCAATCCCCATCAGTTTGGCAGGTTCGGAACAACAGAGACGTATCATCTGGTCAAGAGAGATAGTCCCTTTTACCACCAGACCATGATAGACAGAGGAGAAGAGTGTTGCCAGTCCGGGAATACCGCAAGGCACCTTCTCCGGAGTGTCTTTGAAACGGTCTTTGTCCAAATCCGTAAAGGGACAGTGGTCACTGGCGAGGATGTCGAAATAGCCGTCCTGAAGCAGTTCCACCAGTAAACCGCGGGAGTGTTCGCTGCGGAAAGGCGGTGAGCAGAGCCAGCGATGGGCATTTTCACCCTTCAGAATATCTTCATTGTGAAGCAGATAATGAGGCGCTGTCTCGCAGGAGATGCGCGGATTGTGGGTTTTGGCTTCTCTGATGAGCAGAGCTGCTTGGGGTGTGGAAACATGCACGATATGCACGGGATGGTTGTGCTTTACTGCCATATCCAGAACCCGCTCCACAGCTTTCACTTCCGCTATCTCGGGACGCCTTAATGTATGCTGAAACGGCTCCCGGAAACTGGTCTGAGCGCTGTGCCTCTCCACGATATCGTTATCCTCGCAATGCACCAGGATGCGCGTTTTAGTATGCGTCAAATCCTGCATCCAGCGTCCGATGCTCTCGTAGCTGCTGTAGATGTCTGCCTGCTTATAAGTGGTATAGAGTTTGAGGTCGCAGTTTTTCCCCAATAGCGGAGCAATGTCTTCCATGGTGGAATAGATCGGCGTCAGATGCCAGAAAACCTGTCCCCGGAAGTGCTGCGCCGCGCTCTCTTTCATGTGATAGAGTTTTTCAGATACCGAGTGGTCGGGCTCTTCTGTCACAAAGGCACCCACTGCCGCTATTCCATGCGCGGCAGCTGTCTTATCCAGCGCCCGGAAATCGTCACGCAAGCGGTAACCGCCGATGCGTTCGCCCACATGGACGTGAAAGTCGCAAATGCCCGGATAGAGCTTAGCTGAGGGCATCGATATCCTTCAAGCCGTGCCCTGTGATGAGCAAAACAACTTTGTCGGTTGGTTGTATCCATCCAAGTTGCAGCGCCTTCTTCAAACCGGATAGAGTCGCAGAACTAGAAGGTTCGGCAAATACTCCGCTTTGGCTTGCCAGCTCTTTTTGGTCGAGGAGGATGTCCGCATCGGGTACACGGATTGCCTTGCCATCCGTCTCTTGCAAGGCTCGGATAACCCAATGGGCATTGGAAGGAGTCTTTACCGAGATGGAATCCGCCACAGTTTGAGGCTGGACTGCATCGGTGTAAATGCCCGTTTCCCAATATGAGGTGATGGCATCAGAACTCTCTGCCTGCACTGCTAAAAGGCGCGGCATCCTCTCAATCAGTCCGCAACTAAGCAAATCGTAAAATGCTTTGTGGATGCCGGCCAGGATAACACCGTCGCCCACGGGTATTACTATCCAATCCGGAACTGAGTCCATTTGGCGAAATATTTCCAATCCGGCAGTCTTCTTGCCCTCGATGGTGAAGGGATGATAGGCGGTATTGCGGTTAAGGCATTCATGGTGGGCGGAGTAGTCCAGCGCTGCGGCAAAAGCATCGTCGTAAGTGCCGTCCACCTTATGCAGCTCAGCCCCATGCACCTGGATTTGCACCAGCTTGGCTGTTGGCGCAGATGCTGGAGCGAAGATAACTGCTTTTTTCCCTGCCGAGGCACACAGACAAGCCAATGAAGAAGCCGCGTTACCCGTTGAAGCGCAAACAATCTCCTCTATTCCCAGGCGGATGGCCTCTGCAACCACAAGCTGCGATGCCCTGTCCTTGTAGGAACCGCTGGGATTGACCCCGTCGTTCTTGATATAGAGCTCACTCAGTCCCACTTTCCTTCCCAGCCTTTCAATCCGGAAAAGAGGGGTATTGCCAACAGGCAGGGGAGGATAAAACTTCGTATCAATTGCGGAAAAGACCTCCCTGAGAGTGCCGATGTCTTTGCTTGACTTATACAGATGCTTTGCAATACGTACATAGTCAAAGACGGCTTCCAGCACACCTCTTAAGGGCATACCCGGTCGGTAGTCCCGGCTGCAGCTTGGGCACAGATAGCGAACTTCGTCCAGGGCGTATTCACTGCCGCATTCTGTACAGCGGAAAAAGCGGAAATAGCTCATTGATTCAATTGCCAGACCAAGGCTGCATAGAAGGCGGCTGCCTCTGTAAGGTGTTCGATAGGTGAGGCTTCGTTGGGTGCGTGTGCATAAACCTCGTTGCCGGGTCCGAGTCCGATGCAGGGAATCTTGTGCATGCCGGCGATAGCCACGCCGTTGGTGGAAAAAGTCCATTTGTCCACTTTGGGTGCGCGCTTCAAGGTGTTCTGGTATGCGGATTCCGCGGCTTTCAGCCAAGGTGAATCTGGTGGGGTAACCCAGGTGGGATAATACTTTTCGGTGGGATAGATCAGTCCGGTGAAGGCTGCTTCGTTGTAGGTCAATACTTCAATATCCGCATCCGGTTCTCCGGCGAGGATGCAGGCTTCACGCACTTCCGCCACAGCGCTTTCTTTGGTTTCTCCCCAGGTGAGGCGCCGGTCCAGATGGATACGCGCGCTATCCGGCACCGCGCACTGCGAGGGTCCGGTGAAGTAGACTTCTGTGACCGCCACGCTGCCCTTGCCCAGAAACTCGTCGGTTCTCAGTCTTTCATGCAGTTTCTCGATCTCCAGAGCGATACGGCTGATCTTGTAGATGGCGTTCACGCCCCGTTCCGGAGCCGACCCGTGGCAGGAAAGTCCTTTCACGTGCACCTGCATTTCCATTCTGCCCCGGTGACCGCGGTAGATGTTCATATTGGTGGGCTCGGTGATTACCACCATCTCGGGTATTATCTTGTCCTCGTTTATGATATACTGCCAGCAAAGACCGTCGCAATCCTCTTCCATCACGGTGCCGGTGAACCAGATGCTAAACATTTCGTTCAATCCGAGGTCTTTGATGATGCGCGCGGCTGTGAGCATGGATGCCATGCCCCCTTCCTGGTCAACGGTTCCGCGTCCCCAAACCTTGCCTTCCTTCACGTGCGCGTCAAAGGGGTCAAAGTCCCAGAGGGACAGGTCGCCGGGATAGACAGTGTCGATATGCGCGTCGAAGGCGATGATCCTGCTTCCGTGCCCGATCCTGCCGGCCACATTGCCCAACGGATCGATAAAAGCCTCGTCGAATCCGGATTTTTGCATTTCCCCCAGGATGTACTCCACCACCTCTTTTTCTTTGGTTGAGAAGGCGGGGATGCGTACCATGTCCATTAGGTAGCGCACCGTTTCGGATTCATAGTGCTTTGCTCTGTCTAATATCCTGCTGTACATTCAGTTCTCCTTAAAATCTGTCCCACAGCGCCTTGGCGAGGGAGCGAGATCTATTTTTCAGCTCTGCCTCATCCAGATCGAGTGTGAGTTGCCCGTTCCACATCAGCACTTCTCCGCCGCAGATGGTCGTGTCAACTTTCGCTTCGGCGATGCCGTAGATGAGATGCCCCAGCCAGGTTTCCGCGTTAAGCGGCGTGTGGGGCTCATAATCTACGAAGATGATGTCCGCGGGGCTGCCATCGGCTATGATCCCATGCCCCTGCCCCCAATACTTTTGGGCGATGGCGGGGTTGTTCTTAACCAGTGTGCTGGCGATTTCCATGAAGCCAGCGGAAGGGTTGTTTTGGCGCAAATGCTGCGCCCAGAGGCCAACCCTCAGTTCCTCCAGCATGTTCACTGTCATAGCGTCTGTTCCGAGTCCCACTGTCACGCCGAACTCAGCCATTTTACAGACATCCGCGACACCCACCGCATTGTTGAGATTGGACTGGGGATTTGTCACGATCGCCGCCCCAGAATCTGCCACCAGCATCATTTCCCGCCCGTTGAGGTGTACTCCGTGGGCAAGAATGCTGCCTTTGTTGATCAGGTTAAAGTCGCAAAGCCTTTCCACAACTCGCTTGCCGTGGTGCTGGATGTTGAAGAGCTCGTCCGACTCTGCTTCCGCGGCGTGTATATGGGTGCCACAGGAGAGTCTATCAACCCAGCCGGATATCTCTTGCAGCGTATGATCCGAGAGTGTAAATGCGGCGTGCATCCCGAAAAGCCCTTTGAGCATCGCATCAGGAGCGTCAGCGATCTGCCTGAGCCAGGATACGTTTTCTTCGATGCCCTCGCGGGTTTTATCCGCCCCGTCGCGGTCGGAGACCTCATAGCAAAGGGAAGCCCTGATTCCCGCAGCTTTGGTTGCCCGGGCGATGGCCGGAAGGGACCCCGCAATAGCAAACGGGCTGGCATGATGGTCAATAATCGTGGTGCAGCCTTTTTTGATCGCCTGCAGGCAAGAGAGTAAGGCGCTGATGTGGACGTCGTCTTCCAATAGCTTTTTATCAAGTCGCCACCACAGATTTTCCAGCACCTGGTTGAAGTCCCTGGAGGGCGCGGCCTTGCCCAGCCCGGTAACCAGAGTGGAGTAGAAATGGTGATGGGCGTTGATGAGGCCAGGCATCACGACCATACCAGAAGCATCAATCCTCTCGCAGCGAAGCAGGGAAAATTCTGCTTCGGGAGCGATGCGTATTATCCTGCCGTCCTCTACCAGGATTGCCTGATGTTCCAGCACCGGCCTGCCCTGGTCAAAGGTGAGAACGGTTCCTCCGGAGATAATGTATGAATTCATCTTGAAGACCTCTTCATTCAAAGTAACTTTCAATAAAACAACAGTGCTGCTTTTTGTCAATCATATTTCATCCCTTGGGGACAGACTCAGCAGTTCTATTCGCATTGCTGTTGTTGCACTTATCGGTTGTTTAGACTAGTATGAGGCAAAGCTCTGCACGGCAATAGACAAGCGAAGTAGTCCGAAAGGAGCGAAACAAGTTCTTTACAAGAAACGGCGCTGCCCGAAAAGAGGTTTTTCCTGTGAGCGCAACAGAGCATTATCACAGCGTAAATTCAAATGGAGAGAAGGAGATACTCCTGAAGCAAAGGAAACCTGACAGAGGCAACGCAACGATGCGTGACCTGAGCAGAAAGCGTTACACAGTGACGCGGGCTTATCGCGTCTCGATCGTGGAAGGAGTTTTTGCGCAAGTCTATGGCGGGCTGGCCAACATAGGAAGCAGTTTTATCACCAAGTTTATGGTGCTGCTGGGCGCGACGCCACTTCAATTCAGCATCCTCAGCGCTCTGGGGCAGGTTTCGGGGTTGTTCCAGCCTTTGGGAGTTGCACTGATGCAAAAACTTCGGAAGAGGAAGAAAGTATGCGTATGGGTCACCGCAGCGGGCCGCTTCCTTAGTTTTTTCATCGGGGCTGCGCTGCTTTTCTCCAACCGCCAGACGGGCATCCTCTTCGTGCTGGGGCTGCTTTTTGCCAGCCAGGCGCTGCAATCCATTGGCGGCAACATCTGGATCGCCTGGGTGAGCGAATTGATACCCCTGAACATCCGCGGCAGGTTTTTTGCGTTGCGCAACCAGATTCTTTCCTTTGCGGGGCTGGTGATGGGATACATCTTCAGCTTCTGCGTGGACCTCTTTGAAAAAAAGGGCGGGCTGCTGAGGGGATTCTATTCTCGCTGGGCCGATCCCGATGCGTTTTTCACCCCGCATAACCAGGCTCTTTTTTTAGCAGGGATCTTCGTTTTCGCGGGAGTGGTGGGCATGATTGGATTGGCGATCCTGAGCCGCCAGCCGGACCGCAAGCGCTTACTGCAGCAAAAAGCCAGGTTGCGGGCGAAGTTCAGTGAACCTTTTGCCAACCGGGATTTCAGGCTCCTGCTGGCTTTCGGTGTTTGGTGGATGCTGGCGATCGGAGTCGGTAGCGCATTCTGGGGTCCATTCATGCTCAAAAAACTGCAGATGAGTATGTTTCAGATGCAGCTTTACGGCACCCTGCACATGGCTTCCGGGCTGTTAGCCTACAGCTTTTGGGGCAGATTCGTGGATCGCTACGGCAATCGTGCGGCGATGCTGATCTGCGTGGCCTTGGGCGGCTTGAATCCCATGTTCTGGTTGACCATGAAGGCTGGCAGTTACGGAATACTCTGGATAGAAGCCCTGTGTTCCGGGTTTATGTGGGCGGGGAGCAGCGTGGTGACAACGAACTTTGTGCTCGCCATCGCCGGCAAAGGCAGGGAGCAGACCTACAGCGCAATTTACGGAGCCGTTACGGGAGTCAGCATGATGTTCTCCACACTTATGTCCGGCGTGTTCTTTCCGCAAGCGGCGACGATCGCGGGCTGGCGTCTGGAGCCAGAGCAGGTTGTTTTTGGAGTGGGCGGAATCCTGCGTTGGTTGGCGATCATTCCGTTGTTGGCAGTCCGTGAGCGTTTGCCGCATCGGGCAAGGTAGTTCGCCAATTAGGTTAAGATAATAATGATCAAGGATATAGCGATTTCGATTGACAAAAACCACCAGGCATAGGATTTTGTTCTATCTCAATTAATGCCTGTGGCGGAGCAGGCAAATCATGGTAACCAAACATCAGTCATACGGTTACATATACAACGAGTGCCTCCGCCAATACCCAAAGCATACGCAAAGGAGAACCCATGGCGGTCCCAAAAAGAAAGACATCGAAAACACGCAGAGATAAACGCAGGACACACGACGCCCTCACACCCCCGGCTGTGAGCACTTGCGCCAAATGCGGAGAGCCAAAGCGTCCGCACCATGTCTGTGACAATTGC
>CAZKAA010000039.1:0-21583 GCA_964550575.1 uncultured Candidatus Cloacimonadota bacterium
GAGATAATGAGCGGTGACTGGAGTTCAGACGTGTGCTCTTCCGATCTGCTACCCCACGGGCGGAGTGGAAAGAATGACCCCTCACGGAACCTTCCTCTTCCATTGCAACATGAACGAAGGCTGCCTCTGCCTGCGTTTGGATGCCAGCGGCAACCTGTCCTTCAGCGGCAGATGCTACCGCTTCAACCTAACCATGGGACACGGCCGCAAATACGGTTCTTTCATCCTGCGGTCCTCTTATCGCGGCGGGGTCGCCTGCTTCGACGTTTCCAACCCCCTTTTCCCTCACTACGCCTTCACCCTCTGGGAAGGACTTTCCGTGCGCTTCGACATCTGCGGCGACCTCATGCTGGCCCTGTTTGACTCCAGTTCCGGCAACCCGCCCACTCAGAGGATCTACAACCTCAGCGACCTGCAGAACCCCCTCTTGCTGGCTTCATTTCCTCTGGCGCAGCAATACACGCTCTTTTTCGACTACGACGATCCCACCAGCTTTTACGAACTGGACAACTCCATGCTGAACGTCTCCAAGTTTTCTGTTCTAAACAACCAGGTCAGCCTCGCCAGCATAGTAGCCATCCCCGAAGCGCTGAGGAGCCCCACCTTCGTGAACGGTCTGCTCTATCTGCTCTGCCCCACCGTCAATGATGGGAACGGACTCTACATCTGCAGCGGATTTCCGGACAATGCACCCCTGCTGGGCGAACTCATCCCCGCTTTCTTTCATCCGGACTACACCGACATGTACAACGCCGGGGAATTCGCTTTCGTCAGGACTTTCAGCCAATCCCTGCCCGCCCTGTTTTACAATCCCACCACAACCCTGATGGTCCGCCCTGACTATTTTGGCTTCGATTTCCGCAACTATGTCTGCATCGGCCGCGAAACAGGGGTCAGTTTCTACGATTTCAGCGCCGCGACGGGTATCCACGACTGGGTGCCGGAGGACCTTTTCCTGCCCCAATGCTCCTACACTTCGGACATCGACTGGGACGACAATTACCTCTACGTCCTCTGCAACGACAACGTCGCCATCTATGCCTATACTATCACCACCGCCGCCTGCGATCCCGCAACCCCGGATGTTCCGGCGCTGGTCTGCGGTCCCAATCCCTTCCGTGAATCCCTGCGAATCCAAGCCAGTGTGCTCAGTCCGGGATCTTCCTCGCTCCAAGTCTACAACCTCCGCGGCCAATGCGTGAAAACTCTCTACTCCGGTAAGGCGGAAGCAGGCACCCTCACCGCGGAGTGGGATGGCCGCGACAGTTTCGGAACGCCTGTCGCCAACGGCATCTACCTGCTTAAGTTCATCAGTCCCTCCGGTTCCCGCGTAAGCAAAGTCATCCTTGGCAAATAGGTGCCAAGCCGCTCAAAACTGCGGCCCAGGATAATGGTTCCGGCGACCGCATTCTCCCCTCTCAGAGATCTTTCTGCCATGATCCAACCCCAGTCACCACTCTCTTGCCTCCCTGTAACCTCCCGGTACCCGACTGGGAGGATACCGGGATGGCTTTCGGCAAACAAAGCGGCTGGTAAAAAGGTTAGAAGGCGTGTTCTTTTACAGATTGACAAGGGCGCAGGTTTGATTTATCATGTTTGAAAGAGAAAATAGTTTGACCGCACAACGGAGAGAAATTATGTGTCACTCAGATTCGGATTGCCGGCGGAGGGTCCGGAGCGCCGCGAGATGCGGCGTGCAGCCTTGCCGGGCGCCAAGCGCCCTGCTGGCCCTGGTTTTTGTTTTCAGCGCCTTTGCGGGTGTTCTTTCCGCGCAGAACCGCAGCGAGGAATATCTCCTGGTGAAGAACTATGCCCTTCCGGAAATCGCGGTCCCGGCCGACAGCCTGGAGCAGGAGGAAGAGATGTGGACGCGCGACGGACTGCCCTTCAGCGGACTGGCGTTTGAAACGTTCAACAACGGGCGGCTGTCCCGCGTGATGACCCTGATGAACGGCCTGCAGGACGGGCCGACCTATCTCTGGTATCCGACCGGAGCGCCGCAGATGTATGCCAATTACCGCGCCGGGAGGCTGCACGGCAGATTCCTCGGCTGGTATATGCACGGCGGCGTGATCTACGACATGGTGATCAACGACAGCGGCTATGCCGGCGACTATATCGAGGATGACGGCTCCCGGGCCCAGGATTCCGGCGGAGACAGCGAGCCGGATGCCGACGGGCAGGATTTTGAGCGGGATTGACCCTCCGGCGCGTCCGGAAAACAAATAAAGATTCAAGGAACAGACAAAATGAGTCCCAAGTTCGACCAAACCGAGACCATGACCCCCGAGGAGCAATTCCAGGCGGTCGCCAACCTCAAGGACCAGTTGGAGGAGAATTTCCTCGTCCTGGGCCAGCTCCTTTCCGAGATCAAGCGCGTCAAAGCCTATCGCAAAAAGGGTTACGCCTCCTTCAAGGAGTTCGTGGAGGCGGAATACAGCCTCAGTTCTTCGCTGGCGGGCAAGCTGGTGCAGGTCTTCGACGTCTTCATCGAGGAGATGGACGTGGACGAATCCACGATCAAGCAGATCGGCTTCGACCGCCTGTCCATGATCAAGCCGCTGGTGGCAAAGGCGGATTGGACGGAGCGGGACGAATGGGTTGCCAAGGCGGAGGAACTGCCGACGGGCGAACTCCGGGACCATATCAAGGAGATAAAGAAAAAGGAAAAGGAACAAGACCTTGATCTCAAAAAAGTCTTCATCGACCAATATCTGGAACGCATGACAGCGGTCTTCAACTGCTCGCGCAACGAACTGAACTTCAAACTGGCGCTCTATTTTCAGGACGCGGACATCGACTCAGTCAAGACCGTCGTGCGCGAACGCCAGCGCAAGTTTGACGACCAACTCAACAAGGAGGAAGAAGCTTGAAACGAGCAAAGCAAATGAAAATCCTCTGGGTGGACGACGAGATCGATCTGCTGAAGTCATTCATCCTTTTCCTGGAGGAACGCAATTACCTTGTGGACACCTGCAACAACGGCAGCGACGCCATTGAGAAGGTGCTCGAGAATAAATACGACCTGGTGATCCTGGACGAGATGATGCCCGGGCTGGACGGCCTGGCGACGCTCACGGAGATCAAGCGCATCAACGCGTCCCTGCCCATCGTAATGGTGACCAAATCCGAAGAGGAAGGCCTGATGGACAAAGCCATCGCCTCCCAGATCGCGGACTACCTGATCAAGCCCATCAATCCCAACCAGATCATCATGGCGATCAAGAAGATATTCCAGGCGGACGAGATCCGCTCCAATCAGATCGGCGAACAATACACGCGCCATATCGCGCAGCTCAACCAAAGGCTCTTTGACAATCCGAGCTGGGAGGACTGGGCAAACATCTACCGCGAAATGGCGTATTGGGAGATCCAGATCGACGAAGTGAACGACGACGGGCTGCGCCAGACCCACTTCCTGGAGAAGCGCAACTGCAACACGGAATTTACCAACTATGTCGAACGCAACTACCGCAACTGGCTGCACTCCGACGACCGCCCCAACCTGTCCTTCGACGTCGTGTCCCAATACATCGCGCCGCACTTCGAAGAAGGCGTGCCGATCTACTTCATCATCATAGACTGCATGAGGCTGGACCAGTATCTGGCCATCCAACCCTACATCAAGGAACTCTTCGACGAGGAACTGGACCTCTACTACTCCATCCTGCCCACTGCCACGCCCTACAGCCGGAACAGCATCTTCAGCGGCCTGCTGCCGCAGGATATCGCCAAGCGCTTCCCGGAATACTGGGTAACGTCCAACGACCTGGACAACTCGCGCAACCGCAACGAGCACCAACTGATGGACGAACACATCTCCGAACTGGGCTATAACCTCGATCCGACCTCCAAGTATGTGAAGATCTTCAATATGGAGGAAGGCAACTTCGTGCTGCGCAAGATCGAGACCTGGAACAAGGAAAACCTCGTCGTGCTGGTCTATAACTTCCTTGACCTGCTGGCGCACCACCGCTCGCGCGACCAGATCCTGCAGGAAACCATCCCCCATGAGGAAGGCCTGCGCGCCTTCACCAAGCATTGGTTCCTGCATTCCTCGCTCTACGAGGCGCTCAAGCTGATCGCCAAACAGGACGCCATCTGCGTTATCAGCACCGACCACGGCTCTATCAAGGTCAACCGCGCGACTCAGGTCATCGGAGACCGCGACACCTCGATCACAGTCCGCTACAAGGAAGGCAAGAACCTTTCCGCCAACGACCGCCACGCGGTGTTCGTCAAGAAGCCTTCCGAGTTCGGCCTGCCCACCAAGAGCATCGTGGACAACTTCATCTTCGCCAAGGACGATTACTACTTCGTCTATCCCAATTCCTACCACCAGTATCAGCGCCAATACAACGGCACGTTCCAGCACGGCGGCGTTTCCATGGAGGAAATGATCCTGCCCGTCGCGACCTGCCGCAGCAAGCGCTTGAAAACATAAGTTGACAGAATCTCTGGGGGTGATTATCTTATCCCCAGGATTGCGAAATGCAGATCGTCCCGAGAGATGACGGATGCTCGCCATGCGAGGATGCCCACAACTTTCGGGACTTTTTGCGTTGCGCGGAATCTGTGCAGGATCGCCCTCGCAGGCGAGTAATCATCAATAGCAAAGGATATAGCAAACAATGAGCATGCCCCGGGAAATGGAACTTCCGACCCAGCAAAGCACGAGAGACCTCTCCGCTTATCTCGCCCCTCTGCTCCAGCCCGGCGACGTTATCCGCCTCTTCGGGAACCTGGGTTCCGGCAAGACATTCTTCTCCAATGCCCTTGGCGAGTGCTTGGGCGTGCCGGAGTTTCTGGACAGCCCCTCCTTTGTGTTGCTCAAGGAGTATCACGGCGGGCCTTATCCCCTGTATCACCTCGATCTCTACCGGCTCAAAAGCGGCTCTGAACTCCTCGATCTGGGGCTCTTCGACCTGATCGACGAGGGCGTGACCCTGATCGAATGGCCGGAACTCGCTGCCGAAGTCATCCCCGCGAGGCTGCTCAACCTGGACCTTTACTTTTCTTTCGACGGCAGGCGCCGCGCTGTTAAAATAGTTGCCAGCGGGCGATTCGCCGCCTATTTTGTCTAAACTATGGATCACAGGAGGAACCGATGATCATCCATCCGCTGTGGATCGCGTTCGCGGTCATTGTTATTCTGGTGCTCTGGGAACTGCTGGGCAAGAGCAAACCCAAAGCCTGGCTGATTGCTGGAATCTGCTTTATCCTGGGCATGTCTGTTTTCGGCTATTACTTTCAGGAGAGCAAGAAAGCGGAGCAGAACCTGCACGTGACCGGATATGCCAGCAAGATATTCGAAAGCGACCTCGTCAAGTGGACGCTCTCCGTGCAAAAGAACACCGACGTCAACGGCCTGATGGGAGCTTATACCTCGCTTAACCGCGATGTGAACGACTTCAAGCAGATGCTGCTGAACACCGGGCTCAAGGAAAAGGACATCAACATCCAACCGCCGACCAGTTCGCCCACCTACGACGATTACGGATACATCACGGGATACTCGGTCAACCAGTTCCTCTATGTCCTCAGCAACGACATCAAGAAGGTAGAAACCACCGCCCTTGATCCCCAGTTCTTCGCAGAGCGAGGCCTGGTGCTCAGCCAGTCCAATCTGGAATATCTCTACTCCAAGCTGCCCGACCTCAAGAAGCAGATGATCGGGGAAGCAACCAAGGATTGCTACTCACGCGCCAAAGAAATAGCCGGAGCGACCAATGCCAGGGTCGGCAAGCTTTCCAACGCCCGTACGGGTGTGTTCCAAATCACCGAGCCTTATTCGACGGAGGTCTCGGATTATGGTTATTACAGCACTAACACCCGCACCAAAAGCATCTCTGTGACTGTTACGGCGGACTTCGAACTTTAACGCCTGAGACACAGACCAACAACTTCACGCCCGGCGGCAAGCCATTGCCTCCGGGTTTTTCTTTGGCTCTCTTTCAAACTAAATGGGTAGATAAGGACACATAACAGCATCACTGTTTTGATTTGTGTCTCCTTCTTCGCTCTTATTTGATTCCTTGGTCGCACCAAGGATAGAAACAGGAGCCATATAGGAAAACAATGAGTATACACTATATGAGATAATATTAGCTATTTCAACTACATTCGATCAACTTGCCCACTCGATTTGAAAGAAGCCTTTTCTTTTGCCTGATAAACGGCTCATCCCCAAGCTGCAATGTTTTGTCAAAGATAAGATTACGCAAGTATCCCCCTGACCGGGATTTTTTTTCATTGACAGATATCGCCCGACTGTTGGAGTATCAAACCTGAGAGGGAAAAGGAGAACCAGTATGAAACGAGTTGCGTGTCTACTCTTTTTCGGGCTCATTCTGGCAACCGGGCTCTCGGCTTCCATCAGGGAAAAGACCGACCTTCCCCGGCCGGCGTATGCCTCCGACCGCATTAAAATCAAACTCAGCAACGAAGCTCTCAGCAGAACGAACCTTCCCACAGGACTCTACGCGCAAAGAGACGCTTTCGGCATTGAAGAGCTTGACCTCCTTTTAGGCAGGGCCGGCGGGACCAAAGTCATCCGTGCCCATCGCCGCGTGTTTGACCGTGCCTGGGAACAGGCCACGGGATTCGACCGCTGGTTCATCGTGACTCTTGACGGAAGGGCAAGCGTCCGCGACGCCATCGAAGCATTCCGCTCCAGCCCCTACGTCGAGGAAGCGGAATTCGAATATTTTGCCTATCCTGACGCAGTGCCAAACGACCCGTTCTATGACGATAACTGGGGACACAACAACACTGCCCAGTTCCCTTCCTGGAACTCCAGCACCTATACGTACACCGGGCCGTTGGTTGGGACAGCGGGATTCGATAGCCATGCCGAGGAAGCATGGGAATACGGGTATGGCTCATCCAGCATAGTGATTGCCATTATCGACTCCGGAGTGGACACATCGCACCCTGACCTGACTTTGGTGGCTGGATATGACTATGGCGTGGGCGACTCCAATCCCATGGACGACGCCACCGACGCCGGACACGGCACCCTCTGCGCCGGAGTAGCTGCCGGTAAGGCAAATAACAGCCTCGGAGTGGCGGGCATCGCCGGAGGCTGCAGCATCATGCCTATCAAGGTGGCTGCTGCAGACGGTTCCATGTCTTTCACTTCGATCGCCAACGCCATAACCCATGCTGCCGACAACGGCGCCCACATTATCAGCATGAGCCTGGGTGCCCAGGGAATCTCATCAAACACAACCGTGGACCCAGCCATCACGTATGCCAACAACGCCGGTCTGGTGATATTCGCCTCCAGCGGCAACTACTACGATCCCGCCTACATCTCAGGCAATACCATACAAAACTCTATCGGCTATCCTTCAAACAACCAATACGTGATAAGCGTCGGAGCCTCAAGCCCCACCGGCCAGAGAAAGAGCTTCACCTCCTCGGACGGAGTCGTCTATTATGGCTCGTGCTACGGTTCTTCCACTCAGGACAGCAATCTGGCCATAGATATCATGGCGCCCACTGAACTGCCCTCCACCGACATCCAGGGCACGTTGGGATGGAATACCGGCTCCACCAACAACAACTATTACTGGTACTTCGGCGGAACTTCCTGCGCCTGCCCCTATGCCGCGGGCAGCGCTGCGCTATTGTTATCGGCTGACCCGGACTTGACGCCAACCGAGATCAGAACCGTCCTCACCAGCACCGCCACGGATATGACCATCGACGGCGGAGCAGGCTGGGACATGCATACCGGCTACGGCTTGATTAATATCCACGCTGCCCTGAACACCCTGAATCTGGTCGCGATCGACAATCCCCAAACCTTCGCCGCCAATCCTGCCAGCACTTCCCAGATCGACTTGTCCTGGACGAAGAACACCTCCAATGACAATGTTATGGTTGCATGGAACACAACCAGCACTTTCGGCACCCCTGCTCCGGGAACGACCTATAGCGCCGGCAACTCCGTCCCGGGCGGGGGAACCGTGCTCTACAACGGCAGCGGAACCTCATACAGCCACACAGGCCGCAACCCCTATACCACCTACTATTACAAAGCATGGTCTGTGGGTGACGATGGAGCAAAAGCGGTGGCGTATTCTTCCGGCCTGACCGCCAGCGCGACCACGCTTGCCGACGGCACGGAGAGGGTAACGTTCTTCTCGGAAAACTGGGACGGGGACCTGAATGACTGGTACACAGCCCAGACAAGCCAGACAAACTTCTGGACAATCGCGAACGCGACCTACAGCAGTTCCCCCTACAGCGCATACATCACAAACAGCAGCACCACACTCGTAAATCAATACAGCAATACGACTTCTGTTTCCCACCTTTTCGCCCCGGTTTATTTCCCTCCCGGAAACACATACCAATTGCAGTTCTCCTGGAAGTGCGCAGGCCAGGCTCTTAATGACGTCCTGGAGGTCTTCCTGGTTGACACGTCCACTGTTCCGACGGCTGGAACCGCCCTGTCCACGACATACCGCGTCGGAGGCCCGTACAACGGGCAGGGAACAATCTGGCAAAACCCCACCATCTCCCTCAACAACAATAACAGCGGAACCACCAAGCTCGTGGTGTTTTCCTGGAAAAACAACAATACAACCCGGACAAACCCACCTGCCGCGATTGATAACATCGCGATCTCCGGCATCCTTCCAAACCCGCTTATGGGCTTTGCCGACACGGAATATGACTTTGGCCTGGCATACATCGGCGATAGCAATTGCACTCCCCGCGAGTTTATCGTCGGCAACATCGCCGGCTCGACCCTCACGATCAATTCCGGGGGCGTTGCCCTGACCGGCACGGACGCCGCCCAGTTTACGCTGACCGACAACAACTCCTATCCGATCAACCTCACCCACGGGCAAATCGCGTCCTGGACAGTTGCCTTCACTCCCTCCGCAGCAACCGCCTACGGAGAAAAGAACGCTGTCCTCACCATTGTGGACAATGCAGCAAAGGATTTCTCCCAACCTGTTCCGGAGTATCCCGCGTGGTTGTCCGTCCTTCCCAGACTGACTGCCTGCCCCGCCCCGCGGGGATCTGCGCCTGCCGGCCGCGTTGCCAGCCCTCAGCCCAAGGCCACCAACAACATCAACCTCAGGGGATTTGCCGTGGAGAGCGAAACGGAGGACTACTTCGATTCCTACGCGGATTTCGCCCTCGATAGTTTCGGCAGTTGGTCTTTTTATGACGGAGATGATTCCGCAACATACGGCATCACGGATGTGACCTACACCAACTCGGGATACAACGGATCATATCTGGTCTTCGCTCCGGGCAGCACCACCCCGGCTCTGACCGACAATGCCTGGCAGCCATATTCGGGAGCCAAATACCTCGCCTGCTTTGCTGCCTCCACGCCTCCGAACAACGACTGGCTGATCTCGCCGCCCATTGCTTTCGAGTTTGATCCCAAGATCAGTTTCTATGCCAAATCCATCACCGACCAGTATGGCCTGGAACGCTTCAAAGTCCTCTATTCCACTGCCGGAAGCGCCTACACCAACTTTACGAACTATCTGGCAGGCAGCGCCACAACCTATGTTGAAGCGCCCCTGGATTGGACCCTGTACGAATATGAACTGCCCGAATCCTGTGAGAATAAAACGGTGTGGATCGCCATCCAATGCGTTTCCAATGACGCCTTTGCCTTCTTCGTCGACGACTTTGTCGCCGGAGACAGGGACGACGATCCCACCCCCGTCACCCTCTCCTCCTTCACCGCCATGATCAACGCCAGCAACAACGTGCGGCTCGATTGGGTGACCCAGACCGAAAGCGGGGTGCTGGGCTATTACATCCACCGCTCCCAGGACGGCGACCTCGCCACCGCCCTGCAGGTCTCACCCCTGATCGACGCCACCAACACCTCGCAGGAGCAGTATTACAGTTTCAGCGACCCGGAGTCCCAACCCGGCTGCGATTATGACTACTGGCTCCAGAGCCTGGATCTGGACGGCGGCATGGAATTCTTCGGCCCGGTGCATATCACCACTCCCGACCACAGCCCCGAAACGCCGGACATCCCTCTGGTGACCCGGCTCAATTCCGCCTACCCCAATCCCTTCAACCCCGCCACGACCCTCAGCTATTCCCTCGCCGAACCTGGAACCGCCCTGCTGGAGGTCTTCAACCAGCGCGGGCAATTGGTCTGGTCCAAAACCCAAAACCACAGCAGCGCGGGCAATTTCCGGCTCGAGTTCGACGGACGCGGACCCAACGGCGAACCGCTCGCCAGCGGGATCTATCTCTATCGGCTCAGTTCCGGAAACTACCGCCAAACCAGGAAAATGGTGCTGAGCAAATAAGCAGCCAGTCCTCTGGCACATCCTTCCGGCCGGTTCTTCCGGCCGTTTTTTTTACTTCCTGCTGGCAATTCTTCCCAGGACATCTGCGATAGACATACGTTAACCCGCATCATGCTTGCTTCTGGCGAGTTCGCCGCCGTGAAGCCTGCCTGTATCAACCCTGTTGATGACAGCGTGGCAACCGGGTGGACACCGGCAGGTAACCGGGCTGGGAACAAGGCCGGGGCAGAGCCTTGCTTGGGAGACGGAGAAAATAATGCTTGACAGGATCGATCGGATTAAAGATTAGCATACAAGTCAATATGAAAGTTGTGAACTATCGCCAGTGGTTTAATATTGCGGGCGCCTGTTTATTTATTTCCTGTTTCCCGCTTGACATATAACTTATTCCAGATATGATATCTCCATCACTGTCCGGGAGGACGTATGCAACGTTTGAAGTCGTTCATACTGAGCATGCTCGTGCTTTTCGGGCTCTGGGTCGCCATCGCCGGAACTGACCGGGATGAGCTGATCGCGGGGTTCGTGACGGCGCTGCTCGTAAGTTTGTTGTTTGCCCGCAGGTTATCCGTGCTGGGCGAGATCAGCCTCCATCCCCGTTCACTCATCCGCATCCCCGTATATCTCGCGGTGTTTCTGGCCGAACTGGTGAAAAGCGCGGTGGACGTGGCGCGGAGGGTGGTCAATCCCTCGCTGCCGATAAACCCGGGCATCGTGAAGGTGCGGACCCGCCTGAAAAGCAGGCTGGGGCGCATCGTGCTGGCAAACTCCATCACCCTGACCCCGGGCACCATGACGGTGGAGACGAAGGACGAGTATTTTTACATCCACTGGATCGATATCACCGCCGCCGATATCGACAGCGCGACGGAAAAGATCGTGCGCACCTTCGAGCGGCATCTGGAGGTGATCTTTGGCTGAACTGACCAATATCCTGTTCCAGGCTTCCTATTACATCTCGATGCTGGCGATGGTGCTGGCGTTTTTCCGCTTTCTGGCGGGCCCCAGCCTGGCGGACCGTGTCGTGGCGCTGGACGTGATGACGATCTGCGGGATCGCGCTCATCATCTTTATCGCGCTGCACAGCGGACGCGCCATCTATATTGACGTGGCGATGGTCTATGCCCTGCTGAGCTTCCTCGGCGTGGTGGCGGTGGGGCGCTATCTGGAGGGGGGCTTATGATCGCCTTCATCGGAGCCCTGATCAGCCTGACCGGATCGCTGTTCCTGCTTTTGGGCGCCTTTGGCATCCTGCGCATGCCGGACGTCTACAACCGCATGCAGGCGGGCACCAAAGCCACGTCCATCGGCTCGATGATGACCATTTTGGGCATCGGGCTGCTGGTTCCCGGCTGGCTGCCGAAGCTGGCGGTGCTCATCCTGTTCGTCCTCTGCACGAATCCGGTGAGCACAAACGTGCTGGCGCGCGCGGCGCACTGCAGCGGGATCAAGCTGACCCACCGCACGGTGCGCGACAATCTGGCCGAAGACCGGCCGGAGGGGGGATGCAGTGACCAATAGCATACTGCTGGTTTTCCTGAGCATAGTCAGCCTGATGGCGGCAGTGTTCGCCATCACCACAAAGAAAGCGCTGAGCGCGGTGATCGCGTCCGGCGTGATCAGCCTGAACGCCTCGATCATCTTCCTGCTGGTTGCCGCGCCGGACGTGGCGATGACGGAAGCGACGATCGGGGCGGGCCTCACCACGGTGGTGTTCCTCTACGCGCTGAAGCAGGTCAAGGGGGCGGCAGATGATTAAGAAGATCCTGGTCATCCTCGCCGTTATGGGCATCGCCTGGCTGCTGCTGCCTTTTTTGAGCGAGTTCCGGGTTCCGGCGGGGGTCAATCCCCTCGCGGAGGAATACATCCGGGGCTCGGTGAACGAGCTTAACATGCCGAACGTGGTGACTTCCGTGGTGGTGACCTACCGCGGGCTGGACACCCTGGGCGAAGTGACGGTGCTGTTTCTGGCGACCGCGGGGGTGGGATTCCTGCTCCGGCGCAAGGCCAAAACCTCCTGCAAAAAGCGCCGGGCGACAGAGATACTGCAGACCGGGGCGGGCTTTCTGGCTCCGCTGGCGGTGATGTTCGGCGTCTATATTTTCATCCACGGGCATCTGACCCCGGGCGGCGGATTCCAGGGCGGCGTGGTGATCGCTTCGGCGATGCTGCTGCTCTCGCTCGCCTTTGTGGAGTTTGAGTTTTCCCACGGCCTGATCAGTTGGCTGGAATCGCTATCCGGGCTCGCCTATCTGGGTTTGGGGCTGGCGGGGCTGGTGCTGCTGGGCGTGGATTCGTTCCTCGACCCGCGCTATCTGCCGCTGGGCAACTGGCTGCATCTGTTCTCCGCCGGGGCGGTGCCGCTGATCTACAGCTGCATCGGGCTCAAGGTGGGATCGGAGCTATCCAGCGTGATCGATTCGCTGAGCGGCGAAGGGGAGGCGGCATGATCGTCCTCATCTGCGGAATCCTGCTGTTCCTCATCGGCATCTGGATCATCCTGACCAAAAAGAACGTGATCCGCATGATCATCGGCTTTGCCATCATGGACACCGGCATCAACCTGCTGATCGTGGCGATCGGCTATGTGAAGAACGCCACGGCTCCGATCATCGACGGCAGCGTGAAGCTCGTGGAGACTGCCTCCGGAGCGCGAACCGTCGCGGACAGGGTTGTGGACCCGGTTCCCTCCGCGCTGGTTTTGACGGCAATCGTGATCGGGCTGGCGGTGACGGCGCTGATGCTGACCTACGCCATCCGGCTTTACCACAAGCGGGGCAGCCTGAATATCGACGACTATGAGGAGATGAAATGGTAAATCCCATGCTCTTGGTCGCCCTCTTCCTGTTCGCCGCATTCCTTACCGCCCTGGCGGACAAACTGCACCGGCGCGCCAGCCTCGGGCTGATGTATCTGGCGCTCACCGCCGGGCTGGGGCTTTCGCTCTATCAACTGCTCACCAACCTGCTGCATCCGGAACTGGCTCCGATCGTGTTCAGCGCGGGATTTCCCGCTCCGCTCTCCATCTCCCTGAGGCTGGGGATCCCGGAAGCGGCGCTGCTCTCGCTGGTCAATTTCATCGGGCTGCTGGGCGCGACGCATCTGGCCAGGGAGATGAAGGAACAGGGGGCGCAGGCCATCGCGCTCTATCTGCTGACGCTGCTGGGCGCCACAGGCCTGATTCTCACCCGCGACATCTTCAACTCCTTTGTGTTTTTGGAGATCCTTTCCATCTCCACCTATGCCCTCATCGGGCTCAGGCAGGACAGGCATTCGCTGGCCGGCGGGCTCAAATTTATGTTCGCGGGGGGCGTGGCAAGCTCCTTCTATCTGATCGGGATCGTGATGGCATACCGCTATAGCGGGACCTTGAACCTGGATGCCTGGCTCGGCGGCGCGATGCCGCAAAGCGCGGGATATCAGGTCGCGGTGTTCCTGCTGGCGATCGGCCTGTTCCTCGAACTCAAGCCCTTCCCCGCCAATGGCTGGGCGCTGGACCTCTACCAGTCCGCGCACGGAGGGATCGGCGCGCTGGTCTCCACGGTGCACGTGGGCGCGACGCTGTATCTCTTTGCCAAGCTCATGCCCGCTTTCAGTCCGGCGATGATTCAGTTGTTCACGGTGGCGGGGCTGGTAAGCTTTGTGTTTTCCAATCTGGTGGGGCTGCGCCAGACCGACGTCAAGCGCCTGCTGGGATATTCATCCACGGCTCAGGCGGGACTGGTGGTGTTCGCCCTCGGCGCGATGCAGCAGCTCAGGGTTCCCCCGCAGACCGCCCTGCTTGTCGCCTTTGGGCTGTTTTTGGCAAACGCCCTGGCGAAGTCAGGCCTGTTCTGGCTCACGGAGGTCGTGAAGGAAAAGCAGCTCAAGGACTGGGGGCTCATCCGCCGGGACGGTGCGCTGCTGGTCGCCATGGCGGTCGCGGTGTTCGCCCTGATGGCGGTTCCTCCTTTCCCCAGCTTCTTCGCCAAATGGGAACTGGTGCGATTGTTCACCGGCAGCGGCTCATGGTTCTGGCTGTCGGGATTGCTGTTGGGCTCGGTTTTTGAGGCTGCCTATCTCCTGCGCTGGCTGGGCTGGGCGGTGCGCGGGGAGACAGCCGGTGATTTCGAGTTTCCCGCAACCAAGATTGCGTCCGTGCTAGGATCCGCGGTGGTCCTCTTCGGAGCCGGAATACCTCTCTTCTTTCATCATCCGGGGGCGTTTCCGCTGTCGCTGCTGCCGGTTGCCGCGTTGGTCGTGATGGCTCTGCTGGACTGGCTTCCCGTCAAAGTCAAGGGCTTTGCCGCCCTGGCGTTGCTGGGAGTCTGGGTCTGGCAGTTCCTGTTGCCGGAATTGAGCGGCATCAAGCTGCTGTTCGGGCTGGTTTTGGTCGGCGGATCGCTGGTGCAGGTCTTTGGCTTCATGCACCGCAAAGGCCGCGCGGAGGGGATTTTTCCGCTGCTCGCGATGCTGATCGTGTCACTGGGGGGAATCCTTATCGCGAGGACTCCGCTGGAGTTTTTCCTGGGCTGGGAGTTCATGACCTTCTCCTCCTATCTGATGGCTCTGAGGGGCGGCAAGGCGAGGATTCCGGCCTTTGCCTACGCGATGTTCTCCACTGTGGGGGCATATCTGGTGATGGTTGGGCTGAACCTGTTGCCGATGCCTCTGGCCGCAATCAATCCGGCTGGAGCAGCATTGACCAGGACGGCAGGACTGCTGCTGGCTTTCGGCTTTTTGATCAAGACCGGGGCATTTGGGGTTCACTACTGGCTGCCCGGAGTTTATTCCGAAAGCGAGGACGACACCACGTCGCTGTTTTCCTCCGTGCTGTCCAAGGCTGGCGTCTATGGCTTGGTGCTTGTGCTGACCATGCTAGCCGGACAGGTGGGCGGAGACGACCTGAGCATGAAGCTCCTCGGCTGGCTGGGGATCCTGACTGCGTTCTTCGGGGCGCTCATGGCTTTGTTTCAGGAGGACGCCAAGTATCTGCTGGCGTATTCCAGCATGAGCCAGTTGGGATACATCGTGGCGGGGCTTTCCCTGATGAGCCATCTGGGCTGGGTTTCCGCTCTCTATCTGGCGGTCACGCACCTGCTCTTCAAAGGGCTGATCTTTATGGCGATGGCGGGCGTGTTCCTGCGCACGGGGACCCGCAACATGTATGAGATGGGCGGTTTGATCAAGAAAATGCCGATCGCCTATATCAGCGTGCTGATGGGCATCATCGCCGTATCCGGGGTGCCGCCGCTGACCGGCTTCGGCTCAAAGTGGTTCATCTATGCCTCCCTGCTGGAACAGGGCAGGTATCTGGAAACAGCCCTGGCGTTCTTTGCCAGCGCGGTTGCGTTCCTCTATCTCTACAAACTTATCCACACAGTGTTTCTGGGGCAACCCAAACCCCAATACGCGCAGGTGAAGGAAGCGCCTGTCTGGCTGATCATCCCCCAGGGAATCTTTATCATGCTGATCATGGCGTTCTCGATGCTTCCAAACCTGCTCACCAAGCCCATATCCTCCGTGGTGGAAACCGTGTTCGCCAAGCCTGAGTGGCTTTCCTGGACAGGCTACACCATCAGCATGGGCTCGTCCAACCTGAGCGGCTACTGGAACGGCAACCTGGTGATGTTTGTGACCATGGGGGTGTTCATGGTTCCGCTCATCTGGCTGATGCTGGTGCTGGGCAAGACGCAGAAGGTGAAGCAGTTCAACATCGTCTTTGCCGCGGAAAGGCCCTACAAACCCTGGACCACGCACTTCGCCTACAACATGTTCGCCCATTACAACAAAGCGCTGGGATTCCTTGCCAAGCCGCGCGCGACGCGCTTCTACAATGGCCTGGCGGAAGGATTCCACTCCGTTGCGGCAACCATTTCCCGCCTCTACACAGGCAACGGGCAGACCTATCTGCTGCATCTGCTGCTCTATACCATAATCCTCTATCTGTTTTTGGGGGTGACACCATGATCATCGACGGCTTGCCAATTGCCCTGAAGCTGCTTTGGGCTTTCATCTCCCTGGGCGTCGTAACTGTCTGGGGACTGACCCTCGGCGGACTCGTCCAGATCATCTTCGCCCGCGTGCAGGGACGCATCGGGCCGCCCGTCTGGCAGCCCTTTATCGACATCTTCAAGAACAACATGAAGCGGACTTCGGTCTCCCACGGCATCATGTTCTATCTGGGACCGGTGTTCCGCATCGCAGGCGGGATCGGAACCTACATGTTCCTGCCCGTGCTCTTCGGAAACGTCTATTTCAGCAACTTCTCGCTTTCCGGAGACGTCCTGCTGGTGATGTACTTCATCTTCTTCGGACAGCTTGGCATGGCGCTGGGAGCAGGCGAAGGCGGACACCCCAATTCCGCCATAGCGGTTGCCCGCGGACTGGCGCAGATGACGGCTTTCGAAGTCCCCTTCGCGCTCGCGGTGATCAGTCTCGCCGCGCAATATCACACCCTGAACATCGCGGAAATCGTCGCCGCCCAGCAGGGGGGAATCCTCAACTGGACGGTGTTCACCAATCCGCTGGCGGTGATAGCCGCGATGATCGCCATGCTGGGCATGAACATGCACAATCCCTTCTCCCTGGTGATCGCGCCCCAGGAGATTCCCATCGGCCCCCCCACAGAGTATTCCAATTCCTTCCTCGGCCTGTTGGCGACCAACCGCGGGATCTTCAACGGCGCCAAGCTGGTGCTGTTTATGAACCTCTTTTTCGGAGGTGCCACGACGATTCCCATCCTGATGGTCAAAACCTTCTGCATCTATATGTTCAGCGTCTTTGTGGGAGCTTCGTTCCCCCGCTTCCGAGCCGAACAATCCATCCGTTTCTTTCTCAAATACCCCGCCCTGATCGGGATCGTCGCGGTCCTGATCTGGACCCTCTAAGGAGCAAGCCATGCCAGAAGACAAAGATAAACGACCCACACCACTGGTGACCGACTACCCGGACTGGCGCAAGGACGACAAGACCCTGACCAACGCCGGGCTTCCCGAAGAAGAACGCGACTGGTTCTGCGACGCCCGCCCGGAGGCAGTGTCCCCCGCGCCCGCCGTCTTCGAGAAGTTCTTCAACTGGTGCCGCTCCCAGAGCATCTGGATCCTCGCTTTCGGCACAGGCTGCGGCGCGATCGAACTGCGCCCGCTGATCTCCTCCCGCTACGACATCAGCCGCCTCGGCATGCAGATGCGCCCCACGCCACGCCAGGCATCGCTGCTGATGATCGGAGGCTATGTCTCGATCAAGACCCTCAAGCGCATCGTCCGCTCCTATGAGCAGATGCAGGGGCCCAAGTTCGTCATCGCCGTCTGCTCCTGCGCGATCAACGGCGGCATGTATTGGGATTCCTACAACACCATCAAGCGCATCGACGAATACATCCCCGTGGATGTCTATGTCACTGGCTGCATGCCTCGCCCGGAAGCCATCCTGGCAGGATTTGCCAAACTCCGCGAGCTCATCCGCGCCGGCAAGGCCGAAGGCCAGAACCTCTACGCCCAGAACTTCGACTGGTACAAAGAAAACCAGAAGCGCGTGATCAAAGACTGGGATATGCCCGACTACAACTGGTAGGCTATGATGAAACGATTATACGAAGAACTGAAAGCCCGCTTCCCGCTCGGCGCGTTCGAGCAGCGACACCCCCATCTCGCCTTCGCGGAAGTCCCCAAAGAGCAGCTCGTGCCCCTCATCACCCATCTGCGGGACATCCACGGCTACACCCACCTCGTGCTGATGACTGTCGTGGACTGGCTGGAGGAGCAACGCTTCCAACTCACCTACATCCTGCACAACTACGACAGCAAAACCGACCTCGCCCTCAAGGTCTTCCTCCCCCGTGAAAACACCGTCATGGATAGCATCCACCACCTCTGGGAGCAGGCACGCGTCTACGAGCAGGAACTCCGCGAGATGTTCGGCATTTCCTTCCCCGGAAGCCCCCGCCAGGGCGAACCGCTGATCCTCGAAGGCTGGCAGGGGCCTCCCGTGATGCGCCGCGACTTTGACACCAAGCAGTTCAGCGACGAGCATTACAGCCACCGCACCCGCGAAGAGCGCGAACCGGAGGTACACATGCACCAGAATCTATATCCGGAGGACTGAGATGGAAAACCTGTATCCCCCGATCGTCAACGGAAAATCGGTCTATGACCTCGACAGCGGAAAATACCTAAAGCTCTGGCAGGGACCCCAGCATCCCGGCGTGACCGGAAACATGAGCCTGGAACTGGACGTCTGCGGCGACCAGATCGTCGCCTGCCACACCCACGTCGGCTACCTGCACCGCGGATTCGAGAAGCTCATGGAGCGCCGCCGCTACATCAACAGCTTCCCCCTCGTCTGCCGCATCTGCGTGCCGGAGCCGGACACCAACGAATATCTCTTCGCCGCCGCCGTGGAAGACCTCATGGGCATCGAGATCCCCGAACGCGCCAAATGGCTGCGAACCCTCAACCTCGAACTCTCAAGGCTCACCAGCTTCATGATGTGGCTGGGCGGACAAAGCGGCTCCTTCGGCATGGGAACGGTCTCGCAATGGACGCTCGCCTACCGCGACTATTTCCTCGATCTCTTCGAGGAATGGACCGGCGCCCGCATCTACCACATGTATATGATTCCCGGAGGAGTGCGCGACGGCATCCCCGAAGGCTGGGCCGACAAAACCAGAAAGACCCTGGACGGAGCGGAAAAGCTCCTCGAGGACATCCGCCACGTGACCCTGAACAACGCCGTCATCAAACTGCGCGCCCAGGGACTGGGCATCATCACCCCTGACATGGTCGACCCCTTCGGCGTGGTCGGCCCCAACGCCCGCGGCTGCGGACTTGCCCGCGACATCCGCAAGGACCACCCCTATCTGATCTACGACCAGCTTGACTTCAAGGTCGAGACCGAGACCGCCGGCGATGCCTACGCCCGCCTGCTCGTCCGCTGGCGCGAGATGCACCAAAGCATCTCCCTCATCCGCCAGATCCTCGACCGCATGCCCCTGGACGGGCCTTTCCACCTGAAGCTCCCCAATGTCCTGCATCTCAAGGTCCCGGCAGGGCAAACCTATGTCCGCGCCGAGTCCACCCGCGGCGAATACGGTTACTTCATGGTCTCCGACGGCAGCGCCTTCCCCCGCAAGGTCACCGTCCGCGGACCGTCCTTCTGCCACGCGATGGCGCTGCTGGAACACCTCGCCGTGGGGATCAACATCGCCGACACCCACGGCCTGATGCTCTCCCTGCACACCTATCCGCCGGAAATCGAGAGGTAGCACATGAACCTGAAAGACATCCTGTCCCCCTTCTACGTTTGGAAACGCGCCTTTGAAAAGCCATATTCCGTTAACACCCTGAAAAAAGCGCGCCCCGGAGCGCCACGCTACCGCGGATTCCATCAGAACGACATCGACAAGTGCATCGGCTGCGGAACCTGCGCCGAGATCTGCCAGAACGCCACCATCGACATGGTTCCCGTCAGGGATGCCAAAGACGGAGACAGCGGCCTGCGCCCCCGCGTGGACTACGGGCGCTGCTGCTGGTGCGCCCTCTGCGTGGACATCTGCCCCACCGGATCCCTCACCCTCAGCAATGAATACACCTGGATCGAGGAAGGCCTGGACCGCGACGTGCGCGAAACATACTGCTACATCCCCGGTGCCGACCCCAAACCCTGGGACACAGAGACCCTCGGCTACCGCAAGCCGGACAACTTCGAACTCCTCGCCCTCGAGCGCGTGCCCATGCCCCATCTGGAAGCCGCCGCCCGCCTCGGCTCCTTTGTCGAGATGGTCAAAGGCTATTCCCACGACCTCGCCGTCCGGGAAGCTGACCGCTGCATCCAGTGCGGAATCTGCACCGCCACCTGCCCCGCCCACATGAACATCCCCGCCTACATCAAAGCCGTCCGCGAAGACGACATCGCCGGCGGGTTGAAAATACTATACGAGACAAACCCCCTGCCCGGAGTCTGCGGACGCGTCTGCACCCGCCGCTGCGAGGACGTATGCGCCCTTTCCCACCGAGGCGAGGCGATCTCCATCCGCTGGCTGAAGCGCTATCTCACCGACTGCGCCACCAGCGAGGACTATCGCCGCCTGCTCCAGGATGAGGTCACGCCCCTGAACCAGAAAGTGGCGATCATCGGCTCCGGACCCGGAGGACTCAGCGCCGCCTACTACCTCGCCGGCATGGGCTACCAAGTGGAGATCTTCGAGCAGCAGGCAGCCGCCGGAGGCATGCTCCGCTACGGCATCCCGGAATATCGCCTGCCCTATGGCAAGCTGGACCAGGACATCGCCCAGATCACCGCCGCGGGAGTCGTCATCAACTACAACACCTGCATCGGCAAAGACGTCAGCTTCGACGACCTCTATGCCCGCTTCGACGCCATTTTCGTCAGCGTCGGCATGTTTGAGCCCTACCGCATCGGCATCGCGGGAGACGACCATCCCCGCGTCATCAGCGGTCTCAAGCTGCTCAGCGACGTCACCAACGGCATCCCGGTCAGTCTGGGCAAGCACGTGGTCGTGGTGGGCGGAGGCAACGTCGCCATGGACGCCGCCCGCACTTCACGCCGCCTCGGCTGCGAGGTCACCGTGCTCTACCGCCGCCGCGAAGTGGACATGCCCGCCGACAGGGAGGAGATCGAGGAAGCCCTCGAGGAAGGCGTGAACTTCATCTTCCAGGCCATCCCGCTCGAACTTAAGGAAAACTCCGCCGGAACACTCGACTTCGCCTGGGGACGCGCCGAAATGGTCGCCCAGGAACCCGGACAGCGCCCGCAGCCCATCCTCATCGAAGGCAGCCGCGAACACGTCACCGCGGACACCGTCATCGCCGCCATCGGCCAGGGCGTGAACTTCGTCTGGATGGACGGAAAAGCCTCCGCCAAAATCGAACTCAAGAAATACCGCGTGCTCGCCGACCGCTGGGGCCAGACTGCCGATACGAAAGTATTTGTCGGAGGAGACATGTTCAACCCCACCGCGGACGCCATCTCCGCCATCGCCGACGGACACCGCAGCGCCCGCGCCATCGACAAGATGCTCAACCCCGGAGCGCCCGCCACCTGACCCGCGAACCATAACCGCAAACCATTCCCGGCCCGAAGCTATGCCCTCGGGCCGGTTTTCTTTTCACCCAGCCCCAGCCATCTTCTCCCAAAGTTGAACGTTGTCATTCCCGGCCTCAGAATGTTTGTCATTCCCCCATCACAGTCATCCTACCCAAAAACAACCGATCCTGAGCATTTGTCATTCCCGGCTTTCGGGGTCCTCGCGCAATCGCTTGCGATTGGGTGGGGTG